>CAZZMQ010000032.1:0-25533 GCA_964655365.1 uncultured Dehalococcoidia bacterium | reverse complement strand
ATCGAGATTGGCGAGATGTCCGTGCGAGAGGCAATGATACCGCGCCCGGACATGGTGACGCTGGACATCGAAACGGCGCCCACCGAGGCAGCACTGCTCGTAGTAGAAAGTGGGCTAAGCCGCATGCCCGTGTTCGAGGAGAACATCGACAAGGTGGATGGGATTCAGTACGCCAAGGATGTCCTGGCCGATCTCCAAGCCGGGCGCGAATCTTCCCTTCGCTCGCTGATGCGAACGCCACTCCTAGTGCCCGAGGCAAAACTCTTGGATGAGCTGCTTGCCGAGTTTCGGGCGCTGCGTGTGCACATGGCGATCGTGATTGACGAATACGGCGGCACAGCCGGGTTGGTCACAATCGAGGATGTACTAGAGGAGATCGTGGGCGAGATCGAAGATGAATACGATCGGTTCTCTGCCGCTCCCATTGTGCGGCTCAGCGAGCAGGAGGCGATCGTGGATGGACGGGCGTCGTTGGACGCCCTGGAGGAGTTATTCGGAAAAAGACCAACAGATGGCGAATCTGAAACCGTGGGTGGGTACGTGTTCGACCGACTGGGGAAGATTCCGGAGTTGGGTGACACGGTGCTGTCGGGAGCCATGTACCTAGAGGTCACACACATGGCGGGCAGGCGCATTTTGCGGGTTCGAGCAAGATTCGAGCCAACTCTGGATGGGGTCAAAGCGGAATCCACGTAGCCGACGAAGAATTCCGAATACGTGGGAAGAGACAAACCTGGGGGCGCATTCTCCCAGTGCGGTAATCAAGCCTGGTCTCAACTAGCAGTTGGCACACAGGTGAAATTTCGGAGGAGTACTTTGGCCCAATGCGAGCAACCAGAAAGACCCAAAGTACCGACTTGCAGACCCCCCTCCGGGGGGGGCGGAGGGGACCATCTCCAATAAGCGCTGCCACGAACGCCCTGATCCAACGGAAATAGGCAAAACCGAATGAGCGGCCAGGTTCAAGCTGCTGAGTTAATCCCCAAAGACAAGACCGCGACCACAATGCCGCAATATTAGCCCTGCGTGCCGCGTCATATTAACAAGCCGGTGCGACGTGCTGGCTTGCCCGTTGCGACCATGGCCTGCACGCTGGCTATGCTCGAATTGCGAGGATTTGTCCGCGAAGTGGGCCTGATGAAATATGTCCGAAACTGAACAACCACAGGTCAACGCACCAAAAGCTGTTTCCGAAAAGACGCCGAAAAGGCAAGCTCCCACCAAACGTGCGAGTCTGAAGAAACAACTGGTGATCGTCGAATCGCCTGCCAAAGCCGAAACGATCGGCCGGTTCTTGGGCAACGAATACGTTGTCGACGCCTCTTACGGGCATGTGAGAGACCTGCCCGGAAACGCTCAAGAGCGACCCGCCGAGATCAAGGATAAACCGTGGGCTGAGCTCGGCGTCAATGTGGACGAGGGATTCAAACCGATCTACATCGTTCCCGACGAGAAGGCGGCTCACGTCAAGCGTCTGCGACGCGAACTGAAAAACGCCGATAAATTGCTGGTGGCCACGGATGAAGATCGTGAGGGTGAAGCGATCGGTTGGCACCTCATCGAGATGCTGAAGCCCAATGTACCGGTAGAGCGCATCGTCTTCCATGAGGTGACCAAAGACGCCATCGAGGAAGCGCTGCGATCGCCGCGCGAGATCGACCGTAATCTCGTCGATGCACAGGAAACCCGCCGTATTCTGGATCGACTGTACGGCTACAGCTTGTCACCGGTGCTCTGGCGCAAGGTCCAAGTCGGACTATCGGCTGGCCGCGTGCAGAGCGTGGGGATCCGGCTACTGGTACAACGCGAGCGCGAGCGAGCTGCCTTCCACCAAGCCACCTACTGGGATGCCGAAGCGCTGTTGCGTACCGAACGTGGTTCGTTACCAGCAACGCTACGCCGCCTGGGCACCAAGCGCCTACCAGCAGGACGCGACTTCGATTCCACGACCGGCCTGCTCAGTGCCGATGGTGTGCGAGTACTCGCCGACGATGAGATTGACGGTGTGGTGGAGCGGCTGCGTACAGCGAAACCCTGGACAGTAACGAAAGTGTCGGCCTCACCGTCGACTCGACGGCCGTCACCGCCCTTCACAACATCAACGCTACAACAGGACGCCAATCGCAAGCTCGGATTCAGCGCCCGGCGCACGATGTCTGTCGCTCAAAGCCTCTACGAAGGGATCGACCTGGGTGCCGAACGAGAGGGTCTGATCACGTACATGCGCACCGATTCGGTCACGCTCTCACAAGGAGCGCTAGGTGAAGCCCAGTCGGTGATCAGAAATCTCTACGACAGTGCGTTCAGCGAGGGGCCTCGCACCTACCACACCAAGACCCGCAACGCACAGGAGGCCCACGAAGCGATTCGGCCAACGAGTTTGAAGCGCCGGCCAGAGTCCCTGCGTAACATCCTCAGCCGCGACCAGCACCGGCTCTATGAGCTGATCTGGCAGCGCACGCTGGCCAGTCAGATGAAGAACGCCCAACTCGAAAGAACTGTCGTAGAGATCGAGGTACCGCTGGAAGATGTGGACCATCCAGCAATCTTCGAGGCGCGCGGCTCGCGCGTGGTCTTCGCCGGATTCCTTCGCGCCTACCAAGAGGGCACGGATGCGCCGGAGTCGGATGGCAGCGATATCGGCGACGAACGGCTGCTACCCAGTGTCGAGGTGGGCGAGGTGGTGCAACCGCAGTCGCTGGAACCGAAACGCCACGAAACGCAGCCCCCAGCCCGCTTCACGGAGGCGAGCTTGGTCCGCAAGCTGGAGGAAGAGGGGCTCGGGCGGCCAAGTACCTATGCCTCAATCCTGGGCACCATCGTGGAACGGCGTTACGCCTTCAAGCAGGGCAATGCATTGGTACCGACGTTCCTTGGCATCGCCGTAGTCGAATTACTGGAGAAACACTTCGGCGACCTAGTGGAGCCACGCTTCACCGCACAGATGGAGGAGACTCTGGACGCGATCTCCCGAGGCGAGACCGAGTCAGAGGAACATCTAGCCGCGGTCTATAGCGGCAAGGGAGGGAATGCCGGGCTCGTGGACCGGATCGAGGAAGAGACACCCACGATTGATTTCCCGATGCTGCCGGTCGGCGACGACGCGGAGGGGCGACCAGTGTTCGTACGGATCGGACGCTATGGCCCATACTTACAACGCGGCGAAGGCGGTGCGGGCAATACAGTTTCGCTGGCACCAGACCAGGCCCCTGCGGATCTGTCAGTCAGCGACGCCACGAAGTTGCTAGATGCGAAGCAGGAGGGACCCCGCGAACTGGGCCACGACCCAGAGACCAAGTTGATTGTCCTACTGCAGAGCGGCCGCTTTGGTCCATATGTTCAGCTGGGGTCAAACCCGGAGCCGGGCACGAAAGTAAAGAAGGCGGACATGCCCAAGCGGGCCTCCGTACCACAGGATGAACCGCTGGACGCCGTGACCTTGGAAGATGCGTTGCTCTGGCTATCCGTACCGCGCAATCTCGGCGTTAACCCAGAGAGCGGCGACGAGGTGATAGCGATGACGGGCCGTTACGGTCCCTATATCAAGAGTGGAGCGGAAACCCGTTCTCTGGGCGATCTAGACGATGTCTATACAATAGAACTCCCGCGCGGCCTGGAATTACTTGCAGAACCGAAGAGCTTCCGCCGACGCAGCGGCAGCAAGGTCCTGAAGGACCTTGGCAAGTCGCCGGACGGGAAAACAGTTCGTGTCTTGGAAGGGCGCTGGGGTCCTTACGCGACAGATGGTGAGACGAACGCCAGTCTACCTCGTGAGGCGGATCCGGAACAGGTCTCGATCGAAGCCGCTCTGGACCTCATCGCGGAACGAGCTGCGGCCCCGAAACGGAAGCGCAAAAGCGTGGCAAAGAATACGGCCAAACGGTCGACACGCAAGGCAGCCAAAAAGAAGAAGAGGACCCGCAAGGCCGGCAAGGGGAGCGTGAAGAAAATCGACTAGCCAGCCAGGTGAAGAGCAAACGCATCCTATCAACCATTCTCCGAGACTCAGCCGCATAGCAGCCTCTAAGCGGCTAGTAATTCGAGCCGTCGGAATAGTGTGCGATAGGGCGATGATCGTTAACGCCCAGTCATATTCAACGCAGCGACGTTGCTCCGGCGAAACACACGCCTACAGTGAGTGCGCTCACACGGTGGCGGGAAAAGGTTGGCGCCGCGTGACAACAATCACCCGAATAGCTTCCGACGATCAGCTTGCCAGTGGAGAAGAATTCCTCGAGCGCTACCTAGAGTACCTGCGCATCCAGCGCAACCTTTCCCCCTACACGATCCGCAATTACCGCTCTGACCTAAGTCATTTTCTGGACTGGTTGCGGGTGCAGGGATTGGATCTCGAGGACGTTTCGCGCTCCACGTACCGTGGATACCTGGGGGCCCTGCAAGAGACGCAGGTCGCACCAGGCTCGCTGAGACGTCGCGGCAGCACTGTGAAAGCCTTCTTCAAGCACCTATACGCGCAACAGGAGATCCCCACCAATCCACTCAGACTGGCGACAACCCCACGTCAGCCACAACGCTTGCCCGACTTCCTCAGTGTAGAGCAAGTCGAGGCGCTCCTAGCAGCCCCCGACCTGCACACTCCCGTGGGGCTGCGCGATCGCGCAATTATGGAATCGCTCTACGGAGCCGGACTACGAGTAAGCGAGCTCGTCTCGCTGAAGCTAGCCTCGATCGACTGGGAGAACAGCATGCTGCGGGTTCGCGGCAAGGGCGATAAGGAACGCGTCGTCATGCTGGGCCAGGCTGCGCGAAACGCTGTTCTTGACTATCTACAACAAGGCCGCGATATCTTGATCAGCGAGAAGAGTACCGAGGCACTCTGGCTAAACCGTTTCGGCGGACAACTCTCGGCGCGAGCTGTCCAGCTAGCCGTGCGCCGTTACGCCCTGGCCGCCGGATTGCCGCCAGACGTTCATCCCCACGTATTGCGGCACTCATTCGCCACTCATATGCTCGAAGGCGGTGCCGATGTGCGGGTGGTGCAGGAATTGCTGGGACATGCCAACGTAGCAACGACCCAGATTTATACCCATGTGACTGAGGCCGCAAAGCGCGCAGCTGTCATCCAGGGCTTGGACGGAGTCAGCGAGCAGTTGCGCGAGCGTTACGAAGAGCGGCGAAACGAGGCAACTCGTCAGGCAGACGAAAAGCGATGGAGCTAGATGACCACATCCCCGATCTGCGACAGGCATCGAAGGAAATCAGAGTCCCTAACCTGAAATAGCGCCCCACCCAGCAGCTTCGAGAGGAACCCTGCGCCGATGAAGATCTTGCTGATCGCCGGGCCTAATTTGAATCAACTCGGTCAACGCGATCCCGAACTGTACGGGCGCCAAACGCTGGCTGAAATCGAGGGCTTGGTCCAAAAGAGAGCTGAGGAATGGCGGGCTGAGATCCGCCCGTATCAGTCCAATCACGAAGGCGCGATCATCGACTTCATGCAGGAAGAGTCAAGCGCCGACGGAATGATCATCAACCCTGGCGCGCTGGCTCACTACGGGCTTGCTCTGCGTGATGCGTTGGCGGACTTCCCTGGGCCCGTGGTTGAGGTGCACCTCTCAAACATTTACGGACGAGAAGAGTTCCGCAAGACATCGGTCACAGCACCCGTCGTTTCGGGTGTGGTAACAGGACTGGGTTGGCGCGGCTACTTGGCAGCACTCGATGCACTGATCGGTATGCTGCACGAGAACACGTCGACTTAAGCTCTTGGCGGGTGGACCCTGCTCAACGACATAAACCCGAAACAGTGCTGAACAGCGGTCAGAGGCGAAGAACTCTCGATGAGCACCATCAGCGACCGTCTCGTCAGCCTGCGGGCAACGCTTGAAGTCGCGGGGCTCGACGCACTGCTAATCGGCAGCGGACCAAATCGACGTTGGATCTCGGGATTTAGCGGCAGCGCAGGCTGGGCTCTGATCTCCGCCGACCTCGCATTGCTCTCGACCGACTCACGCTACTGGGAGCAGGTGAAGCGCCAGTGCCCGGAATTCGAACTGCACCGTCAGGAACCACCGCTCGCCCAATGGTTACCCTCGCTGGTGGCGGGCCATGATCGCATCAAGATCGGTTTCGAAGCGGATCATCTCTCGGTCTCGCTGCACAAACAGATGCGGGACGCCATCGCCAAGATGGCAACACCCGAGCGACCCAGCCTGGTTCAAACCGAGGCCCTGGTGGACAAACTGCGAGCCGTGAAAGATGCCACCGAACTGGCCTCGATTAAGCGAGCCGTGTTGCTCGGTGACGAGGCTTTTACGGCAGCCGCGGATAGGGTTGAGCCCGGCTGGAGCGAGAATCGACTGGCCTGGGAAATCGAAAAGTACGCACGCGAACACGGGGCAGAAGCGATGTCGTTCGCGACGATCGTCGGTGGGGGACCTTGGGGTGCGCTGCCCCACGCGTATCCGCGCGACGAACCGATCGTCGCCGGGCAACCCGTCGTGATTGACATGGGCGTCGTCGTAGACGGTTACTGCTCGGATATGACACGAACGATCATGCTCGGGAAGCCAACCAAGCGATTTCGTGAGATCTACGAGATCGTGCTAACAGCACAAGAAACAACGGAAGCCACCATCGAGGCTGGCATGACCGGAACCGAGGTCCACATGTTGGCGCACAATCTAATCGCGGAAGCCGGCTACGGCGAACAATTCGGCCACGGCCTCGGCCACGGCGTGGGGTTAGAGATCCATGAGAGGCCACGGATCGGCAAGACCTCCGAAGACGTGATCCGGGACGGCATGGTGATCACTGTGGAGCCGGGCATCTATCTACCGGGCTGGGGCGGAGTGAGAATTGAGGACATGGGTGTGATTGAAAACGGAACCTACCGCAACTTCACGACCGCAGCCAAGCTGCGAATGATCGACTGAGAAGACACAGGGTTCCCAGGCCAACCGGCATAGAAATTCGCACGGACGGAGTACGCAGCATGATTACGACCGGCGACCTCAAGCGCGGAATCGTCGTGGAAATGGACGGCCGCCTGCTGCAGATCGTCGATTGGGAACACATCAAAGTTGGTCGCGGCTCGGCGCAAGTCCGACTGCGATTCAAAGATATGCGAGACGGCCACGTGACGGAGCAAACGTTTCAGGCCGGATCGAAGTTCAACCGAGTGCGGACCGAGCAGCGCAAGATGCAATACTCGTACACGGAGGGAGAACTGCTCTACTTCATGGATCTCGAAACCTACGAGCAGACGCCACTGGAGAAGGACACAGTGGGCGCGGCTCTCAACTATCTAGCCGAAAACGCTGAGGTACAGGTACTCTACGCTGGCGAAGAAGCGATCGGCGTTGATCTGCCGGCGGCAGTCAACCTCCGCGTGACGGTAAGCGACCCGGGGATCAAGGGCGACACCGCGTCGGGCGCAACCAAAGCTGCCACGCTCGAAACCGGCCACACCACGAATGTGCCGCTCTTCATCGGTCCGGGCGATCTGATCAAAATAGACACACGCTCCGGCGATTACCTGGAACGCGCCTAGACCGCGAACTAGTGAGCGCATCCATGCTCGGTCGTCGTAACGAGGGCGATACGACAATCGAGACTAGGGTCCTCAGATCCGCTCGGCTACGCTGCGATCGAGCCGAAGGGATACTGCCCATGGCCGCGTCGTCGCACCTGCCGGGCGCAGGTAAACGCAATACGTTCGTAATTTCAGGTGCGAACGAGACCATAACCGAGCCGTCCACGGGCTATTCGGGTGGCAACACCAGTTCAGCAAACGTGTCCGTCTACGGTGTGGCACAGATCTCGCACTACCTGGGCGAACTGCTGGACCAGGATCCGTTCCTCAGCGACCTCTGGGTGGCCGGCGAGGTGACGAACCTCTCACGCTCCCAGGCGGGCCACATCTTCTTCACCTTGAGTGAACCCATGCCGGGATCAAAGTCAACCGGTGGAACATTGCGCTGCGTTTTCTTCAGCCGCTACAACTCAGGCGTCACGGTAGCAATGGGCGAGTCGGTGTTAGTCCACGGGCGCGTCTCGCTCTACGCTGACCGGGGCGACCTCCAGCTCTACGTCGACGCGCTCCAGCCTGAGGGCACGGGCGTCTTGGAAGCCGAGTTCCGGCGCCTGTTCGAGCGTCTCAAGGGTGACGGGCTGTTCGATCCCGGTCGAAAACGCCAGCTGCCGCGGTACCCGCGTACAGTCGGGGTCGTCACTTCGGCAGCGGGAGCCGTCTGGCACGACATCCAATCCGTAATGGCACGGCGCTGGCCAATGGCTGGCCTACTGCTGGCGCCCACGGCGGTCCAAGGCGATGGCGCGGCCGTCTCGATCGCCGGAGCGATCGAAGAACTTAACGCACTGGCAGCGAACTTCGACGATATCGACCTCGACGTAATCATCGTTGCCCGCGGCGGCGGTTCCGCTGATGACCTCTGGGCATTCAACGACGAGCGAGTAGCGCGAGCGATCTTCGCCAGCGAAACACCCGTCGTCAGTGCCGTGGGGCACGAGACGGATACCACGCTGGTCGATTATGTCGCAGACGTGAGTGCGCCGACCCCGTCCGCCGCGGCTGAGCTGATCGTGCCCGACGAGCGCGAGGATCGAAGACGTATCTCAGCACTACTCGCCGCGAGCGAATACGTATTGTTGGGACAAGTGGAGAAAGTACGAGGTCAGCTGACGAGTCTAAGCGAACGAATGGAACATCGATCGCCAGATCTCGCCAGCAAACGCGTCCAGCTCGAGGGGTATCTCAGCCGAGCTGATGCCATCAGTATCCAACGCCTGACGCAAGAGCATGCGCTCCTCACAAGTACCGGTGGCCGTCTAGAAACACTCAGCCCACTAGCAACACTGGCGCGGGGGTATGCGATCGTGCAGGATGCCGGCGGTGGCAGCATGGTGCGGGCGAAGGATCTGGCAGCCGGACAACAGGTCAGCCTGCGATTTCAAGACGGCATTGTCGCCGCCGAGATAACTGGGAGAGGGGATTCCGACGGAAAGAAATGACCAAAGCTAAGCAACCGAAACAAGCTAAGAAGGGCCACCACGATTACGACGGTCTGAGCTACGAGGTGATTGTCGAACGACTGGAATCGGCGGTGGAACAGTTGGAAAACGGCGGTCTAACGATGGACGATGCGATCGCGGCCTATGAGGAGGGTCTCGCGCTGGCAGCCCAGGCCCAACAGCTGCTTGATGCGGCCGAACAGCGAATCCGGAAGCTTCGCGAGGCAGGCGAATAGCGGCGTAGCGAAAATCAATGACACGACCCTATCGCCACCTGCACAGTCATTCGCGATGCGACGGCGTCTTATATGCAGTCGCGAGCCACAATCACCACAGCTCGTCCCACGGTGGCGAATCTCTAGCGTGGCTCTTTGACGATGAACAGGAGCTAGCCCCCACTCGGACACGGCGATCGAAGGGAGGGCAGGCATCGCCCCAATCCTCGCGACCCAAATCCACGAGGTGGGAGTCGTGACACTACGCCTGGCCTGGTTCGCGACGGCGAAGGGGTCGAGTTCGAGGCTGCTCTTCGAGCGAACCTCGGCCGCGATCGCCGCAGGCGATCTGGACGCGGAAATCGCGGTGGTGTTCTGCAACCGTGAGTGGGGCCAGTCTCCCAACACCGATGCCTTCCTCCAGGAAGTAGCGAAAAGAGGAACTCCACTCGTGGCAATGTCGTCAAGAGGATGGAGGAAGCGGGTCGGTGGTGGAATCTCAAAGCCTGGTGAGGCGCTGGCCTCCTGGCGGGCGGACTACGAGGAGGCCATCCGCGCCAGCTTGGCACCCTATGAAGCGGAGGTCGCTGTTTTGGCGGGGTTCATGCTAATCACGCCAGAACTCAGCGAGTGGCTGCCGCTACTCAATCTCCACCCCGCGTTGCCAGGCGGTCCCGTTGGAACCTGGCAGGAAGTCATACGAACGTTGATCGACGCAAGCGCCGAGGAAAGCGGAATGATGTTGCAGCGCAGCAGCCGCGAGCTAGATCGTGGTCCAGTGATCAGCTCTTGTCGCTACTCTCTGCGTGACGGCGGAATCAACGAGCAATGGAAACACGCGAGCAAAGGTGATGCGACTGAGCCACTGTTCGACAGAATCCGAATACGGGGCGTCGAACGCGAACCACATTTCCTGGTGGCCTCATTGCAAGCCGTAGCAAGCGGGCGAATCACGATTCCGGAAATCTCGCAGCAAGGACCTGACATTGACCTGACAGCTGACGTGGAAGCGGCGCTGGAGCGCGAGACCAGCACGCGCGAGGGATCAGCATGACAGCCATTCTGAGTGGTGCGGCGCAGATCCTAAAAGGGCTACTGCAGGTCATCACCGCGCCGCTCCGGATTGTGGCCGGCCCTTTCGGCTGTCTCTTCTCCAGCATCTTCTCGCTTCTATTCCTGGTCGGCGGGATCTTTTTGCTCTTCTATCTGGTCGGCCTGCAACACGTCGGTCCTCGCATCGACGGTAACTTGCTAATCGTTAACGGCAGTGATGGTGACCAGCGCACTCATGAGCTGACCCGGGAATCAGCCGTGTTCTTCGACATTCAAGTCGCACAGGCTGTGGAGCGCAGCAGTAGCGAGAGTCTTGAGCTCAAGATCGATGAACGCGAGATCAACTCGAAACTCACCGCATTGCTGACCACGGAGCGTGAGGCCGACGCCGGCTTCCTCATCAACTCCTTGATCATGGTTCTGAAGCCGGATCAGGCAACGCTTTTTATCAACGGGCGTTCGATTGGACGAACTGTCGGCATAGAGGTACATGTGGAGTTCGAGATTGACGCGAATCGGCGCATCGATCTGGCAGTCGATCGAGTCAAACTCGGCGGCTTGCCAAGAATCCCCTTCTCGAAGCAGTTGGCGGATCTGGTCTTCGAGTCAATCGCGCTGGACGATGAACTCGAGGAATCCCTTCCCGAAGGCGTACGTGACGTCTCAATTCAAGAGGGAAGGATCGTGATCCTGCTGGACTCCACTCGTTGAGCTTTAGCATGGCCCGGGTCAACTCGTGCACTACGCGGGCTCAACTACGCGCACTGTATGCTGCGGCTGTGATGAACGAAAAAGATTCCCTTAACAACGCCCAAACTCGCAAAGAAGAAGCGGCTCCGGTCGAGCCCAACAGCGAGTTAGGCCTGACACTCTCGCAAGACGATGGCCCGGCGCTTGAAGCCGACTTGGTACGGCGCTCCTCCGCTGGGTTACTGCCGGCCGTACGGGCTGACCTTGCCCCACTCGTACCCCCGATCCGCCGCGCAGCCACCATAATTGCGGTAGCTGCGTTAACCGACTGGGCACTGCGTAGCATCAGCTGTCGTCTATTGCGCAGGGGGCTAGGGCAGCTCTCACGCAAGGCCGGCGGGACGACCATGCCCCGTTCAGCTTCGCCAGCCGGTGCCCGCAGCGAGACGGTGATCGTGGAGCGGCTGATCATCCACCGCAGCGGTTAGCTATGCGAATCGCTCGAGCCTTATTCAGCCTATTCTGCTTCCAAATCCCGACGGACAGTAGTAGCGGCGGAACTGCCGCATCAGATCTACTGATGTTCGGAGCTCTAACCAACGACACTCGGAACTCGGCACGGACAATCCTGGCTATCGATCTTGGCTGCTTACCAGCTTGCTCTGACTTCGCCTTCGGGCACGGACTTACAAGGTGGGGAGCGAAGTGATGAGCGGCAAACTGCGCTTGCAGGTCGCCCTGGCCCGTGCGGGAATCGCATCGCGACGAGCGGCGGCCGATGCAATCAAAGCGGGACGTGTGACCGTCAACGGCAGTGTCGTATGTGAGGCAGGACGGCGCGTTACCCGAGGAGACGAGGTCCGTATCGACGGCGACCTACTAACCATTGAACCATTGCGCTACTACGCGCTGCACAAACCGCGCGGGGTGCTCAGTTCAACCTCCGACAACCATGGACGGCCCTTAGTCACGGGTTACCTACCCGAGACCGCGGGCCGTTGCGTGCCCGTCGGACGACTGGATCTAAACAGCGAGGGCCTTTTGCTGTTGAGCAACGACGGTCCCTTGATCAACGGGCTGCTGCATCCGCGCAACGAGTTACCACGCGAGTACCTGGTTGAACTGCGTGGGCGGCCCAATGATGTGGCGCTCAATCAGCTCTATTCGGGAGTGAAGTTAGACGACGGTGTAGTCGTTTCCGGCAAACCGAAACGACTACGGCGACCGGCCTCGAAGCCCGACCTGAGCTGGATGCGGATCACTGTACGAGAGGGCCGCAAACGCGAGGTCCGGCAGATGTGCGATGCAATTGGACATCCCGTCGAGCGACTGGTTCGGGTGCGCTTCGGGCCGATCCGATTACACGATCTCGGAGCGGGATCGATCCGACAGCTGACCGAGCACGAGGTCCGCCTACTATATCAACGTGCGCAATTGGACCTGCCAGATCGAAGTAGCGATGCATAGCAAAGCTTCCCAAACACGATCGCTGTACGGCTGTGAGAGTCGCCTCGTGTTCCTATACTTATAGTGATGACCGACACCGCGATGCCTCATTCCCCCTCAGACTCAGAGCAGCACACCAGCGAACTCCCCCAGGTAATCGCAATCGACGGACCGGTCGCCTCCGGCAAAACCGTGGTGGGACGCGAGTTGGCCAAGAAGCTCGGTTGGGCGATGTTAGACACTGGCATCATGTACCGCGCGCTAACTTGGTACGCACAGGAGCGCAGTATCGACCTCAGCGACCACGTCCGCCTGACCGAGATCGCGAACGCTGTCCGAATTGAAGTAGGGGCACCGCCAGTAAACAGCATCGAGACCGCTAGCATCGGGCTTGACGGTGACGACGCCACACCGCACCTACGCGATCCCGCTGTGGAGGCAGCGGTCTCAACGGTGGCCGCCGTACCTGGCGTGCGCGAGGCGATGGTGACCGCCCAACGTAAACAAGCCCAACACGGCCGATTGGTGATGGTGGGTCGCGACATCGGAACCGTCGTCGTCCCACAGGCACCGATTAAGGTTTTCCTGACCGCATCGGCGGAGGTACGTGCCCGTCGACGGGCGGAGGAAATGCGGCGGCAGGGGCGCGACATCTCGGACGCGAATGTGCAGCACGAGATCGTGAGACGTGATGGACGTGACGCCAATCGGGACGCGTCGCCCCTACGCCCGGCCGTCGGGTCGGTCGAGCTCAACACCACCGAGTTGAGCCGAGAACAAGTAGTGCAGAAAGTACTCGATCTCGTGCGTGAAAACGCACCCGAACTACTCTCATGAAGAGTCTGAGCACGCTGCACTACCCATGGACCCGATGGTTAACGCGACGGTTGTTTGGGGAATCAACGCTCCTGGCTCGCGCTGGGCTTCCCGGGATGCCGCTGCCCTGGAGGCCATGGTACTTAATCTCCGGTGGAGTGGTGCGGATATTCTTCGAGATCGTAGCGCGCTGGGAGCGGGTGGGGATGGAAAACATCCCAGCCGAGGGAGGCTTCATTCTCGCATCGAACCACGTTGCCTCGACAGATCCGCCCATGCTGGCCGTCGCAATCTTTCCTCGCTGGCCCAAGTTTATGGCCAAGCTGGAGTTGTTCCAGAAACGCCCCCTGATCGGCATTCTCTTCGCCTGGGCGGGCGCCTTCCCTGTGCGCCGATTTGATGCGGATCTTGCTGCGCTGCGCGAGGCGGAACGCCAACTAGCGGCAGGCGAGATACTGGCAATGTTCCCCGAGGGACATCGCTCGGAACACGCCTCTCTGCTTGAGGCGCATCCGGGGACTGCATTGATCGCACTGCGCAGCGGAGCACCGATAGTCCCAGTCGGGATTACCGGCAGTGAACAATTCCGGCAGGGCTGGCGAGTGATCTTCCACCGTCCGCGCATGCGGATGGTGTACGGCAAGCCTTTCGTGTTGAATGCCGCGCCAGTGCGGCGATCCGATATCGAGGAAGGCACCGAACACATCATGCACGAAATTGCTGCGCTGATTCCAGCCGAGTATCGTGGTGTCTACCGGGATCGCTTCCCGGATCTTCCAGAATCGGCATCCGTCGATGTCACAGAAGAGCGATCGGCGATGCCATCGCCAGAGGGTCGGACGGAGGGGACTCGCCATGGAAATTCGTAGGTCCCGCGACATGGGATTCTGCTTTGGCGTGCGCCGTGCGGTGGACATGATGAAAGAAGCGGCCATGGAAGGCCGCAAGGTACAGACGCTGGGCCAAGTGGTCCACAATCCTCAGGTGGTGGCAGAATTAGAGGATATTGGGATCACCGTCAAAGAGGATCGTGAGGCAAAAGGTGCCTCGACAGACACAGTCGCGATCACTGCGCACGGAGTCGGCGAAGAAACCGTGGACACGATCGAAGGCAACGGCTATCACGTCATTGACACCACCTGTCAGTTCGTCTCGCGCTCACAACGCGCCGCCAAACACCTGGCCGCGAAGGGCTTCGGCGTAGTCATCTTCGGCGACCCAGAGCACCCCGAAGTGAAAGGAGTTCTGGGTTGGTGCCGCGGCCGCGGCTGGGGCGTCAAAGACGAGTCACTAGACGACCTACCTGACTATCTCCCCAGCAAAATCGGTGTGATCTCGCAGACAACGCACACGCCTGAGCGCTTCGCGTCTTTCGTCTCCAATCTGATGACGGCACGGATCGACCAGATCACAGAGATCCGCGTCGTCAATGTTCTCTGCAACGCGACCACTTCGCAACAGGCCGCGACCCGCGAACTCGCTGAGGAGGTCGATATCATGATCGTGGTCGGTGGCTACAACAGCGCTAATACCAGCCACTTGGCCGAACTTTCAGCCGCCAACGGGATCGACACTCATCACGTCGAAACTGCGAACGAGCTTAAATTGGCCTGGTTCGAGAAGCATGAGATCGTGGGCGTCACGGCGGGGGCATCCACGCCAGACTCGTCGATCGACGCCGTGGTCTCCCGCATTGAAGCAATCGACCGCGAACTGCAGGCCGCAAGAACATAGCAACGCTGCCAGCCAACTCTCCGCGGTTCAATCGGTAGGAATCCATGGCTAAACCGGCAGGTAGCGGAAAGATTTCGTTCGTCGAGGCTGACAGCCTAGCGGCAGAGGCCGGTCTCGCGCCGGGCGATCGCGTACTCAGCGCCAACGGCCGGAAAATCCGGGACCAGATCGACTATCGCTTCCTCGCCGCCGACGACCTGGTAGAGCTAGAGATCGAAGCTGATGGAAAACGTGGCTTCGTCGAATTTGAAAAACACCCCGATGCTGGACTGGGGATCGAATTTTCCGACTCGGCCTTCGAGGGGACTCGGATCTGCAATAACAAGTGCTTCTTCTGCTTCCTCAAGGGGCTACCCAAGGGGTTGCGCAAAACACTCTACGTGAAGGACGACGACTACCGACTATCGTTCGAACACGGCAATTTCGTGACACTAACGAACCTCTCTGCCGACGACTGGTCGCGGCTACGCGAACAACGCCTAAGTCCGTTGCACATCTCAGTCCATGCCACGAATCCAGCGTTAAGACGCCTACTCTTGGGAAATCCGCGAGCGCCTGATATTCGCACGCAACTGCGCAAACTCGGGAAATGGGGAATCGACGCACACACGCAGATCGTCCTGTGCCCTGGCGTGAACGACGGCGCCGCTCTTGACGAGACAGTGCAGGAGCTGATCTCCCACACCAACGTGCTCAGCGTAGGTGTCGTGCCAGTCGGCGCGAGCGTCGAGGCGGAAAATCGAGCAGCGGCTCGCGATGCACATAAGTTAGACGAGATAGCGGGGATGCGGACGCTAACCCGAGAAGAAGCGCAGCTGGTGCTACGGAAACTGAGTCACTGGCGACGTCAGGCGGCACGGGCCGGACGGCCTACCGCAGTCTTCGCATCAGATGAGTTCTACTTGCGGAGTGAAGCACGCATCCCATCGGCCAAGACCTACGATGGATTCCCGCAGTGGGAGAATGGGGTCGGCATGGTACGCACGTTGATCGACGACTGGCGGCGGATGCGGCGGCGGCTACGACGTTGGCATGCCCAAGAGCGGACGATCTCGCTGGTGCGACCGCTCGCCACCATCGCATGCGGCAGACTGATCGCACCCAGCCTACGGGAACTGGCTTCGGAAGCCGAAACACTGATCGGCGGGCAAATCGACGTAGTGCCCGTCGAGAACCATCTCTTCGGAGAACGGGTGAACGTCTCGGGCTTGCTTCCGGGAAACGACTTCCGATCCGCGCTCGAGGGGCGCAGGCATCTGAGCGAGTCGATCTTCCTCCCCCGCGCCAGCCTGGACTATTACGGCGAGCGTTTCTTGGACGACACGACACCTGCTGAAATCGCCACACAGATTGGCAGGCCGCTAGCCTTTGCTTACACGCTGACCGAAGTCATACAGTGGATGCTGGGAATGGAACCCGAATCACCTGGTCCCGGCGGGCGCACGAACGGGCTTAGCTGGGCTGATCGGGCCAGTTAAGACTCCGGGGCGAGGCTGGAGAGGCTGTCGCCAATGTGCGGCATTATTGGCTATGTTGGCGAACAAGCCGCGGGTCCGATCCTGCTTGAGGGCTTGGAACGGCTCGAATACCGGGGCTACGACAGTAGTGGCATCGCTATCCTCGATCGAAATGGTGCCCTGGCCGTGATGAAGCGAGCCGGGCAGGGAAAGCTAGCCGCGATCGCGGCAGCCGAGGGGGCACCCGAAGGCGGCATCGGAATCGGTCACACGCGCTGGGCGACTCACGGTGGCGTCAGCGACCGCAACGCACATCCACACGTCTCCAGTGCGGGCGATGTGATCGTAGTGCAGAACGGCATCGTCGAGAATTACCGTGCTTTGCGCCAGGAGTTAACCGCGGCCGGAGCTAAGTTCATCTCCGAGACCGACACAGAGGTCATCCCGCAACTGATCTCGCAACGACTGGCCGAGTCCACGGATATGGCTTCGGCACTGCGAGAAACGATGGATGCGATCGCAGGCGGAAACTCTGTCGTCGCCATGCATGTGTCGGAGCCAAACCGGCTTTACGCAGCTCGCAAAGGCAACGCCGGCGGCATCGCGATCGGCTTCGGCAAGGGCGAGATGTACGTGGCTTCGGACATGCCAGCACTGATCCCCCACACCAATCAAGTGCGCTATCTAGAGGATGGTGAGGTCGCATCGATCACGGCCAACGAAGTCCAGATCTGGAATTCCTCGAGCGAGGTCGTCGAGGCCAAGCCTCAGGAAATTTCGGTAGCTTCGGTGGCGGTGGCCAAAGGTCCGTACAAGCACTTCATGCAGAAGGAGATCTTTGAGCAGCCGCGCGCGCTATCGGACACAATTCGGGGGCGGGCGCATCTCGATCCGGCCGGCCTCGTGCTGGAAGACTTGCCATTTGACGACGAAGCACTGCGCCGGTTGCGCCGCGTGCTGATCATCGGTATGGGCACATCGATGCACGCGGGGATGGTAGGCCGAGCTTTCATGGAGAGGTTGGGTGGCATTCCGGCTGACTACGACAATTCTTCTGAGTTTCGCTACCGAGCCCCACTGCTCGGACCGGAAACGCTCGTTGTATCGATCAGCCAGTCGGGCGAGACGATTGACACCTTGGGCGCAATGCACCATGTGCGCGACGTGTGGAGCGCACCGCAGGTCACGATCTGCAATGTCGTTGGAGCCGAGTCCACGCGCGTGGCAGCGGGTTCGGCACTATATCTGCGATGCGGCGCCGAAATCGGCGTCGCATCGACGAAGACGTTCACAGCTTCGATAGCAGCACTCTATCTGCTGGCCTGCCGGATCGGGATCGCCCGAGGTGCGCTGGATGGCGCAGCTCTAGAACACGCTCTTGAAGCGCTACTCTTGACTCCGTCGTTGGTGGACAACATGTTGCAGCAGTCGGATCTCTACAGCGCAATTGCGCGACGCTATCACGACTGCCGCAACTTGCTCTATCTGGGACGGGGCCTGCAGTACCCAATCGCACTTGAGGGCGCCCTCAAGTGCAAGGAGATCTCCTACATCCATGCCGAGGGCTACCCGGCCGGGGAGATGAAGCACGGACCAATTGCGCTAGTTGACCGGCACACACCGACCGTTGCTATCGCCTTACGCGACGATCTGTACACGAAGATGTCGAGCAATATTCAGCAAATCCAAGCACGTGAGGGTAAGGTCGTCGCGATCGGCAGCGAGGGAGACATGGAGCTGATGGCGCTAACCGAGTTCTTCGTGCCCGTTCCCGATGTCGACCCACTAATTGCCCCCTTCGCGCCGGCCATCCCCGCGCAACTCATCGCATACTACTTCGCGACCGTGCGCGGCGCTGACGTCGACCAGCCCCGGAACCTCGCCAAGACCGTCACCGTCGAGTGACTTATAGTCGGCTGTCCGGCGCGGAGGGAGAACGGTACGCGTAACGAGGGCAAAAGCAGTACAGAGAGCCAGTATGACCCACGCCACCAACAACATCGTCTGGTTCAACCAGATCAGCAAGAGCGACTTACCGCTCGTCGGTGGGAAGGGCGCCAATCTGGGCGAGATGACGCAGGCCGGGTTCCCCGTACCAACTGGCTTCGTCGTCGCAACGTCCACCTATCGACGCTTCATGGAGCAGGCGGGACTCGATGCCGTGCTGCGCAAGCTGCTGGGAAAGCTCGACGTCTCCGACACAGTAAAGCTGGCGGCGATCTCGGACGAGGCGCAGCGCTCGGTGCTAGCGCGGTCAATACCAAACGACATCGCTACAGCCGTTACGGAGAGCTACTCCAGCCTCGGTGCCGGCCTGGTGGCGGTGCGCTCCTCGGCCACAGCCGAAGATCTGAAAGAGGCATCGTTCGCGGGCCAACAGGCGACATACCTCAACGTGGAGGGCGAAACCAATGTGCTCGCGGCGACCCAATGCTGTTGGGCTTCGCTTTTCGAGGAGCGAGCGATCTTCTATCGCCAGCAGCATGGCTTCGACCACCTATCCGTCGATCTAGCCGTGCCAGTACAGAAGATGGTGCAGTCGGAAGTATCAGGCGTGATGTTCACGATCGACCCCATCACAGCGAATCGTGAACGTGTGATGATTGAGGCTGTCTGGGGCCTGGGTGATGCGATAGTGTCGGGCCTAATAACGCCGGATTCTTACATCGCCAGCAAGGAACCATTGACGGTGCTTGAGTCGTCCACGATTCTGCAGAGCGAGCAGGTAGTGTACTCGCCAGACGAGAACACCGCCTGGCAGCCAGTTCCGGCGACACAGCAAGATCAGCCCAAGCTCAATGAGGAGCAGGTTCTCGAGCTGACAATGTTGGGCATCCGGCTGGAGGAACACTACGGCGCTCCGCAAGACGTCGAGTGGGCTTGGGCCGACGGGACCTTCCAAATCCTGCAGACACGGTCGGTGACCGGGGTTGCGGGTCTAGGCTAAGCCCGTGACCGCCGCGCCAGCGGTACGCCCAAACAACCACACCACGCTGAGACGCCGATGACTAGTCGTGCCGGGTCCTTAATCGTCGCCATCTTCCTGGGCGGCGTGACGCTGCTGGCCGTCATCTTGATCCTGATCCTGACCGATGAAGACAATCACGCAGATGGAAGTGCGCTTCTCCAACTCTCGCTCGACGATGGCGATGTCGTCCTGCTCGGTGAGCCCGTCGATTTGCGCGTCGTAGCGCGCGACGACGAGCCTCTAACGCGAATCGAGCTCAAAGTCGATGGCATTCTGGTCAGCGGCAATCGCCCCGTCGAGGATCCGGCCAGCGGGACCTTCAGTGCCACCTTAAACTGGGTTCCGGATCGCGAGGGCAATGTCTCCATCGAGGTCGAGGCGCTCAGTCTGAGTGGGCTGGTGACGACTCGGGCGGTACAGGTAGAGGTAACGCAGAATGCGGCTCGGGTACGAAGCACGCCTAGCCTTACCATCATCAGCCCATCGCCACTGCAGCGGGTACCGCGCGATGTGCCGCTAGCAATCTTGCTCCAGGCTCATTCAAACGAGCCACTCATCCAGTTCACTCTGGAGGTGGACGGCGTTGTCGTGGACACCGTTGACCCTGGAACTGATCAAAACCACGGCGATTTGGTCACCCTGCACTACACGCCGACGATCGAAGGGATCATTCTGCTACACGTGCGGGCTACGACAAGCGGCGCCGTGGACACCATCTCGGAGTTGACGATTGAAGCCATCGCTCCTGAGCTGTTAGAGAATGTGGATCGGGCGGATGAGGCGGCGGCGGGCGAATCCGGCATTCTTTCAATACGCAATCCTTCCGACGGCGACGAGATCGACTTCATTGAGGGGCTTGAAATCGAAGTAGTGATCGACGCTGTAGAAACTGGCACATTGCAATCGATCGAACTCTACGTAAACACCGTACTGCCCCAGTCGGTACGTGAAGAACCGCGCGCAGATGGATCGTACCTACTGACGCTGCCCTTCCGGCCGGGCACAACCGGGACCTACGCCCTCGAGGTTGTGGCCACCTCGTCGCGCAACCAACGCTTCGATTCACGGGTGGATATCACCGTCATCGCGCCAGAGGAAGGAATGGAACCACCACTGGACGAAGCCCCACCGAAGGAGGAAGAGACTTCGCAGCGAGCTGACTTGATGCCGCGCGCGGTGACCGTAGGCGAGGGCAATACCGTCGTAATTGAGGTGGCGAACATGGGTACGGAGCCAATGGGCCCTGCCCCGACGCTGTTCAGTGTGACCCGAACTGCCGATGGATTGCTACTGGCCGAGCAGATCGTGATCCTAGCGCTAGGCGCCGGCGAATCCCGATTCGTGCCCTTGGATCTGGGTCTGACCGAGACAATCGATGTCACCGTGATCGTAGACACCACCAACGTGGTCGAGGAATCGAACGAGAGCAACAACAACATCACGGCAGTCTTCGAGCCGCTATCGCGGCCGGATTTAGTGCCTCAAGAACTACAACTCAGCAGCGACGGGCTAACGATCGTGTCACTGGTCAACGCGGGCAATGACACCGCCAACGGACCAATCATCGTTCTAATCCTGTTCGAAGGGTTGGAGCTCGAGCGTCTCAGCGTCCCGAAGCCTCTCGGTGCACAGGCCGCACTGACCTTGGCCGGATCGGTACCGGTCGGGGGGGCGGGACAACTTTCCGCCATCGTCGATCCCGACAACACGATCGCTGAGGCGAATGAAGCCAATAACAGCATCACAGTCAGCATCACGCCCTAGAGTAAATGTCTTGCTTCGGCCCACGTTGTCAAGTGGGGTCCGAAAAACGGTCAGATCTTCAATGAAATCTGTCAAATCGACATTTCACCCGTATACTGACCCCCTGAAGAGGCCGACGGCCGACTGAGCTAAACGGTCTGAGCAGGGCAGATCTTGAGTCAGACCAACGAGATCAAAGCACGTGTCGACATCGTCGATCTGATCGGCGAAGGCGTCCAACTCCGCAAGACGGGGCGATCCTTCAAGGGTCTCTGTCCGTTCCATAGCGAACGAACGCCTTCATTCAACGTCGATCCGGAACGCCAGTCCTGGCGCTGCTTCGGCACATGCAGTGAGGGTGGAGACATCTTCAGCTACATCATGAAGCAGCAAAACATCGGTTTCCGCGACGCCCTCACCTACCTCGCTGAACGCGCCGGCGTTCAGCTCACGCCGCTGGACAGCCACGCGGAGGAGCGAGAGCGACACCAGACTCGCCTACGCAGCGCCAATGAAGCCGCTGTGGTCTTTTATCGTGCTCAACTGCTGAACTCGGCGGAGGCAGACCAGGCACGGGCATATATGACACAGCGCGACCTTAGCGACGAAATGGCAGAAGCCTTCGAGCTTGGCTACGCGCCCGACGAACGCGCAGCGCTGCAGGGGCACCTCTCGGCGCGCGGTTTCACCCCGACCGAGATGATCGAGGCGGGCCTCGTCGTGGACGGCGAGCGCAACAACGCCGATCGTTTCCGCGGCCGTCTCATGTTCCCAATCAGGGACCGACGCGGCCGCTGTATCGGGTTCGGAGGACGAGCGCTGGCAGACAACGACGGACCTAAGTATCTCAACACCTCTCAGACACCGGTCTTCGACAAGAGTTCAACGCTCTACGCCTTCGACCGCGCCCGCGAGGCCGCCCGCAGCGCCGACCAGATCGTGATCGTTGAGGGCTACATGGATGTACTAGCAGCGCACCAGTTCGACCAGCAAAACGTAGTCGCCGCAATGGGCACTTCACTGACTGCACGTCAGGTATCCCTGATCAAGCCGATCACCCGCAACATTGTCCTGGCACTCGATGCGGACTCGGCGGGCATGGCCGCGACGCTGCGCGGAATCGACACGACACGACAAGCCGTTGGTACCGAGCAAAAACCAGTGCTAGATTCACGCGGCATCCTGCGCTTCCAAGATGACCTAGCAGCCGACATCCGTATTATGGCGCTTCCACCAGGTAGTGACCCGGATGACATGATTCGTCGTGAACCCGATCGATGGTCGCTGTTGTTGCACGAGGCCATGGGCTATCTGGACTATCGCTTTAGCCAGATCCGCGAGTTCCATGACCTCAACGACGCCCGAGCACGCGCGGCCGCCGTCGATCAACTGCTGCCAGTGGTGGGGGCGATCGCGGATCCGGTCATGCGCTCCGAGTACGTTGCGCGACTGGCGGCAATAGCCCGGGTGGAAACGTCGGCGATCGAAACAATGCTACGCCGTGGCGGGAATGCGCCGGCACTGGGACGGCGGATGATACAAGGAGATGCGTCGCCGACCCCCACACAGCCCACTCACCACGACCGTCCCGCAGAATTCCTCGCCAAGCTAATCATTGCCCGGCCCGAGGTTATCGGCGACCTGCCCGACGATCTTTCGCTACACACGGAAGACGCAGCGTTGCGCGAGCTTTTCGCCGCCTGCACCAGCATAGGAGACGCCTGGCGAGGATCGTTGGACGACACGCTTGAGGAGTACGTTGCCGCGCTGGAAACGGAAGCTCGCGACATACAGCCATACTCGGTCGACGACGCGCACAAGGCGGCGCAGTCCTCGACTGAGCGGCTACGCCATCGATTCATTCAAGCTGAGCTACGAGCCGGATCGCAAGGCATTGCCGAAGGCGAGCGCACCTACGGTGCGGCCACTCTCGTAGACGGAGTCACCGCGGAGGCGGAGGCGGAAGCAATCGAAGACGAAGACCTAAGGGCTAAAGCCCGCCAGGTCTTAGAGAACCAAGCCAAAAGCCGTTCGCTACATGCGCGGCAGCGACGCGAGATCGCAAAAACCCCGGCGGCAGCCATGCAGCCGGCACCCGAGCCCATCAGCGAAGGAGAGAGCTAGCCATGGTTACCAAAGCAACTAAGCCGGCGGCGAAAAAGCCTACCAGGACGGCATCCGCAAAGAAGGGGACCGCCGCTAAAGAGTCGGCCAAGAACAGCCACAGCAAGGCCAAAACCAAGGCCAAGAGCGCGGGACCAGCCAAACCCAGGCACGCTGAGAACAACGGTGCCAAGGCCGCGGCCAAGACTAAGACGAGCGAGCCGCGGCGCAAACCGTCGCTCAAGCGCAGCATGTCTCGGCGCGCGACTGCCGCCCCACCGACACAACGCAAGTCAAAGCCCGCCCCTGGCTCGAAGCAAGACAAGCGCGTGCGCGCCCTGACCGCCCCTGTCGATGAATTCTCGATGCCCGCCGGAAAACGCTCGATCGATCTGGCAGAGCGTCCCAAGACGAGCACAAAGAAGTCAACCAAGGCCGCCCCGACACCACAGAAGGCAGCCGCACGGCGCACCAAAGCCAAGAAGATCGAAGAAGCACAGGAAGCGGACAAGATCGCCGAGTCCGAATTCCAGTTCAGCGCCACCCCCCGGATAGACTTCGAATCGCTATTCGAGGACGAGAAGGGCAAAAAGGGACGAGCCAAAAAGGCTCGGGGGGCATCCGCAGCAGCGGCCGTTGCGGCACGCACGAAAGCGGGACTAGCCAAGCTGGGCACGGAAGAAGGCGAAGGCGTCGATGACCCTGTGCGTATGTATCTGCGTGAGATTGGGCGGGTCTTCCTGCTCACAGCGGCGGACGAGAAGTTCCTGGCTCGTGAGATGGAGGAGGGCAATTGGATCCACGATATCGAGGAGGACTTCCACGAGCAGATCGGGCGCGATCCATCAGCGTTGGACATTCTTCTGATTCTGCTCGACCAACTGGAGGAGCTACGCGACTCCACGACCATAGTGGCAAAGGTTATCGGCGCCTCCGACGAGACACTGATCGAACTCGTTGAGAACGAAGACTTCCGCAAACGCATCGATGGAGAGATGGATGAAGAGCTACGAGCCAAGTTGGTGCGTGGTCTCAAGATTGACGAGGGGGAGGCGGAGGAGCACTTGGTGCGCCTTTCCGTCGTCACACACCTCATCGGCTCGGATCTCCTAACCCGCTCGGCGGAGGCCGCCGGCGGACTGGAAAAGATCTATCCGCTCACGCGCTCGACCCCGAAAAAACTACAAAAGCTGCAAACGCGCTACGAGCGCCACTTCTATCGACTCAAGGAGGATTCGTATCGCTCGGAGAAGCGGCTGACCGAGGCCAACTTGCGGCTTGTCGTCTCTGTGGCGAAGAAGTACATCGGGCGCGGCATGTCGCTGTTAGACCTGATCCAGGAAGGCAACATCGGCCTAATCCGCGCAGTTGAGAAGTTCGACTATCGCAAGGGCTACAAGTTCTCAACGTACGCTACCTGGTGGATCCGACAAGCGATCACTCGCGCCATCGCGGACCAGGCCCGGACGATTCGTATCCCCGTCCATATGGTGGAGACCATCAACAAGCTGGTTCGTGTCTCGCGACGCTTAGTCCAAGAGTATGGGCGCGAGCCGACTTCCGAGGAAATCGGCCTAGGCATGGACCTCCCACCGGAACGGGTGCGGGAGATCATCAAGGTCAGTCAAGAACCCGTCTCACTAGAGACACCGATCGGCGAAGAAGAGGACTCACACCTCGGTGACTTTGTGCCCGACACAGAGACACTGGCTCCAGCAGACGCCGCCGGGCAGCAGTTGCTCAAGGAAATGGTGGAAGAAGTCCTCTCATCGCTGACGTTGAGAGAGCGACGCGTACTGCAGTTGCGCTTTGGGCTGGAAGATGGTCGCAGCCGCACGCTGGAAGAGGTTGGGCGTGAGTTTGGCGTAACGAGGGAGCGCATTCGCCAAATCGAGGCCAAGGCACTGCGGAAGCTACGACACCCGTCGCGCGCAAAGCGTCTGCGCGACTACCTGGAGTAAACGCTAAGAACTGGCCTTGCTCTCCAGCAGCGACACGCTCGCGGTCATATCGGGGTAGCGCTCGTTGGCGAAAAAGTCCCAGGCCTTGATCGCAACCGCGCGCACCAGATCCCACGCTGGTTGCTGCGGGATCGCGCCTTGGGTATAGATCGCTAAGGCGAAGGCATACGTGCGGGCACCACGGTCGAACTCTACGATGCCAATATCGTTGACTGACGCCTCATCGAAGGCGGGTAGATAGCCGTGTTTGTAGTAGACCCGTCCCGCACCGGCAGGCACCCCACCTTCGATCCCAAACCAGCGTGGAATCTGCGTTAGCTCATCGATCAAGGTGCGGCGCAAAAGCGGACCCA
>CAZZMQ010000031.1:3239-25978 GCA_964655365.1 uncultured Dehalococcoidia bacterium | reverse complement strand
CCGCCGTGATCTCGATGACTGCCGGCACGATGTTTTTGATTTGGCTGGGCGAGCTGATCACGGAGAAGGGTATCGGTAACGGTATCTCGCTGATCATCTTCGGTGGCATCGTTGCCAGCTTTCCAACGCTGTTTAATCAGGTTCGCCAGTCTGACACTGGAATGGCCGGCATCGTTGCGATCATCGTGGTCGCGGTTGTCCTGATCGCGTTGATTGTTCTCTTCCAGGAGGCCCAGCGGCGCATCCCAGTGCAGTATGCCCGAAGTCAGTTTCGCGGTGGTCGCATGTATCGCCAAAGCGGGCAGAGCTTTATTCCTTTGCGTGTCAATAGCGCAGGCATGATCCCGCTTATCTTCGCTTTCTCGATCATCATCTTTCCGTCCGTCATGGCGGGCTGGATCAGCGGCGCTGGGACTGACGTAAACTCTACAAGCGCGGTCCAGGTCCCGTTCGAGGTGGAAGAGTTTTCCGACCAGCCACTCAGCGAGGTCCAGGCCGCTGGCTTCTACGAGGGGCTCGCCGCAGAAGGTGTTTTCCGCGTCAACGGAGCTGAGATTTCTTACATTGCGGCGGAAGACTCTTTCGACGACATCATACGTCGCGTCAACCGAGACGGTGATGCCAATGTGCTGACCGCCGTCAATTCGGAATTGGATTCTGCGACCGGCGAGTTCGTACCGACTTGGACGATCGAGCGCAACGACTCCGGCCGCGCGTTGATCGAACTGGCCGATGTCTCTGGAAATTTCATCGCGACCACGCAGATTCCAACACATATTGATGGGCCCGATGATCCTTTCACGCCAACCATCGTCGAAGGCCAAGTCCCGGGCGAGCGCCCGCCTTGGTTCGCCCGTATCGCGGACTGGATCGAGACGAACTTCTCTCCAGGCCGACCGCTCTACTGGGGCCTGTCATTCGTCCTAGTGATCGCCTTCACGTTTTTCTACACACTCATTACGTTCCAGCAGCAGAACCTCGCTGAGAATCTGCAGAAGCAGGGTGGTTTTGTGCCGGGTATTCGTCCCGGGCGCCCTACGCAGGACTACATCAATCGGGTTCTCTTCCGCATTACCTGGGCGGGTGCGATCTTCTTGGGCTTTATTGCCGTCGTACCCTTTTTAGCGACAGAGTTCATACCTGATAGCAACGCGCTAACACTTTCCAGCACGGGCTTGCTGATCATGGTGGGCGTAGCACTAGACACGATGAAACAGATCGAAGCACAGCTCTTGATGCGCAACTACGAAGGGTTCATTCGCTAGATGCACCTAATTTTGCTTGGACCTCCCGGTGCCGGCAAAGGCACGCAAGCCGTCAACCTGGCCAAGGCGACTGGTCTGGTCCACCTAGCCACGGGCGACATGTTTCGCGAGAATCTGCGCGGAGCAACTGAACTGGGCCTTCTGGCCAAGACCTACATGGACAAAGGTGAACTTGTTCCCGACGAGGTGACCATCCGTATGTTGCTTGACCGCTTGGACAGCCCCGACGCCACCACTGGCGCGATGCTGGATGGGTTCCCGCGTACAGTGGCGCAGGCTGAGGCACTGGACGCTGCGCTGAATGAACGTGGTCAGCAGGTCGACCGCGTCCTCCTCATCGATGTCAGCAGCGATGAGGTCAAGTTGCGGCTCGGAGGTCGATGGACCTGCCCGGAAGATGGTGCTATTTACCACGAAGTCAATAACCCGCCAGAAAACGATATGCGTTGCGACAAATGCGACGTGGCGCTGGTGCAACGTGACGACGACCAGCCGGAAGCGATCGCCAACCGGCTCAAAGTCTATGAGGCACAGACGGAACCACTGATCGGCTACTACCGAGCGGCAGGTAAGCTGGTCCGGATCGACGGGCAGCAGCCGCCTGATGTGGTTGGTCAAGATCTGCTCGAAACGGTGAAGGTCTGATGGTTACCAGCGAACAGCCGCAGCAGGTTGTGCTCAAAACCGCCGACGAGATAGAGCATATGCGCGTGGCGGGCCGTATGACGGCGGAGACATTGCTGGAAATCAAGGCGATGATTAGGCCGGGAATTTCTCTCAAACAACTCGACGACTTCGTCTTGCGGAAGTATGAACGTCTCGGCGTCATCCCAACGTTTTTGGGCTACCAGGGGTATAAGTACACGATCTGCGCCTCGATTAACCAAGAGGTAGTGCACGGTTTCCCGACCGATCGTGTCCTGCACGAGGGGGACATCATCTCGATCGATCATGGAGCCACGATTGATGGGTGGGTCGGCGACTCGGCCTTTACCGTCGGCGTCGGCGTGATTTCGGCTGAGGCGAAGCGTCTGCTGGCAGTGACGGAAGAGTCACTGTCAGCTGGCATCGATGCAGCTCGCATTGGCGTGCGTAAGGGAGATATTTCCGCGGCGATTCAAGCTGTAATCGAACAGGCGGGGTATGGTGTCGCGCGTCAGTACACTGGGCACGGTGTAGGCCGTGCCATGCACGAACCGCCCAATATGCCGAACTTCGGTCGTGCGGGCGCGGGGATGGTCATGCGCCAGGGGATGGTGCTCGCCCTGGAGCCAATGGCCACCGCCGGCAACCCTAATACCATCTTGCTGAATGATGGTTGGACGGTTTGCACGGCTGACGGCAAACTGTCAGCACATTTCGAGCACACTGTCGCTCTGCGTGAGAACGCGCCGGCCGACATCCTCACGCAGGCCGAGGGGTAGGAACAAACATGGCCCGTTCATCTCGTGGCCGACGTGGCGGTGGACGCTCGCAAACCCAGCGGCGTACTGTCGGCCCCGTCCAGAAGAAGGATAAAATCGAAGTCGAAGGTACAGTCGTGGAATCGCTACCCAACGCGATGTTCCGCGTTGACCTTGGACTAGAGGAGAATGTCCTCGCCCACATTTCGGGCAAAATGCGGATGCACTTCATCAAGATTCTGCCCGGTGATCGGGTGCTCGTTGAACTCTCCGAGTACGACCTCACCCGCGGCCGGATCACCTACCGATTCAAGAATTAGGAGGTCGGCATGGCACGCATTTCCGGTGTGGACATCCCCGACGACAAGCGACCCGAGTACGCTCTGCGCTACATTTTTGGGATTGGCCCCGCGCGAGCGAAAGATATCGTGGCGAAGTCCCAGGTCGATGGGACCAAGCGCATGCGCGAACTATCAGAAGTTGACATCACGCGATTGCGCGAAGTGATCGACCGCGAGTACACCGTTGAAGGTGATCTGCGACGTGAGGTTCGCTCTAATGTCCAGCGCCTGATCGACATCAACTGCTATCGAGGCCAGCGGCACCGCCGCAATCTTCCCGCGCGTGGCCAGCGCACTAAGACCAATGCGCGCACCCGGCGCGGCACTCGCAAAACCGTCGCCGGTCGGCGCCGCGCGGTGAAGTAGCGGAGACGAATTTGATGACCACAGACAACGACGAAGCGTCACAGGATGCGCAGATGGCTCCCACGGAGGAGACGTCTCCGGGCCTGGACGAAACTTCAGGTAAGGCACCGGCAGCGTCTGATCCCACTGCCCGGATGAGCGAGGAAGATAGCCCTTCGGTGGAAGAGTTGCTGGCGCGGAGCGACGCTGCCGCTACGGAGGGCTCCGCCACGCCGCGTAGGCCACGCGGTCGTCGCGAACGGCGCAACGTGCCACGTGGCCGCGCTTACGTGCAGTCTACGTTTAACAACACTCTGATCACGCTGACGGACAGCAGCGGCGAGGTGATAGCCTGGTCCAGCGCTGGTAGTACCGGCACCAAGGGTTCCCGAAAAAGTACCCCATTCGCGGCCCAAATGGCGGCGGAAACTGCCGCGCGCAAAGCGATGGACAGCGGTATGCGGGAAATCGACGTATATGTAAAGGGTCCCGGATCCGGTCGAGAGTCCGCCGTGCGAGCGTTGCAAGCCGCCGGACTGACACTGAACACGATCCGTGACATTACACCGATTCCGCACAACGGATGCCGCCCGCGCAAGCGGCGACGGGTCTAGGGGACGCCATGGCTCGCTACAATGATGCAGTCTGCCGTCTCTGTCGCCGCAACGGCGAGAAGTTGTTCCTCAAAGGGGAACGCTGCCTTTCACCAAAGTGCGCGATCGAGCGGCGTCCGAACCCGCCCGGTCAACGCTCGCCTCGTCGCCGCAAGGTGTCGGATCGCGGGTTGCAGCTGCGGGAGAAGCAGAAGGCACGCCAGACCTATGGCTTGCTCGAGCGCCAGTTTCGTAAGGTCTACAAAGAAGCCTCCCGCCGTCAAGGAGCGACTGGTGAGAACTTGCTGACGATGTTGGAGATGCGCCTGGATAATGCGGTCTACCGCGCCGGTTTGGCCGAGTCCCGTGCGCAGGCGCGCCAAGTGGTGCGCCACGGCCACATCGCACTCAACGGCCACAAGGCTGACATCCCTTCGATCGAAGTCAAGATTGGCGACAAGATTGGTTGGACTGACCGTGGCAAGGGCAGTAAATTCCTCGACCTCGTGAAAGCGTGGCAGGGCGGCCGACCCGTGCCGGGATGGATCCACGTGGACCCGGCCTCGCTTGAGGGTGAGATCATGGGTCCTCCCGACCGCAACGAAATCGATGCACGTTTCGACGAAAACCTGATTATTGAGTACTACTCCCGCTAATACCCTGCCGTCTTCCCCCGGGGGAGGCGCAGCTCCAGAAGCCCCACGGAGGGATGCTGCTATCGTGACCATCGAAACCGAACTGCCGCGCCTTGAGATAGAGGAAGCCACCGACTTCTACGCGCGTGTGGTCGCGGAACCACTTCAGCGTGGCTTTGGTACGACGCTGGGCGCAGCCCTGCGCCGTACGCTGCTCGGCGCGTTGCCCGGTGCCTCTGTCGTGTCCGTGCGCATCGACCAGGTCCAGCATGAGTTTTCCACCATCTCGCACGTAACCGAGGACACTACGGAGTTACTCCTCAACATCCGCGCGATCCGGCTCAAGGCGCTCTCGGACCGCCCCGCCAAACTCTTCCTTGATGTCAGCGGGGAGCGTGAAGTGACCGCCGCTGACCTCGAGGTGCCGGGAGACTATGAGATCGTCAATCCGAACTTACACATCGCCACGTTGGATTCGCCCGAGGCTCACCTCACGGCTACATTCGATGTCGAACGTGGTGTTGGCTACGTGTCCGCAGGTGAAGCCGCTGGTTTGCCTATCGGCGTCATCCCAGTGGATGCTGTCTTTACTCCGGTGCGCCGCGTCAACTACTCCGTCCAACCGACGCGCGTTGGGCAAGAGAGTGACCTTGATCGCCTGATCCTGGAGATCTGGACTGACGGCACGGTCGACGGTGAGGACGCAGTACGCACCGCTGCCGAGACTCTGCAACGCGAGCTGGCGCTCTTCGTCCATCTCGGGGCCCCACTGCCTCCTGTCGAGCCTCAGCCCGGCGAAGCGATGGGGCTCAGCCCGGAGCGCTACAACACCTCGATCGAAGACCTCAGTCTTTCCGTCCGTGCCTACAATTGCCTCAAGCGCAGTGGGCTGATGACCGTAGGACAGGTCCTCGAGAAGAACGAAGAGGAACTCCTTTCGCTACGTAACTTCGGCGAGAAATCCTACTGGGAGCTGATGGATCGGCTCCTGGAGATGGGCTTTGTGACCGAAGCCGATTCGCGTCTGCGCCGCACTAGGGAGCCGGAATACGGCGAGGGTCCTGCCGGCCGACCGCCGGAGACCGCATCTGACGAAGGTGACTACAGTCGCCTCGAGGAATTTACCCCCGAGGAGGCCGACGAAGAGATTAGCTCGCTGGGCACAGCGCTGCTCGAAGCGCTGCGCGAAGCGGGTCAGGAGTCAGACAGCGTTCAGTAGGACGCCGTCGCTGCTCTTCCCGAGCAGAGGGCAAACGAGGGTTCATCATGCGTCATCGACTGTCGCGTCGCGGCTTGGGACGAAAGTCTTCGCATCGTCAGGCGCTGATCCGAAATCAGATCACTGAGTTGCTCCGGCATGACCGCATCGTGACGACTGAGGCCAAAGCCAAAAGTGTTCGGCCTGAGGCCGAGAAGATGATCACTCTGGGCAAGCGCGGCACGCAGTACGCCCGTCGCCAAGCCGGTGCGCTTCTGACCGACAGAGTCATTCTGCGTAAACTCTTCGATGACATTGCTCCTCGTTTCGAAACCCGCCCCGGTGGCTACACGCGCATTACGAAACTCGGTCCACGTCAGGGCGATGGTGCCCGTATGGCGATGCTCGAACTGGTGGAGGCCCCCCCGGTACGGATTCCGTCGAGCGCTGCAGCGACTGCCATCGCCGAGTCGCAAGCACCTGTCGAAGCCGAGGATGATGGGCCAAACGCCGAACTGAGCCATGAGAAGGGTGAAGCCGAAGCGCCGGACGATGCTGCGGCTAGCGAAGAAAACTCGTCCGACGACCTCGCAGTGAGCGATGCTAACGGAGACAGTGAAGCCGACGAGGAGGAATCTTAGCTCGCGTGGTGCAGCGCCGCATAGCTCTGCGGCTCCAGTACGATGGTTCGGCTTTTCACGGTGCTCAGCGCCAGGCCGAAGCCGCGAGCGTACAAGAGTCGCTGGAGGATTCCATTGAGGCGCTTACGCAGCGCCCGCATAGAACGGCCTTCGCGGGCCGAACCGATGCCGGCGTACATGCCCTGGGCCAGGTGGCGACCTTTTCGACGGACGCCACTATACCCATTCATTGCTGGGTTAGTGGCTGTAATCGCTTCCTACCGGCAACTGTGGCGGTTCAGGACGCGCGCGAAGTACCTGACACATTTGATCCACGGCGCGATGCCCGTGACCGGCGCTACCGTTACGATGTATGGCTGGCGGCCACCCGGCAGCCGTTGCTCGAAACTCGAGCATGGGTCTTGAACGGCCGTCTCGACCTCCCGGCAATGCGCCGGGCCGCGGCCGGACTGGTGGGAGCGCATGACTTCGCGTCTTTCAGCGCGAAGCCCGGCGCCCGCGAAACGGTGCGGACTCTCCAGCAGGTCGAATTGGAAGCCTTGCAGCGGGACGGATTGAGCGGCCTTCGCTTGACTGTCCAGGGCGAGAGCTTCTTGCGTCACCAGGTTCGCATGATCGCGGGCCTGTTGGTGCGGATCGGACTTGGCAAAGCGGATGGTGGCATGATTGGCCGCTTGCTCGCGGAGCCAACGGTTGGAGCAGCGGCCCCAAAGGCCCCTGCTGCAGGATTGGTCTTGGTCCGGATCCGGTATGACCTGCCGGAACTGGCAGATTGGAACGACGATGAAGACATACGCCCCCTCCGGTGAGGATCGTCTCGCTGCTTGGCACGTGATCGATGCGGCGGATCGTCCCATCGGTCGTGTTGCGACGGAAGTCGCTAGCTTGCTGCGCGGCAAGCACAAACCCACCTTCTCGCCCGGGACAAACCAGGGTGACTACGTGATTGTCATCAATGCGGCTCAGGTGGCCGCGACGGGCAAGAAGATGGAACAAAAGAAGTACTATCGGCACTCTGGCTATCCCGGCGCACTCAAGCAGCGCACTCTCAAGGAGATGATGGAGCGCTTCCCCGAGCGAGTGATTGAACAGGCGGTGCGCGGGATGCTGCCACGCAACCGAATCGGCCGTGAGCAGTTCCGACAGCTGCGTGTCTATGCAGGCGCTGAGCATCCCCACGAGGGACAGGTCATCGAAAGTGCCAAACAGGAGGCCTCGTCATGACGACTGATTCCACGCTGGAAGAAAAACCTGCGACCGCTCCATCTTTACCCTCCGCCCAGGGCCGTTACTTCTACGGCACCGGGCGTCGCAAGGGAGCAACGGCCCGGGTCCGACTATACGCCGGCGATGGCACTGTCGTGATTAACGGCAAGCCGATGGAAGAGGTTTTTGGGCGCGATGCCTGGCGGCGCCAGATCGTGGAGCCGCTTGCGATCGCCAACGCCCGCAATCGCTATAACGTGCAGATTAAGTGCAGCGGCGGGGGAGTCTCTGGCTGGGCCGGGGCTATCCGACACGGAGTTGCCCGCGCATTGATCGCCTCCGACGAGACTCTGCGTCGGCCTCTGCGCCAGGCCGGGATGCTGACGCGTGACTCGCGAGTCAAGGAGCGCAAGAAGCCTGGCCTCAAGCGTGCACGCAAGGCGCCGCAGTATACGAAGCGCTAGATTTGCACCGATAGGTCACTACCAAGGCAACGGGCCCCGTGAGAACGGGGCCCGTTGCCGTCTCGAAGAGGTGAGCGGTTAGAGACCAGCCGCCTTGCGTAGAGGCTCCGCCATCTCAGTGCTTTCCCAGGGAAGTTCGAGATCGTCACGGCCGAAGTGGCCGTAGCAAGCTGTTTGCTCGTAGATTGGGCGCTGGAGGCCGAGTGTTTCGATGATGGCACCCGGTCGTAGGTCGAAGTGATCGGCCACGAGTTGCGCGATCGCGGATTCCTCGATCGCGTGACTGCCGAATGTCTCGACAGCGATGGACGTGGGGTGGGCCACCCCTATCGCGTAGGAAACCTGGATCTCGGCGCGCTCCGCCAACTTCGCTGCCACGATGTTCTTTGCCACCCAGCGCGCCGCGTACGCAGCGGAGCGGTCGACTTTGGACGGGTCTTTGCCCGAAAATGCGCCGCCCCCGTGGCGAGCGATACCGCCGTAGGTGTCGACGATGATCTTTCGCCCCGTTAGTCCGGCGTCTCCCATTGGTCCGCCCGTGACGAAGCGCCCCGTGGGATTGATGTAGACGCGCGTACTCTCGTCCATCATCTGTTGCGGCAGTACTTCATCGATCACGTGGTGGCGAATGTCATGCGAAATCTGTTCGTGGCTGACGCCGTCGGCATGTTGGCTGGAGACGACGACCGCGGCGATGCGTCTGGGCTGGCCCATGCTGTATTCGACCGTGACCTGGGACTTTCCGTCGGGGCGCAGATAGGAGATTGTGTCTTCGCGCCGAACCGTTGAGAGACGTCGCGTTAGGCGGTGGGCCAGGGAGATCGTGAGTGGCATCAGCTCCGGTGTCTCATCGCAGGCGAAGCCCACCATCATGCCCTGGTCGCCCGCGCCCTGAAGGGTGTGTTTGTCTGTTGCCTCTTCCTCGCGCTCTTCCCATGAGTGGTCGACGCCGACAGCGATGTCTTTTGACTGGGTGTTGAGCGAGACCTGGATCCCACAGCTGCTGGCGTCCAGGCCGAAGTCCGAGTCGGTATAGCCGATCCGACGCAGTGTTCCCCGGACGATGCTGGGCACGTCGACCTGCGCCGAAGTCGAGATTTCTCCGAAGACCATGACCAATCCCGTCGCGGCAGCGGTCTCGCAGGCCACATGCGACTCGGGATCTTGTTCCAGGCACGCATCGAGCACTGCGTCCGAGATCTGGTCGCACATCTTGTCGGGGTGCCCTTCGGTAACTGACTCGGACGTCAGCTGTAGCGAGGATGAATTGGAAAACGTGGTGGGCATGAAGGACGCTTTCTACCCGGCCTTAGGTGCCGGAATCCCAGGAAGAGAGATAGCTACGTTGTTGGGCGGTCAGTTCGTCTATCGCGAACCCCATCGCGTGAAGTTTCATCCGTGCGATCTGGTCGTCGATCTGATCGGCTACGTTGATCACTTGTGGTTCGGGGATTGGGTCGGCCGTGAGGAGATGCTCTGCTGCTAGTGCATGGTTTGCGAAGCTCATATCCATCACGCTCGCGGGGTGGCCCTCAGCGGCTGAGAGGTTGACCAAGCGCCCTTCCGCCAGCAGGAAGAGCTCGCGCCCGTTCAACATGCGGTAGCTTTCAACAAACTCGCGCACTGACTTGTGCGATTCGCTTAATTCCTCAAGTGCCTCCACATCGATCTCGTTATTGAAGTGGCCACTGTTGGTCACGACAGCGCCATCTTTCATTGCCATCAACGCCTCGCGATGGATGACATTGATGTCGCCCGTCACCGTGACGAACAGATCGCCCACCTCGGCTGCTTCGATCATCGGCATGACTCGGTAACCGTCCATCACTGCCTCCAAGGCGCGCACCGGGTCTACCTCCGTCACAATCACGTGCGCGCCCATACCTTGTGCGCGTTGAGCCAAGCCGCGGCCGCACCAGCCGTATCCCGCGACGACCATCGTGCGCCCAGCGATCAGGATGTTGGTGGCGCGGATGATTCCGTCTAACGTGCTTTGGCCGGTCCCGTATCGATTGTCGAAGAAGTGCTTCGTCTTGGCGTCATTGACCGCGATGATCGGGTACGAGAGTACCCCGTCCTTTGCCATCGCCCGCAGACGGATGATCCCGGTTGTGGTTTCCTCTGATCCCCCCTCCACGCCGGTCAACACGTCGCGGCGGTCCTTGTGTAGCAGTGTGACTAGGTCCATGCCGTCGTCGATAGTGAAGTGGGGGTGAATGTCGATCGCAGCGTTGAGATGGCGGTAATAGGTCTCGTCGTCCTCGCCCTTGATCGCGAAGACCGGGATCCCTGCGTGCTCCACCAGCGCCGCTGCCACATCATCTTGTGTGGAGAGTGGGTTACTCGCGCAGAGTGCGACTTCAGCCCCTGCTGATTGCAGGGCGAGCAGCAGGTTCGCTGTTTCCGTCGTGACATGGAGGCAGGCTGCTATGCGCCGTCCGGCCAACGGTTGTTCGCGGCTGAAACGCTCCCGAATCTGGCTGATCACTGGCATTTCGCGTGCGGCCCATTCAATCCGCAACGCTCCTAATTCGGCCAATCGCGGATCGGCGATATCGGCCTGGGATGTTGCTTCAGTCATTCGTACACTCCGCTTCTCGCGCCTAGCTCGGCCGGGCACAGCCTGTTGCGTCGGTTCTATCTGTTGACTAATTCCACGCCCTGACCGCGACCCCGCACCGAGGCCAAGAACCGGCGCAGCCCCAAGCTGAAACTGCCGCTCCGACGTCGTGCTGCCGCTTCAATGATTTCACCCCGTGTGACGTAGCCCAGCTTTTCATAAGCTATGACTGCCGGCTTGTTGGCCGGGTCGACAGACAGCACGACATCGGTACAGCTCTGCAGCAATTCCGCTGTTGTTGCACTGGTGGCCAGTGTCGCGTGCCCTTGGCCGCGATGCTGAGGATGGGTGAAGACGTTTCCGACTACGGCGACACCGCTGCTGGGGCTGATCGAATGGGTTCCGGCGACGGCCACCAGCCGCCGCTCCTCGGCGATGCCGAAGTAGCAGCCCTCGTCGACGTGGTGGGGGTGGTAGGAGGTGGGACCACCTTCAGTGGAGTAGAGTCGGTTAAGGGCCCGCACTTGGTGCCCACGCAGGCGGAAGATTGTGCGGGAGCTGTTGGCCTCCCCCGCCTCGACCGGGCGGAAAAACTCTGTTGTCACGTGCATCCGCTGCATCTGCCGGGCGCCGGTGAGAATGTGGCTCTCTTCAAGCGCTTCGATGTGGGCCGACTTGGCCGTCGCGAAGGTTTGAAATTTCCCGGGATGGAGAGAGAGGATGGCCGCAACGCCTTCGGCTGGTCCCAGCACAAACATGGCATCGCCAAGGCCGGCTCTCGAATGACCGATTAGGCTGAGACCGATTTCGCTCTGCGCGGTCCACCATCGCGAATGCGGGAACGCGTCCGTTTCTAGTTGTGCTAGCGCGTAGGCAGCGAAGAGACGGTCGCTGTCCAAAATCTGGCGTAGTGTGGCGAGGTCACGCGTTTCGCTGATCGCGAACCGTCGTTGATGCGAAAAAGGCCCGAACACGGAGTCGGTCATACGACTGCTCTATTCTGCGTCGCGGGCTCCAACCAGGCAGTATTACGCAGGCCGATCTGAGTGGCGCGCGCTTGCACACGTTCGAGGCTGGCTTGGAGCAGGCCCCTCAGGCCGAAGTCCTGAATGGTGAACGATGCCACGGCGCAGCCCCAGCGAGCCGCGTCGCTCAGGGTGGCACCGCGGGACAGCGCCGATAGCGTCGCTCCTCCGAATGAATCCCCCGCGCCAGTCGGATCGACGATGTCGATGTGTGGAACGGCGATTACATGTTCCGATACGTCTCGGCCGTGGATTCCTACACCCGCTCCACCCTGCTTACAGAGCAACACACTTGCTCCATGTGCTGCCAGTGCGCGGTATTGATCGGCCTCTGAGGCTGAGGGTTTCCCGCAGAGGATCCGTGTTTCGTAGGCGTTCAATGCCAGAATGTCTACTTTGGGTAGCATGCCCAAGAGTGTCTTGCGTTCATTGCGGACCTCGCGCTCGATAGAGTCGAGCATGGTCATCGTCCGTTTCCGGAAAATGTCGAGGGCGCGGCGGTTTTGGTCAGGCTGCCCGGCCGTTAGCATGAGGTGCGTCGCTTCCCGTGCCGCACCCTGTGCATCAATCGGATATTGGGCGAAGACCCCGGCACTTGTGTAGAGGGTGTCTCGCGTATCCCAGTCTTCGTGATAGCGGCAGCCCCAGCGGAACGTCGGTCCGGCTTCCCGGCGCACGCTGGCGAGACCGACGCCGCGCTCTCGTAGCGGTTCCAGAGCTGTCGCTGGGAGGTCATCGCCGACGATGCTAATCACCTCAACCTGTGCCAAGAGCGACGCCGCCACGGCCGCGTAGGCGCAGGATCCGCCGAGGAGATCGCCGTCCGATCCCTGCGGCGTTTCGATCTCGTCTAGGGCGAGTGCGCCCACGACTGCCAGCTGGGGAGTCACTCGGCCGGCTCGATGTAGTCGCCGAGGATCGGTGCCAGGTCGTGTCGCAGCTTGAGTGGGATCATGCTGGGTTCGGTCACAATCGCCGTTGCCAACGCACCCTTGGCGCTGCTGACCCAGTCGAGAGGAAGCTCTTCGATGACCTGAGACACGATCTGCTTGGCGGTATCGACGTTCCTGAGCAAGTTCTGCACGACGGTCTCGGCCGTGACATCGGCTTCCGACTCGTGCCAGACGTCGTAGTCGGTGGCGGTGGCAAGCATCGCGTAGGCCATTTCGGCCTCTCGGGCCAGCTTTGCTTCCGGGATTGCAGTCATGCCGATGATCGATGCGCCCCACGATCGGTAGATGTGGGATTCGGCTCGTGTGGAGTAAAGGGGCCCTTCCATGCTGATGTAGGTTCCGCCCGCATGCATCTTCTTGCCCAGTGCTGTACCCGTATTGAGCAGCCGCTCGCTGAGGTCACTGCAGAAGGGGTCGGCGAATCCCACATGCGCCACGATGCCGCCACCGAAGAAGGAGATGGGGCGGTTGCTACGGGTGCGGTCGATGATTTGGTCGGGCACGACCATGTCCAGGGGAGTGATCCTTTCTTGCAGCGAGCCGACGGCGGAGATCGCGAAGATTCCCTGTACACCCAGAGACTTCAGTGCCCACATGTTGGCACGGACCGGAATCTCGCTGGGGGTGAGCGTGTGACCTATGCCATGGCGTGGTAAAAAGGCCACCCGCTTGCCGTGTAGCGTCCCGATCGTGACGGGTGCACTAGGCGGGCCGTAGGGCGTCCGCGGAGCCCACTGCTCTATGTCGCGCAAGGCGTCCATTTCGTAGAAGCCGGATCCACCGATCACGGCAAGCTGGGCTTGTGGTGCGTATTGTGTAGGGGCCAAGGGGACGTGCTCCTCATATCCGATCGCGCCGCGCTGCGATCGACCGTTTTGCGGCATGGTGGAGGGCACGCGCTTCGTTGCGGAGACGCCCCAATGGAACGCCCGAGGTCATCTTTCATCTTTCGGTCGCTAGCAGCGACCGCCGGATTTGGCACCGTGCCGCGCCTCTGACTAGCGCATGCGGCCGGTTGCCGGGCTTCGTCGGGCCGGTCCCTCCACCGCTCTCGATGAGCGACAGCCGAGCTGGCTGCGATGGTCAGCGTATTTGGACGCCAAGATCGACGTCAACCTAGTCCCAGCAGGCCGCCCACTTCTTCTTTGGGCCCGGCTGGTTGGGGACGGTGAGGCCTCGGAACCGCCACCTTTCAATATTGCAGTAGGGTTTCGACTTGGTACCGGGCAATCCGGCGATGGCCATCCAGCGCCGTTAGCTCGACTACGAAGGCGCATGAGTGGACTGTGGCACCACATGCCTCCACCAGCTTTGCAGCCGCCAACGCGGTGCCCCCGGTGGCCAGAAGATCGTCCACGATCGCCACACGGTGGCCGGGGTGCAGGGCGTCTTGATGGATCTCTAAAATATTTGCACCGTACTCCAACTCGTACTCTTCTCTGTGGGTTGCTGCCGGCAGCTTGTCCGGCTTGCGCACCGGTACGAAACCAAGCCCGAGTCGATCGGCAAGTGGGGCTCCGAAGAGGAAGCCGCGCGATTCAATCCCCACCACGGCGTCAATCCCGCTCCCGCGGTAGAGCTGCTCAAGCCAATCCAGCGTCTGCTGCAGGCCGGTGCTGTCCGCCAGCAGCGGCGTGATATCGCGGAAGAGAATGCCAGGATTGGGAAAGTCCGGAATCTCTCGGATCAAGTGGTTGAGATCGTGGGTCATTGTGTACTTCCGATCCGGCCGTCACTGGCTTGCTGGGAGCAGTCAGGTTGCCGCTGTACCCCAATGTAAGCCTGTTGCTATCGGTAGTGCTTGTTCGGCTTCGCATCTGGGTGGGTGCGAGCCGCTGATAAGCTGGAGCTCTGATGTCATCCCCACTTGATCTTGCTATGGCTCGGATGCCCCTCGACGCGAATCATGCCATCTCTATGATCGCGCCCTACTACGATCTCGACTTTGGCCACCTTCAAGAGGATATTGAGCTCTACGCTAATCTCGCTGCCGGTCTGTCCAGCGGGGCCCGTGTCCTCGAGCTTGGTTCTGGCACAGGGCGTGTTGCTGCGGCGCTCGCCAATCGGGGCGCTAAGTTGACCGCCGTCGAGAACAGCGACGCGATGATAGCGGCCGGCACCGGACGCTATCAGTCGGCCGACGTGGACGTAATACACCAGGATATGCGGCAGTTGGATGTGGGTGAGGATCGATTTGATCTGGTGATCTGCGCACTCTCATCGTTTTGTCATCTGGAAACTCGGGCCGATCAGCTTGCAACGTTGCGCGGCGCACAGCGCGCACTGGCACCGAATGGGCGGCTACTGTTGGACTTGCCAGCGCTCAGTGCAGAGGACTGGGAGGAGGGGCCACGCCCCCTACTACACGAGTGGACGCGCTGTCACCCGGTCAGCGGCCGGGACGTTACCAAGCTTGCCTCGCTTGTGGCGCATCCGGCGTCTCAGAGCCAGGTTGTGACGTACATCTATGATGAGGCACGGACGGACGGTAGCGTCGATCGAACAATCGCGCGGTTCCCGCTGCGGCACGTGTTTCGCTTCGAGGTGGTGGGGTTGTTGGAGGCGGCTGATTTGCGGGTGGCGAACTTCTTCGGCTCCTACGGCCTGGCGTCGGTCGAGGCCGGGGAGCGGCTTATCGTGTTGGCCCAAGCGTGAACGCTTGCTTGGAGGGACACGACCGAGTTATGGATTTGCTCCACGCGGCGAACCTTAGGCGGTTGTCGTACTGGGTCGGCGCCCTATTCGTCGCGCTGGCCCTTCTCGCTTGTGGAGGCAATCCGAACGAGGATTTCGAATCCAACGAATTCTTCCGTTCCGGCACGGCCGCCTTTCCGGCACCGCCGCGCGGCGATGCTGAGGAGATGCAGGCCGCTGCCGAAACGGACGAATCCGCGAACGAGGATGACGTAGCTGCGCAAGCATCGGACGAGCCAGTCAGCGTCGCTGACGACCCCCCCGCCGCTAGCGAAGGATTTGATGACGAGATTGAACTGGCCGACGACATAGTCCGCCGCTACCTGAATGAGGCGTACGGTTACTCGCTGGAACTCGTTTGCGGCTCGTTCTGCGACGCCAATAGCAACGCTTTGGACCGGGTGGGCTTCCTCTCCAACGACCGCACCAGTCTGATCAATATCGACGTTTTGCGTGTGGATTCGAAAAATCCGCCGAGCTGGGAAGAGCTCGAAGCGATCTGGCAATCTCGCAACGTGGACAACAGTTCATTCACGGTGCTGGAGCGGGAGGTCACCACGCTTCCCTCTGATGGAGTCTCGCCCGCACTACTTTTCGAATGGACCATCGACCGGCGCGCGACGGGCGGTTTCATGGAGCACTATCGCTCGATGATTGTCATCGTGGGGCCAATCGCCTACCTGCTTAATGCGGGCGGCATCGCTGTCAATTTCCAGACTCACAAGCCATCGCTGGACCGGGCGTTGGATACGTTCCTGGCACGACAGTCGCCATCCAGTTTGCCCGGGGTGTTTTCTCGCTGGGAATTCTCACTTCCTTACGACACCACGGTGTTCTCGGGCGAGCTCGGAAATCGAGCACCAACGCCCTCTTTCGACTCCGGCATTTTCATCCAGCAAGCGAATGGAGGGCAGATCCGGATCCTGCTAATTTGGGATTCGATCAGCCAGGTGCTGTTCGACCCGGACGCTGCCATTGATGAGGCTCTCACACCCACTCCCGGAGTCGAGGTTGATGAACTTCAGCGTGGCGATGCCTCCGTGGATGGCGTTCAGGCACGCTTCGCCGTCGCATCCAGTGTTAATCAGGAGGGACTACCATCCCGAATAGCAGTCTATGCCTGGTACTGCGGCGACAGTGGCCGCTCCTTCCTCCTACAATCGTTCGACGTGGCGGATCCGCTGGCCGTGTTGGATGATGCGCTGAGCGGCTTCCGCTGCAGTATTCAGTAATGTGTTTGCGGGCGGAGCGGCGCCCGGGAGAATTCATGACGACGGTTGTGCTTGATGCTATGGGCGGTGACCACGCCCCCAACGCCATCGTGCAGGGAGCCTTGATCGCGGCGCGTGACGCTACGCTGGAGATAGCCCTGATTGGCCGGGTTCCTGAGCTTCGCCCGCTGTTGCCTTGGATTCCCCCTAATATTCACCTCGTGGATGCGCCCGACGCGGTGGGTATGGCCGAGTCCCCTACCGCCAGCATGCGTCAGAAGCCCCGCTCTTCGATCATGGTGGGTTTGGAGCTCGTGTACGAGCGGAAAGCGGCGGCCTTCATCTCGTTTGGCAATACTGGTGCCGTGATGGCGGCCAGCATTAAACAACTTGGCCGCATCCCGGGCGTGAGCCGACCGGCAATCGGTGCTCTCTTCCGCAACGCGCGCGGAAGTAGTTCGTTGATGCTCGACGTAGGAGCGAGTGTTGATTGTCGTCCCAGCTTTTTGGTCGAGTTCGCCACTATGGGTAAGGCTTATTTCGAGCGGGTCTTGCACCACCGTAATCCCGGCGTGGCCCTGCTCAACATCGGCGCGGAGCCCAACAAGGGAGATCGCTTCAGTAAAGAGGCTCACGCACTGCTGCAGCGTGACGAGCCCAATTTCATCGGAAATGTGGAGGGAAACGGCATTTTTACCGGTGCCGCGGACATCATCGTCTGCGACGGCTTCGTGGGAAACGCCGTTCTCAAGTCATCTGAGGCAGTCGCAGCACTACTGAGCGAAAGGCTTAGTAGTGTCGTTCGCAGCAAGCTGCACTATGCGCTGGGCGGGCTCCTGCTCAAGGGCGCCTTTGAGGAACTGAAGCGCGAGATGGATCACCGCGCTGTGGGCGGTGCACCGCTCTTCGGAGTCGATGGCACGGTCCTGATTGGGCATGGCGGTGCTGATGCCGATGAGGTCAATAGTGGGCTGCTGTTGGCACGCCGCGTGAGCGAATCTGAGTTCGTCGAGACAATTCGTACGGCATTGGCCGGCTCCGCGGCCGCACGAGGGGACGCAAGTCGAATCGATGCACTCAGGGCAGATGCGCCTACTGTCGCTCAAGCGCCTTTCCCCTCGGCCCGCGGAGATTAGTGCGAGTGGGTTCCAGGGATCGGAACGGATAGCTTCTGGCTTTTCCTCGATGCCTGAGCCGTTCTTGGCTCCGGCATTGAGGAGTCCCTTTGATCCATTTCGGCAAAGGCCCCGTCGCGTAGATGCTACTGGTTCATGTGCCAGGCAGACCAGATCTCTGTCAGAACCGATCCCCAGCATCTACTAGAGGCTTGGGCCTGAGCTACCACTTGACCCAACTGGATTGAGATCGCATTTGGTTCCATCGCCCGCTCGCTCGTCCCGCTGTAGCGCGGGCGACAATACGGATTAGCATGATCGTCTGTGTCCGTGGAGGGGTGTCCTCAAGCGTATATTGAGAGGGTGGCAGTCGAGTAGGTGCCGCTGGGTAACTGTCCGTTTGCATAGCGCAAAATAAGAAACGCCGAACCTGTAGACTCGCTGGCGAACCCACGGTGGATAAGGAGCAAGATTGATGGCCAAGCCGCAGGAAGTAACGGACGATAGTTTCCAGCAGGATGTGCTGGAGAGCGAGAATCCAGTCCTAGTTGACTTCTGGGCCCCATGGTGCGGGCCCTGTCGTATGGTGGCTCCGATTGTCGAAGAGCTCGCCGATGAGTACGACGGCAAGGTCAACTTCTTCAAACTGAACACGGACGAGAATCCACAGGTGGCGAGCCAGTTCGGGATCCGCAGTATCCCGACGCTACTGGTCTTCAAGGGTGGCGAGGCGGTTGGTCAGATTGTTGGTTTCCGGCCGAAGGGTGACCTACAGAAGCGTCTCGACGAGGCGCTCGTCTAGCTGTGACCCGTAACGCAAGCCCCGCTTGATTTTGCGCGGGGCACGCGAGGTGTCACGCCGATCGGCGTGGGAGCGGAGGGGGCCTGGTGGTCCTCGCGGTCTTCAAAACCGTTGCGGGGCGACTCGCGTCGTCCTGGGTGGGTTCGACTCCCATGCGCTCCCGCCACCTGGTACTGTCTTCGGATAGAGAACGGTCACCCGCGGAGGGCCTGTCATGTGAGGGCGAGCCTCTGGTCGGTTGTAGGCCCCCTCAGCCACACTACGTAAAACCGTATTGATGCGAATCAATGCCTAACGCCTGCGCCATACGGGTGGGCGCTTCTCAGCGAATGACTTGGCTCCCTCGACAGCATCCTCTGAGCTCCAGACGGAAGCGATTAAGCTGGCCCCCATCCGCCGCGCATACTCCTGCGGCATTTCGATACCGAGCGTCGCGAGTTTTCGAGTGGCTTCGATTGCGAGAGGGGCGTTCCCGGCGATCGTCTGTGCCATTCCCCTCGCGGTCTCGAGCAGTTCCTCCTGGGGGACAACACGTGTGACTAAGCCAGTGCGGAGCGCTTCCTGCGCATCCAACGGTTCGCCAGAAAGCAGCAGCCACATCGCATTGGAGAGACCCACCAGGCGTGGGAGCACGAACGATCCGCTCGGTGGGCAGAGTCCGACCTTGACCTCAGCCAATGCCATCGTCGCCTGCTCGGAACAGATGCGGATGTCACAGGAGAGGGCCTTCTCCAATCCCCCGCCGTACGCTGCACCGTTGATTGCCGCGATCATAGGCTTGCCGAGGTCCGGCGCCGGGCGCTCGAAGGTAGCCGCTGTTGGCGTCGATCCCCCACCGCCGGCCACCTCCTTGAGGTCACGCCCGGCGCAGAAGGCACGCTCCCCTGCTCCCGTGTAGATACCCACCCAAGCCTCCGGATCGGAGGCGAACTTGTTCTCCGCCTCTCGGAGCTCTGCGGAGAGTTTGCTCCCCAACGCGTTCATACGTTCGGGACGATTCAAAGTGATCACCGCGACATGGTCTTGAAGCTCATAAAGCACAAAAGGCATTCGATCTCCTCTCAGGCGTCAGGTTTTCTTTACCGTGGCAATGGGCTCGGAAGCCAAGGCTACTACTAGATGCGAGAGGAGCGATTGGATGGATCTCGCGGCCATCTTCCGGGTGATCGTTTGCCAGTTATGCTATGGCGTATGCGCCGTACATCCCTGGCCTGTTAGCTCGTTTCACAGTGCACTTGATCACATCGGCGCAGCGAAAGTCTGTCGCCAAGCGCGTGGACGGGATCGTGCTCGCGATGGCGAGCTCAGACAGATCATCATGCTGGACCTCGCCCGAGACACGTGGTCTTGCCAGTTTGGCCACGTCTCGCTGAGAGACCGATCATGGAGAGCCAGTCTTCTCAGTAACGCCGCGCGGGAACTGGTAGCAACGTTTTTGCTTGGAGCGGGTGCGAGATCAAGTCGTTAGCTCAGTAGGCGAATCATTCTCTGACGCCGGTGAGACCATTCTGAATGCCTTCGGTTGCCCAGCGATTCCACGGCAGCGTGAAGAATCGAAAACCCTTCTCGACGAAATGGCTCGGCTCCATTTCTGGGGGGATGAAATACATGCCGGGTACGACTCCCGCATCCGCACAGGCGGCTGCGATCTTGTCCAAGGCGCTCTGATACTTCGGGTTTGGGTAATCCAACGTGACATCCAGATTGATCGAGAGGTCCGACGGACCGACCAAAAGGACATCGATTCCTGGAACGCTAAGGATCTCCTCGATGTTGTCCATCGCTTCCATGGTCTCGATCATAGGAATTACGAGAACTTGCTCATTCACGGTATCCATGTACTCGCGGTAGGTCTTGAATTGGCCCCACTCGCCTCGCATGCCGGCGGAGCTTCGCACGCCCTCGAATGGGTATTTACACCACTGCACCATGTCGGCAGCCTCGGCCTTAGTGTTCACCATCGGCACGATGATCCCCCTGGCGCCGATATCGAGCGCATAGCAGATCTGATCTGCTCGGTTTTCACCCACTCTGATAATGGGGATCGCGTTCTTGCCGCGCATCGCCTGGAGTGGGGCACGCAGTTCTTTGATTTCTACGGGCGAATGTTGAGTGTCGAAGAGCAGGAAGTCATATCCGGAGTCAGCCAGGAATCCCACCTCACTTCCCACGGAGGCGGATGCGCCGATAACTGTTTTTCCGGACCGCAAGAGATTTTTGACGGGACTCATGTGGCGAACCTTCCTCGGATTGAGTACGAAATGACCGACGGATGAACGCCGCGTCGAGGATCGAAGACAGCAACGGTCAAGGCGAAAGGCCGATTCTTACCCTGCGCGCGAAACAACCTGGACGTTGTTCGGCGTGCACATTCGGTGTTGAGCCCGGACCCTAACATATCGCTCAGGATCGAGAACTCAGGCGTTAGCTACTCGGTGCCCACGAGTACAGGTGCTCGAGACTTCCTCCCATGAGGGCTTCCCGCTCTGATTTCGTGAGTTGGTCGGTGATGCGGAACGCTTCGACACCCTGCTCGTAGGTCAACAACTCAATCGCGCGGGTCCAATCGGTGCCCCAGAGGCAGCGCTCGAATCCGAAGGCTTGAAAGATCTGCCCCAGTGGCTCCCAGAGATCATCATAGGGAAAGGGTGCATGCGACAGGGTGCATGCCCCCGACACTTTGATGGCGACGTTGTCGAGCGGCGCCAGGGAAAGGACATCTGGCAGGTTGGCAAACGGTTTCTCTGGCGGCGGTGGTTGGAAGGGCTGGGTCAGGCCCAGGTGGTCGATCACGAGTTGGGTGTTGGGATGACGCCGGGCGAGCTCCGCGAGCAGGTCGAGCTTCTGCCAGCACAGCACGTTGATCGGGAGGTCGTTCGACGCTCCGGCGGCCAAGATCTGATTGAGTCCTGGATGATCGGCTGATAGGCCCCCGTCTGCAAACCGGTCGCTCAACATGATGCGTGCCCCCACAACGCCGGGCGTTGCTGCCCATTCGGCTACTTCATCTCCGACGGTGGGGACACCGGGGTCGAAGGGTTTGATCAATCCGAAGCGTCCGGGATGTCGGGCGTGCACGGCCAGGGCATAGCTCGCGTCGTAGCGGTACATGCTGAAGGGGGAGACGAGGAGCGCCCCGTCGCCGCCGACGGCGTCCATCGCTGCCACCATGTCGTCACCGGTCACCTCAGTAGGGCCGACGAGTGTGCCTGCCCAGGGTCGCTCAGGTCGGTTCCGTTCGTACGCGTGAACCTGAGAGTCGATCGTCGCCATCTCTGATTCCTTCACGTCTTCACCAGGCAGACTTCACCCCTGTCGCGCGGACAAGCCGAGCGATCATCAACCGAGCTAGGATTCCCATGGTCAGGTCATCAAGACGAGTTCTTGGTCCCTGCTCAGTTTCAGGGTTTCAGCTCGTTAGCCTCGAGGTTACCCTGCCGACTCCTCGTCTGACGCGGCCGAGCGGCAAACGGGGCAGATCTTCTGTAGCGGTTTGATGTTGCAAACGGCACCTGGGCAGGTTGCATCGTGGACGCGGCGGACCAGACTCTTATCGGCCATGGCGGTGCTCCTTTCGAATCTGCACTTATTCTAGCGGTTGTGGATGCGATGACATTGCTACCAGTGGGGTCCCTAGGTGATTCGGCACGTCGTTGGTGATGGCGGCAATCGGACTAGGTGGGATGTTAGATCGCGGTCTCCCTCAGCGACTCCGAGATGCGATCGATTCTTCGGATGGCTGATCGCAACGCTCAGCCGGATTTTGTAGGCGGCCAAACGCCCGAATCGCATGCGGTTTGTCGCACGCGACGACGAGCGAGTGGCGGGCACGACTGTGACCAGTCTCTGCACCGACGCTGATCCATTGTCCCCACCCTGGCGGCCACACCGGACACTCATCGCTTGACGCATGGCGAACAGTAGTGCGATGGGATCGCGAGACAGCCGATTGGCTTTGGTGCCGCGGGTACTCTACAGAGGCCGGATGCAGTTCAGGGTTGGTTTCGCTTATCCACGATGTGTCGGAATCCGTGACCTGCCACGATTGGGACATCATGTACACAGGGACACGCGGCTGCGCGAGTCGTTCTTCCGAGCATGCGAGGGAATGATCGATGGTGCTGAGTGCGCGGCCAAGCATAGCGGTCGGAATTCTCGGGCTCGGGCGGTTGGGATCGGCTCTTGCTTTCGCGTTGGATGCGGCGGGTTATGGGCCGATTCTGCATGCCTCGCGAGGCGCTAATCGACGGAGGGTCCCGGGGCAGGTGGTTGACCGTGCGAGGCTGGC
>CAZZMQ010000031.1:0-3229 GCA_964655365.1 uncultured Dehalococcoidia bacterium | reverse complement strand
CTTGTCTTTGTCACGGTTCCGGATAATGCCATTAAAGAGGTGGCTGCACAGGTGGAGTGGCGCGTCGGACAGGTGGTTGTGCACACGAGCGGTGCTCGCGCTATCGATGCGCTTGCAGCTGTGGAACAGCGTGGTGCAATGGCCGGCTGTTTTCATCCCCTGCAGACCTTCCCGGCTGGTCTCTCAGCTGATCAAGCCTCGACGCGCTTCCGTGATATCACCTGCGGAATCGAGGGCGACGCCCGGACCGCTCTGTTGTTGGAGGCCATCACGGTGAGCTTAGGTGCGCGAGCAATTCGGTTGGAGGGCGTGAACCGAGCCGCGTATCACGCCGCGGCGGTGCTGGTGAGCAACGACGTCGTCGCCCTCACGGTGGCTGCGTCTCGTGCGTGGGAACAGGCTGGGCTTCCCATTGCGGACGCGCAGCAAGCGCTTGCACCGCTACTCCGTGCGAGCATCGACGGAATCAGTGAACGACCGCTGGCCCAAGCACTTACCGGTCCGCTCGCGCGCGGCGACGTGGACACGATTGAGGAACACCTCGGTGTATTGGCTCACGACCCTAGTCTCGCCGATCTCTACCGGCGCTTGGCGCTGGAGCTACTTACGCTCGATCTTGGACATTCGCCCGAAGTGCGAGCCTCGCTGCATCGAGTGCTCGACTACTAACCACTCCCAACCCGAAACGACACGACGGGTGATCCGGATGCTAGGACCCGTGGGCGGGTGTTGTGCGGCGTATCTCAGCGAGGCTACGCAGTTCGGGGACGCTAAGGATCAGAAAGGCCACGAAACCAGTGACTGACAGGGCGCCCGCAGCGATTGTGAGCCGCACGCCTAGCAGTTCGGCGGCAGCGCCCGCGACGAACCCACCGACGGCGGCGAGGAACCAGGTCATGCTCCAGATACCCATGACGCGCCCACGCAACTTGTCGGGGACTAGTAATTGGATCGTTGTCATGCCTACGACGAGATAGATCTCTTCCGCGATGCCGGCGAGGAATAGCAGGACGATCGCAGTTGGCAATGTCTCCGTGATCGAGAATCCGGCGATGATGATGCCGAAGAGCGCCGCCGCCCCCAACATTGTGGGGCCTGCACGGGTGCCAACACCCATACGCAGGATGACGAGGGTGGCTCCAAGTGCGCCGACGCCACTAGCCGCTTCCATTAGGCCGAATCCTTCGGGACCCACGTCGAGCGTCTCGTTTGCGAAAATGGGTAGCAAGACGATATAGGAGGCGCCGAAAACAGACGTGAAGAAGGAGAGCCCGATCGTGGCGAAGAAAAGAGGTCGCGCGAGAATGAAGCGGAAGCCTTCCCACATTTCCCCAGGCTTGGCGGCCGATCGGGTGCCGACAGGTTCGGGCTTGAGGCTGGCGAGGAGCAGAACCGAGAAGCCGAACCCGCCGGCGGTGCAGAAGAATGCAGGCCCCGTGCTGCCGAGCACCGCGATCATCACTCCCGCAATGGCTGGGCCGATAATGCGCATGCCGTTCCACACGGAGCTGTTGAGCGCGACAGCACTCGTCATCACCCGCATCTCAATCAATCGGGGTAGTAGTGCTTGTAGGGCGGGGGCGTCGAAGGCTGTAAACGTGCCGGCGGCGATTGCCCAAATGAAAACCATCCAGAGCTCGACGATATCGGTGACGACGAGCACGGCGATGGTGAAATGGGCGAGGAACCCCAGGCTCTGCGAGATGAGCAAGATTCGTCTGGAATCCACACGATCGGCGATCGCCCCCGCTGGGATGGAAAGAAAGATGGTAGGGATCGCAGAGGCAAGGGCTACTAGGCCCAGCCAGAGTGGCGATTGATCTAATTCGACCGCGACTAGCCAGCCTGCACCGATGAAGCGGAAGGTCATGCCGAAGACGCGACAGACGGAGGCGAACCAGTAACGTCGGTATGCGGGATAGGAGAAGGCACCCCAGCGTGGGGCGTCTGCGGAACCGGCTGTCGCTCTGGCTTTCATCCTTGCTCCAATGGCTCCGGGCGGGAATCGGCTGGCGGACCGCGCATGATGACACGCCGACTCGAAGGCGATCCGGACCGTTGCCACGGAGAACGCTGGACCGAACGCCGCGAAGCGCTAGTTTCGCGGCATGTGAGGTTAGCTGCCTCTGCCGGAGGATGGAGACGTGGAGACGCTCTGGCCGAAGGGGAAGTCCGCACAGAAACGCGGACCTCGGGCCAGTGCGTCGTGGCGATTACGGACTGCTTCGCGAATTATCCCAGGAGCTTTCCCGACAAGAGAGGTTGCAGCAGTCAGGGCCAGCTCTCCCGCCGCGCTGTTCCCGAATTTCCCCGACCACAGTGACTTCTTTTGCGAAGAGACGGTTAGAGTTCAAGCATGTGGTCGCAGTTTCCGAGCAGAATGTCATCCCATCGCGGTCCTTGGATCGTCGTCGTTCTCGTTGTGGCAGCGTTTGGGGCGATTGCTTGCTCTCGTGATTCAGATGTTGAGGTGGCGGCGAATGCAGCCGATACTTTGGTGGAGGATCTGACCGCGAACGTTTCGGGTGGGGCGGGCGAGGCTCAGCCTGTGACACAGCCACCACTGCTCCATTTTGAAGGTCGAGCAGCGGCAATTAACTCGACTTTGCGTGGTGTCGAGGTCTCCCTAGAGGATTGGGAGACGGAAGTTTGGATCCAGTTTGACTGTTTCGACGTTTTTTGCGGCGGCACGATCGAGGTAGGTGGCATCATTCCTCGCGTCCGATTTGCGGCGGCTGACGTAGGTTATGAGTGGACGTGGGATGAGGGCCGAGTCCCGGCTGCGTCCGGTCGTATCTTCGGCTGTTTCTCCCGCGTGCCGCACGCGATTTCACGTAGTGGCACCTTGCACGCCTCGGCGATGGATTCCCACGGGCCAACCGAGATCCAGGTCGACTGGTCGCGAACCTGGACGCTCCCCAAGACCGACCGTCCCGAGTGGAGCCGCTGCGAGTCGTCCGTTCAGGTCACTTTCCAAGGTGGTTTCGCTCGGCTCTCCCCGTAAGTCGTCGCTGGTACGAGACGGTTATGGCGCCCAACTCGCCGCGTGGTTTGCTGACGTTCAGATCAATGAGACTTGCCGTCGATGTGCTGGTTGGTACGCGATTGGATTTCTCGGTGGCTGGCGCCAGCGAGATGACCAGGATAGGTCTGAGGATGTGTGGCGAGGCCTAGTCGACAAGTGCGAGTCGGTTTCTGGGCATACTTCCGGAGGGATGTCCGAGAACCT
>CAZZMQ010000030.1:13667-26396 GCA_964655365.1 uncultured Dehalococcoidia bacterium | reverse complement strand
GTTAGGCCGGGCACGAGGGAACCAACCCGTCTCGCGGGCCGCGTTAGCTGAAGCGTATGTCCAAGGCCGTCCGTGGCAGTTGGCATGTGTGCGATTAGCCCCCGTAGTTGAGCCCCAGCTCTTTGACCGTGACTATTCCAGGCTTGTCTTGCCGCAGTCCCACGTCGGTCAGAACCGGAGCGCCGGAGGAGGACGTTTCGTAGCCGTATCGGTTCTCCTTCGAAACGAAGGAATTTTCGTCTACGTCGGCGTCGCCGAAAAGGGTGAAGGCGAGGTTACCTTGACCGGATCCGAGGAAAGATAGTGCCATGACGCCGCCCTTCATGATGTTGGCGAAGTTGCGGGTGTCCTTCTTCACGCCAATTGCGACCAAGGGCGGGTCGAAGGACATTAGCGACACCCAGTTGATAGCGCCCGTGCCATGTGGTCTCCCGGCGATTGCAGGACATTATGATTATCGAGGATCATGCGCAGTAGGGTCTTTTTGGTGTCGGCGTCCATGATCTTCTCCGGGTTAGGGCTCACCAAGGGCAGGTTGGTTGTGGGGCCAGGTTACAGATTGCTTCGGTCCTGCGCATCGTCCGATCCTGACTGGCCCTGTCTTGCGAGGCCCAGGGACCGCACCGCACTTCGTGAAGTAGAGTCTTTTCAGCGACGGATTTGAACGAGGTATCTGACGTGACTCACAAGTGGGGTGCAACTCTGATTGGGCTGAGTAAGGTCAGGTTCTTCACGATCGCACAGAGGTCAGGTCTCGTTCGTTTTAGAAGGTTCCGAGTTTTCCCCGCTAGCGACACTCCCGTGACCAGTCGTTGACTTGAGAGTCAGTCTCATACAGGCTAGAACCGCATGGGCGGAGTGGCAGCGAATCGTACCGGTCCATGCCAGGCGGTACTCGTGACTAGGGATTCCGGAACATCCACCTTGCACCATGACCAGCATCCGCCTCCTCGTGTGCGCGCGGGAGAGGCGATTTTAAGCGTGCGCGAGTTGAGCGCCGGATACGCCGATACACTGGCCTTCGAGGCGGTCTCGTTCGATGTGGCGGCTGGGAACCTTGTTGCGCTGATCGGCCCCAACGGATCGGGCAAGAGTACGCTGATTAAGACTCTGATGGGGCTGCTACAGCCTTGGTCGGGAGAGTTTTCGCTTTGGGGACGCGATCCTGCGGTGGTGCGCGAGAGGATCGGTTACATGCCTCAGGCAGAGTCCGTCGACTAGCGGTTCCCGGTCACTGTGCGGCAGGTTATCGAGATGGGGCATTACCAGCCGCGCTGGGGCCTGGAGCGTTTGCGTGGTCTGCTGCGGCCGTTGACGACGGCACAGAATGATGCTGTGGAGGCGGCCCTGGACCGGCTCGGGATCGGCGATCTGGCAGGCACGCAGGTCAGCCAGCTATCCGGTGGCCAGCAGCGACGTGTCTTGCTCGCTCGCACGATCGTCAAGGATCCTGATCTGCTCCTGCTCGATGAACCCGCCGCGGGGTTGGATGCTTCAGCAGAGGAGGACCTGCTTGGCCTGCTACTCCATTTGGCGTCGAGTGGGAAGACCTTGATCGTTGCCACGCACGACATCAGGTCGGTCTTTGAGCACTACCCCCTGACGATTTGCCTGAATGGGCGCTTGGTTGTGCAGGGGCCGCCAGCCGAGGTCCTGACGGAGGATGTTTTGGTCGAAACGTTTGGCCGTCACCTAATGGTCTTCCATCGCGGTGAACACGGCTACACCGTGGAGCCGCATGTCTGGCACGGAGAGCACGAGCACTAATGTTTGGCGACGATGAGGTGCCTGTCGAGTGAGAAGGCGAAAGTGCCTTCGCGCGCGCGAGCTTCCAGATCCTTATGCCAGTTGTCAAAGCGGCGTGCTCGTACTGCTCCGAGCTGATTGCAGAGCCAGTCGCGCATCAGGCCGAGCAAGTGGCGTGCGTATGTGTCCGGCGCGATCATCTCGCCGCGAATGTTGTGGGTCTCGTGCGTGGTAAGCCGGAGACCGGCGGCCGAGACGAAGTCATTTAGCAGTGTGGAAATTGGCTTGTCGGGGGGAGCGGGGCCGGCGAAAAGACGGGTGAATTCGCGGCTCGTCTCCGGGTCGCCGCTGTCGAACCAGAGCGATTGCCAGTCGCTCTGCACGAGTAGAATCCGCTTGGACGCAACGCGGGCCATCTCACCCAGCACGGTTGCTGGAGAATCGAACCACTCAATTGTTTCCATGCTCAAGAGCACGGGGACAGCGGCGTCGGCGAAGGGGAGCTGTGTCGCGTCGGCAAGAACATGGTCGAAGTTGGGTGGCCCGACCCACTCGGCCGCTTCCCGTAGGTCCAGACCGATGCCGGTTGTGTCTGTACCCGCGAGGATGGCAGCTAGGCCCGAGCCATTGCCGCTGCCGATATCGATCAGTGGACTGGCGCCCCGCGGTCCATCAGAGTCGATGACTCGGTCGTAGACGGCATCAAAGTGCGTGCGCATTTCTGGGTAGAGAGTGAACTCCGGGGCGCTGACCATTCAGTCCCACTCCTCGGGCCGGATCGGTTGACGTCCTTCGAAGCCGGTCTCAAGTTCGTGCCAGAAAGCGATCTTGGGCTCGCCACGCTCCCAGCAGATGTAGACCTTGCGCCCGTCGTGCACGCTTACCCAATCAACGAGTCCCCTGTCGAGGTCCTTGATCTCGATGCCCATCCCGTTGATCGCTTCCATGCGCTCGCGCAGCGTCTTGATTACGCCGCGCAGTTTGGTCTCCAGTTGGCGACTGTCGGTCTGAAGGGACGATCCGTCGCTACTGGCGGAACGGTGTATAGCTTGGATTAGGGCTCGTACGTTCGTCGCTTCGAGGCGAAGTGCTTGGGCGGCCGTCAGTAGAGCGTCGAGCAATGGCAGCATCTCCTGCGCCTCGGAGAGTCGGAAGGTGCGTTCATCGTTCATCGGGACCAGCTTAGGGTGCAGGAGCGACTACGGGCCGCGAAACGTGCGGTCGTTGCCGCCACGAGAGATAAGCAAGAGTGTTCGTGAGTCCGCGTGGTTCCCACTCAGCCTAGCCGCTGTTCCAGAGCTTGTTCGGCAGCGTTAGAACGGGCAGAGCTGCTGCGCAGTGACCTGGGGGACGCCGTAGCCGTAGATGGACCAGAAAGCGTCCCACTCAGCGACGCGAATCTCGAGTGCATCATTGAAGGCCTGACAGCCGGCTGCGGTATCGCCACCGGCTAGGCCGGTCAAATAGGCGCCGCCCAGCTCCGCCACGAGCCCGTTGCCAGCGCTTAGAGCTTGCGCCGCGGCCTGGGCACCGGTCTTGTCTCCACTGACACTCAACGCCAGTGACTTACGCAGGTTTGCGAAGGCTCGAAGCTCCGCCAACTCCCCGGCGAACGGGGCGAATTCGATGAGATCATTGTTGCTCAGGACGACGTTGTAACGCGTGATGGCTTCTTCCCAATCCTGCTGGTCGAAGGAGTGGTTCGCGTCAAGCAAGGCCCAGACCATCCAGTCGGTTCCCAGTCCGATGCGCGAAACTTGTTGTACAACGTCACCCCTGCCGCTGAAGATCCACCGGAATTCGCGCTGCGGCTCAGCGCTGACGGAGGCGAAAGTTCCGCCTGTGACGGTCAGATCGGGCAGGCCATCGCCGGTGGCGTCAGTGGTTACATCGATCGAATGTGCAGTAGGTATGTCGATCGGGGTGAAGACGGCGTCGCGATAGCCGCTACCGTCGCGCACTAGGAGATGGAACGAGGTTGTGCAGGTGTTGGCTCCGCAGGTGGATTCCATGAAGGTAATGTCGCGACGGCCGTCACCGGTCATATCGATCACCTGGAGCACCGCTATGTTGCCAGGTACCTCGCCGCGAACGAGAAGGTGGTCGTACGCGAGCCGGTAGCGGTCGGGCTGCTCCGGTATGGGGTCGTAGATGGCCAGCGTGCTCTCTGTCCAGGGCAAGGTACTGAGTGGGTTGGTCCAGACGATGACTACACTGTCTAGCCCGTCGAGATCGGTGTCTATCAGGTTGAGCCGGTCTCCAGAGAAGACAGATGGCATTCCCCATTCGAAGAAGATCGGCAGGATCTCATCAATACCGGAGCGCCCTTGTAGCCAGGGCAAAGCGGTGACGGCGTAGCTCTTGAAGTCGCCGGGACGGCGCGGGATCTCCTCAGTTGTGACGTCGGGGTCGGGTTGCGGGATGCCCGTTGGGTTGAGTCCGGTAATGGGCGAGTTCATGGAGGGGGTGGGACTGGGGTCATCGTTCGTTGCTGTGTCGTTGGAGGTGGGATCCGTGTCGCTGGGAGGATCACTCGCGTCTTCAGACTCTCCACCGTCTGCTTGGTCATCGGCCGGATCGCTGTTGGGTTCGTCGATTTTGGCCACCACCTCTGTAGGTTCGCCAGGAAGCCGCAGTTCCTGTCCGATCTGCAGCGAGTCGGCATTGGGCAGGTTGTTGAGTGCGACCAGCACATCAATGGTGGTGTCGAACTCGACAGCTATCTGACCGAGCGTGTCGCCATCTTGCACGACATATGTAGGGGTGGCGAGCTCGGGCTCCGGTTCGGGAGCGGGGGCATCGACGGCGGTTGCTGCGGACGCTGCGGCCGGCGTGTTGTCGATGGTGTCTTGCGTGGGCGCTGTATCGACTGGGGCGTCTTCCGCGATCGGAGCCGACGTTGGGAATTCTTGGCGCGGCTCGTCGTCACCGCCGACGATTCCACAGGCTGCAGCAGCCAGCGCGGTGAGCGTAATCACAATGAGGAAATGCAGCAGTCGGGTCCGCATCAAAGCACTCCGCGGCCGACCCTGCCACCTGAGGACCACTCTAGCGTGTTGTTCGGGGATGGGTGTAGTGGCATCGGCTTCTAGAGTGGCAAGACGTGTAGCCGCCGGTTGAGGTTCCCGAAGCTGGTCATTCCAAATGGCTGGGTAAGGTGGAGAGTGTCAGACGCGGGCGAGTTGCTGCCCGGCCCAGACCGCGAGCAGCGCCCCGGTGACGCTGGCTGCCACGTTGAGCACAGCGAGGCCCCAGTTGTCACTCTGGATCAGCTGTAGGGTATCTAGGCTGAAGGTGGAGAACGTCGTGTAGGACCCGCGGACACCGGTCGTGACCATTGTGCGCACTTCGCTTGATATGGAGCTGCGTTCCAGCAGGTAGGTGAAGACGAGTCCAAGTAGGAAGGCCCCGCTGAGGTTGACGACGAAGATTCCGAGCGGGAACGAACCACTGGTCCAGGATTGGATACTCTTCCCGATGCCGTAGCGTGCAAGTGCCCCGGCGGCTCCACCCACGGCGACAAGCAGGACTTCCACTAGCGCGTCCCCGTCGATCCGAAGCCGCCGGCACCTCGTGTCGTATCGTCCAGCTCGACGACCTCTTCGACCGCGCTCAAAGTCACAGGCGCGACGACTAGCTGTGCGATGCGGTCGCCGTGTTTGACCGCGAAGTGGGCGTTTTCTGCACCCGGGGCCGACATGTTGACAAATACTTCCCCGCGGTAGTCGGCGTCGACAGTGCCGAACGCGACGACGACCCCTCGTCGAGAGAGGCCGGAGCGCGGTCGTAGCTGCACTTCGTAACCGCGGGGCACGGCGATGGCGATTCCGGTGGGGATTAGTCGAGGCTGGAGGCCGAGTTGTGCCGCGCCGCCCTCAGCCTCGAGGTCGGCATATAGATCGAGCCCGGACGAGTTCGGCGTGGCACGCTGCGGCAGACGAGCGGAAGGCCGCAGCCGCTTCACTCGCAGAGGTGGGTTAGACACGGTAACGGTCCTGTCGGCGGCTCTTCTGGCATTGAAGGCGCGGGAAGTTGGCAAGGTGGTATGGAGCCAGCCGCCGGGAATCCTCATCCCGGAACAGGAAGGCCATGTGTTTCGTATCGACGATCATGGCGCCGCCGTCGACATCGATGTAACCGAGATGGTACCGGGTCAGCTTCTTAATTCCCTTCTCGATGCTCAGCTGCACTCCGCGCGGTCGGTGTTTGACCGACCAGCGGTGATAGCTGGCCGCGATTTGGATCGGACCTTGGTGGAAGGACCGGATTGGGCGCCGCACGCCTAGCCGGACTTCTTCCCACGCCTCATACCTCTGACAGAAGCCTCCCGCGTCGAACAGCTTGGTGCTACGGCGCAGGCTTGTGCAATCGACGTGCCCGATCGATGGCTCACTCGCGAGTTGTTCCTGGCGACTGGGATCGATTCTATGACGGTCATGTAGCCTCCGTTTGACGGTCCTGGCAGCGTACTTGAGACTTCGAGCGCCGCAAGCTTTCGCTCATGGAATGACATTCGATGCCTGATTTATCAGCCAGTAGCGCTGCCAACCGCCCCGAGGCGATTGCTCTGGTGCTACGGGAGACCCTGGCAGAGCTGAATGCCTTGGTGGCGGTGATGGCCACGGATGAGCTGGAGATGCGAGCTGCGCCGGACGAATGGTCGGTGCGGGAGATCCTACTGCACGTCATCCATGCAGAACGCTGGGTACAGCCGCAGTTGCTGGAGTTGCGTCTGGCCGTGGATCTGGAAGGTGAGTCCCCCGCAATCGGTGGGGTGACGATGCCTGACACTGAAGCGAACGCAGATCTGAACGAGTTACGCTGGGCGCTGAACGTCGTGCGTGAGGATACGCTCCGCTTGCTAGAGGGGCTGGTGCCGGCTCAGTTGCGCGAGCCGGCCAACGTGGAGGTTGCCGACGAGCTGATCGACATTTCGTTCCGCACCATGGTGTTGACCGTTGCCGACCATCAGCTGTTTCACGTACACCAGATCGCTCGCACGCTCCGACGCGACTAGTTCGCCCTGATCGTTGTTGGGACGCGGAGCGTCCTATCGATCCGATAGTAGAGGATCGATCAGAATTCGTTACGATTCCGACACAGGGAGCGCGCCGTTCTCTCCAGTTGGGTGCAGTGAATTTGCCCCTGTGATTCGCTTGATCCCACGTGCTAGCGCTGAGGAGCATCGCGATGCTACGGCGCGATTCGTTGCGGTGCAGCCTTCCCTCAGGACGATCGCGGTGTCGTAGGGATGCGGGACTAGGATTGTGCCCCCGCTTCTTCGCTGGTTAGCCAGTTGGAGCCCGCGACGATCTCTGGAAGCACCTTGCCGATCGAGCCGGGCGAGCATTTGACCTGGAAGGCGCGTTGCAGCGTGCTGAGTGCGCACGCAGGTAATGCTGTGCCGAGATCGGTATGTAGGTCTTGGGCCAGTCTGGCCAAGCCTTTGTTGGACCCACCTATGGAGGGTGGCGCTCTTTGTACTGGTGCGCGGGTGATCTCTTAGACTTCCTGAATAGGTCCCTGCGGCGTGGCGATCGCGATCAACCTTTCCTCGTCGCTCACTATTGGACAGTAGAGGTGTCGGGCCCACGACAGCTGGACGACAGGTCACGATTCGAGGCTAGTATGCGCCGCTGATAGGCTCGGCTTCTGAGAAGGAGCATGTATGCCTGTCAGCGACCCTGCAACCGCGGCAGCTCTTGATGTTGCTTTCCACCCACGCTCATTGGCTGTGGCGGGTGTCTCACCCAACAAGCGTGGATGGGGTGGTGGGATGATGTTCTACCGGGCTGCCAAGCAAATGGCCCGGGTGGACCAGGTCTATGCGGTCAATCCCAAAGGGGGTGCGATGCCCGACGGCTCCCCGATCTATCCGCGTCTGTCCGATGTGCCAGGCGATGTCGATTACGTCATTTCCGCGGTCCCAGCTGCCGCGATTTTGGGCCTTATCGATGATGCGATAGCGAAGGGCGTCAAGGTCATCCACTCCTTCACGGCGGGATTTGGGGAGACCGGAGACGGCGAGCGTGCCGAACTTGAGGAGACGATGCTGGCCCGTCTCTCGGAGGCGGGTGTGCGGCTGATTGGTCCGAACTGCATGGGCGTGCATACACCGATCGGTGGGGTCTCGTGGATGCCGGAGTCGTCGAGCGAAGCGGGACGCGTGGGTTTGGTTTCACAGAGCGGAATGCATGCCAGTGAGATTGTGCGGATTGGCGAGCAGCGCGCGCTTCGGTTTTCGTACGGTGTCTCTTTCGGTAACGCCAGCGATCTCAACGCCGCCGATTACTTCGACTATTTGGCGGACAACGACGAGACGGAACTGGTGGTGTCTTACATCGAGGGGGTCAAGGATGGCCCCCGTTTTCTGAAATCGGCTAAGCGCCTTTCCGCGCGTAAGCCCCTGATCATTCTCAAGGGCGGCACGACCGAGGCTGGTAGTCGTGCAGCCTCTAGTCACACGGGCAGCCTGGCCGGGTCGGCCCAGATCTGGGACGCAGTGCGGCGACAGGCCAACTTCATCAGCGTGAACGATGTCGACGAGTTGCTGGACGTTGCGTTGACTGTGCAGAACCTGGCCGACTTGACCGAGCCGCGCGCTGCCGTGGTTGGCGGTGGTGGAGGTACTTCGGTGCTGGCTGCCGACGCTTGTGATCGGTCGGGCATCCCCGTGCCCTGGTTGAGCGAGGAGACGCAACGCGCGCTGGCCGAACACACCCCGGTGGCCGGTACCTCGGTGCGCAATCCCATCGATTCCAATATCGGCTGGGACGGGCAAGGTTTCGAGGAGAGCCTAAGCACTATCAGCGCCGATTCCAACATTGACTGGGTTCTGCTGCACTTCGGCTTGGACAGTGGTGGGTCGCGTGGCGACAAGGACCAGGTGCGTAGCTTCGAAGAGAAGATGCGCGACAATATCCTTAAGGCGAGGCAATCCCTGTCGAAGCCGTTGGCCGTTGTCATGCGTCCGCCCGGGTCCGTGCAGTCTATGGAAGCTGGGCTGCGCATGCAGCAGAACCTGGGCTCTAATGGGGTCGCCGTCTATTCCAGTGTCCAGGCTTGCGCGGCGGCGGTTCGCAAGTACCTAGACTGGCGTGACCTGCGCGACTGAGAATTTCCCGTAGCCGCAGGCATGAGCTGACCACCTCCGCGGGAGCATGTAGATCGGACGAGAGTAACCGATGCCTAATCCGGTGATCGGGGCACACGTCTCCAGCGCGGGGCACATCGATCTAGCGATCGACCACGCCGTTAAGCTCGGGGCGGAGATGGTCCAGATCTTTGGTGGAGCACCGCAGACATGGCGCCGCAAGACGCATTCGGAGACCGATATCACCTCTTTCCGCGAGAAGGCCACGAAGCACGCGATCGGCCCGAACTTTATCCACGGCATCTATCTGACCAACTTGGCGGCGGCCGACCCGGAGCATTTAGAGAAGGGGATCGACACCCTGATCGCCGACATGCGGTTGGGTTCGGCGCTGGGTGTCGCCGGAGTCATCTTCCACGTTGGCAGCCATAAGGGTTTGGGCTTCGACCATTATCTGCCGCAGATGGCGACGGCTATGCGGCGCGTCTTGGATGATTCTCCGGACGATGTAGCGCTTTGCATTGAGAACAACGCCGGGACGGGTAATAGCATTGGGTCGAGCTTTGTCGAGATTGGGCGTCTGCTCGACACTGTTGGTAGTGAGCGGATTCGGGTTTGCCTAGACACTTGCCACGCCTTCAGCGCGGGTTACGACCTAGCTGATGGTGAGGGTTTGGAATTGGCGATGGCTGAGTTTGAGCAGGAGATTGGTACTGACCTCCTCGTCGCGGTACATGCGAACGACTCGAAGACGCCCCTCGGCTCGGGCCGCGACCGGCACGAGAATATCGGTTGGGGCAGTATTGGTGTGGCTGGCTTTCGTCAGCTGATAGCGCACCCGGCTTTCGCCGAAACTGCTTGGATGCTGGAGGTTCCTGGTTTTGAGGGTGGGGGGCCGGACGAGCTCAATTTGAGCATCCTGCGCGCCCTGCGCGACGGCAAGCGGGTTCCTCGCATTCCCAAAGCGCTGCCGCCGGAGGAGCGGAAGTCGAATCGTGTGTCAACAGCGAAGAAGGCAACGAAGCTGGCTAAGAAGAAGGTGGCGAAAAGGATCGCCAAGAAGGAAACCAAGGATACCGGCAAAAATGAAGCGATACGAAAGACCGCGCATAAAACCGGTGGCAAGAAAGCTACCAAGAAGAGCTTTCGATGAGTCTCGGCGTTACTTCCGGTCCATCAGCTGTCGGCACAGTGCCGTCTGCTGCGTCCGGCCGATCGACCGGGTTACCGGTTTCCGCGCAGACGATATGATCGTGGACCTGATGGGTGGTTTTTTCTATCCGCCGAGGCAGTTGAGTGGGTCTTAGGCGAGCGCATCATCCCATGCGTCGGGGTCGAAGCCGATCAACACCTTGCGACCGACTTTGAGTAAGGGCCGGCGCATTAACCGTGGTTCCTGGCGCATCAGCCGCTTCATGGCGGCGTCACTCAGTATGTCGACCTTCAGCCCCATCTTCTTGACGCTGGGGCTGCGTCGAGAAAAGAAATCGCCCACTTCGGCCCGCCCGATCAGCGTATCGAGTTCCTTTGCATTGAGCGGCTGTTTGAAGAACTCCCGCTCCTCAAATGTGTGGCCATGATCCGTGAGCCAGTCCCTGGCTCGATGACACGTGCTTCAACCCTTTTTGCAGAACAGCTTGATGTTATGGGGCACGGGGCACTCCTTAGGCCAGTTGAATTGGAAGAGTCTAGGATGAGCCCGCCGCTAGCCTATCGACGTTGGGATACTCGAAAGAATAGATCTCTTTGAGCATGTCCAAGAGCGCGAGCATCGCTCGGCTCTGCAGGCGCTGGCGACGATAGATCGAGGCAATTTGTCGACTGATCGGCTGAGAGTCGGCGATCTCGATCTCCACGATCGAACCCTCCGAGAGCTCACGCTCCACAGCTACCCGGGGCAGAAAGGCGAGCCCCAGCCCGCGCATTACGAGATGCTTGGCCATCTCCAAGTTGTCGACGTCCAGCGTGCGGCGTGGCGCGACGCCAGTGTCGCGGAAGATGCCGATGCTGAGGGCATGGTAGGAAGAGCCCTCGTCGAAGAAGATGACGGAATCCCGGGCCACTTCTGAGAGGGCCACATGGCCACGGCGGGCGAAGAGGTGTTGCGGGCTGGCCATTAGGTAGATCTGGTCCTCGTACAGTGTGACCGTCTCGATCTCGGGATGGGTCAGGAAGCGCTCGAACCCTATCTGCACTTCGTCGGCCAGCACCATTGACATGACTTCTTCGGAACGTCCGGTTCGGATCGAAACTTCGACGCCAGGATATTCGACGCCGAAGCGTTCCAGCAGTTCGGGCAGTACGTACGTGCCGATCGTTGGCGCGGTGCCGATGGAGAGCGTGCCACGGTCGACGTTGCGCAGCGTCAGAATTGCGTCGCGCCCTTCCTTAACCGCCTGCAGCGCTCGCTGTGCGTGGGGCATGAACGATTCTCCAGCGTCGGTCACCCGGATCGTGCGGCCCATGCGTTCGAACAGCGGTTCGCCCAGATCGCGCTCTAGGGCCTGGATCCGTGCGGTGACCGTCGGCTGGGTGAGATAGAGCGCCTCTGCTGCCTTCGAGAACGAGAGCAGCGTAGCGACCTGCACAAAGGCTTCTAAGCGGCCGATTTCCATAGCGTAAGTATATCGGACGCGTCTATGCACAAGTGGTGTGGGGTAGGTGGGACCAATATCGGGCGAGACTACTCGGATCGCACGCCGATTTTCCTGCAGCGCATGTTGCCCAGGACTTGCGTCTGACAGGCTAGCCGCACAGGTTCGTTGAGCGCTGTCTGGCCGCGCTGATTGATCAGCGCCTCTTTCTCCGCTCGGCCCATAGGCGAAAGGTTCTCTGCGCCTTCGATGACGAGGATGAAACACGTGGCGCAGCGGCACTGCATCTCGCAAGCAGTCGGCCAGTAGAGGCCCTGGTCGCGGGCCGACTGCATCAAGGTGTCGCCTGCGGGGATGTCTAGTTCGATTCCCGACGGCTCGATTGTGACACGGGGCACTTTGCTACTCCGGGTTGCGACGGGAGATGCCAGCGAGGCCCAGGAACTCATCCTCCCAGGAGAGGACCTGCTCGACGATCTGGGGTGGGACAGGCTTAGGTTGGATGTCGCCGCCATCAGTAGAGAGGGTGGAGGGCATTGGACCGACTTGGATGTTCTCAGCGGCGCAGCGATCGATGATGTGCTGAACCATCGCGGCTCGATCGTCGGGGCCGATTTCATCCGCCTCTAGCGCGTCCCACTCGAAGTTCTGGACCAATTCCACGAAAGCACCGGTAACCATGATGCCGTCTTCCGACAGCATTTCGGCGATCCAATCCTGTGACTCTTCCAGCAAGCTGGTCTGGGGCCGGGTGGGCATTAGTTCTTCTCCCTAGGGGTGCTTGCGTGATTCGTTACGGCCGTTGCGAGGCCGATTCGCCCACGATCTCGGGGCGGTGCAAGTCGGTGAAGGTCTCGTCGCGATCCGGTCCTAACGAGCTGTTGATCAGGATTAGGAAGATCAGACCAAGTATGACGCCGCTGATGCTGAACAGAAGTCTTCTCTTCAGATGCATAGCGCGATCTTATCAATCCTTTGGCGAGTGCCCAGCCGTCGCTCGGGAGACCTAGGACGTGCGGCAGCCCGATTGACCGGGAAACGGCTTGAGGTGAGACTGCCGACATCCATATGGGTTCCGCTTCCGAGCCCGCCCCGCGGGATCCGCCGCCCAGATTAGAGGGACAAGCCGATGAGCCGCCCCGTCCTCAGCACTGTACTTTGCGAGATGCTCAACATCGAATATCCGATCGTGCTGGCCGGTATGGGTCCGACGGTCGGTGGTGGTCAGGGAGGGGTGGCTGGGGCGGATCTTGTTGCCGCCGTATCGAACGCTGGGGGACTCGGCGTTTTGGGTGC
>CAZZMQ010000030.1:1884-13657 GCA_964655365.1 uncultured Dehalococcoidia bacterium | reverse complement strand
TTGTCGAACAAACTCGTGTATATACACCCCAGCTCTGCCCTCTTCCCGCCGGACCAGCTCGGCGAAGAGATCCGCAAGATTCAGGATCTCACCGACCGTCCGTTCGGCGTTGACATACTGGTGCCGTCCAACACTGCGCCTCGTCCGACGGGCGCGGATCGGCCCAAGGATCCGCGCGACTTGTTGCCGGAAGAACAGAAGGATGCGATGAACTCCATTCGCGGTGGCCTCGAATTACCCGAGGTCATCGCCTCACGTGCCGAGATCCGCACACCGCGCTTCACGCCGCAGGAGCAGGTCGACACGATCCTGGATCTGGGCGTGCCCGTGCTGGCGACCGGTTTGGGCAACCCCGCGCCGTATTCGGATCAGGTGCATGCGGCGGGCGGCAAGGTGCTTTCGCTGGTCGGCAACGTCAAGAATGCACGTCGGGTAGCCGACGGCGGCGCGGACGTCGTTGTTGCGCAGGGCCATGACGCCGGTGGCCACACCGGGCGGATCGGCACGATGGCGCTGCTGCCTCAGGTACTCGACGCAGTTTCTCCAAAACCCGTGGTGGCAGCGGGCGGGATCGCCGATGGCAGAGGCATGGCAGCCGCACTGGCGATGGGATGTGTTGGAGTCTGGTGTGGAACCGCTTTCATCCCCACCCTGGAGGCCAATTTAGACGACTTTCGTAAGCATCGTATTTTGGCCGCGAACGAAGAGGACACGCGCATAACCCGGCTCTACAGCGGAAAGACGATGCGCAATATTACGAATGAGCTGATCGTAGCCTGGGAAGATTCCGGTACACGGGCCCTGCCGATGGGCTTGCAGGGCTTACTGGTGGCGGATCTCATGGAGTCGGTCAAACAAGCCGATCGGCAAGAACTCTTGATGAACGCGGCGGGGCAGATCAGCGGGCTGCTGAACGAGATCCGTCCAGCTGGCGATGTGCTGAGGGGAATGGTAGCGGAGGCGGTTGAGATCCTGGATCGACGGTTGCCCGCGACCGTGACAGCCAAGACCGGAGAGTAGCTTGGCTATGATGACGTGCTCCGAGAACCCCGGCGCGCTCGATGGCATCCGCATCCTGGATCTGACCACGGAGATGGGTCAGTACGCGGGCAAGCTGTTGGCAGATCTAGGAGCCGATGTGATCAAAGTTGAGCCGCCCGGTGGGGACGCCGCGCGTGGAGTGGGTCCCTTCGCAGGTGATCACGTCAGCCGCGAGACGAGCTTGGGGTGGTGGTATTTCAACGCCAATAAGCGCTCGGTTACCTGCAACCTGGATGAACACGACGGGCGTTGGCTCTTCGGAAAGTTGGTGGCGGGCGCGGACTGCTTGCTCGAATCGTTTGATGACGACTACCTCGAAGAGCGTGACTTCGGCTACGAGGCGCTGCGAGAAGGTCAGCCCGAGCTGGTCTACGTTTCGATTCGCGGCTTTGGCACAAGCGGGCCGCACGCAGGCTGGAAAGCGAGCGATATCATTGGCTTGGCCTCGTCCGGTGTGCTGACACTCTCCGGTGACCCGGCCGACCCACCGCAGATGCTGGGCGGCCAGCAAGGTTACATCACGGCCTCATTGGCAGCGGCACAGGGTACAACGCTCGCTATCTTTCAGCGGGAGCGGCAGGGGCATGGACAGCACGTCGATGTCTCGATGCAAGAGGCGCTCTCGATCGCGCAGGAAACCGCGATCCCACAATGGGATTTCCAGCTGACCTCGCGCGAGCGAGTGGGCGTTAGCGCCCGTCTGCCGGGTCTGGGCACATACGAGACGAAGGACGGCTACCTTCTCGCCATGGTCGGGGCTCCAGCAGGTGCGTCTTGGTCAGTTTTGCTGGAGTGGATGGAGGAGGAAGGTGCGATCGAGGAGATGAGCGAAGAGGTCGCCGATGGGCTGCGCGACCTCAACTGGCGGACTCTTGCCGCTGCGCTAGCCGATCCCGCCAAGATGGAGGAGCTACGCGAGCTGTTTCCTGTTGCCGAGCAGACGCTGGTGAAGTTCATGGCGGAACGTGAGACGCTCGCGCTCTACGAGGCGGGTCAGCGTCGGCGCTTGTTGTTTGGCCAGGTCTCGACACCAAAGGATTTGGCCGAGAATCCGCAGCTGCGCGCGCGCGACTGGTTTTTTGAGGTCGAGCGTGACGGTCAGCTGATCGATTTCCCCGGACCGCCATATCGCCTCAGTGAGACGCCGGTCGTGCTTCGACGTCCACCCCCGATGATCGGTGAACACAATCAGGAAGTCTGGGTGGACGAGGTGGGGATCCCCGCGGCCGACGTCACGGTTTTCATCTCGGAGGGTGCGATATGACGGGCCCACGACCATTAGACGGGATCCGGGTAGCCGACTTTTCCTGGTTCGGGGCAGGCCCGATAGCGGGCCGGACATTGGCCGACTTCGGCGCGGAGGTGATCCGTGTCGAGAGCGAAGCACGCATCGATTCCCTTCGCATTGCCCAACCGATGCCGCCGGGAAAGACGGATTCCTACAACCTCTCGGGCTACTTCAACAATTTCAACGCCGGAAAGCTCTCATTCCTCCTTAACATGAACGTCGAGCGCGCGCAGGAGGTGGCCTACCGGATCGTGGAGCGGTGCGACGTCTTCCTCACTAACCACACGCCGCGCGTGCTGGCGAAGTGGAGCATCGGATACGAAACGCTGCGCGAAATCAATCCGAAGATCATCGCCGCCTACCAGCCGATGCAGGGCCTCCAGGGTCCGCATCGAGATTTCCTGGGGTTTGGTGGTGTGCTGGCGCCGATTAGCGGGCTGAGTCATCTCAGCGGAAACCCTGACCGGCTTCCTTTCGGGGTGGGCACGAACTATCCCGACTATGCGCTCAATCCCGGTCACACTGTGATCGCGATCGTGGCTGCGTTGCGACATCGCGAGCGCACAGGGCAGGGGCAGATGGTGGAGCTGGCTCAGATTGAGTCGGTGGCTTCGACATTGGGCCCAGCTTTACTCGACTACAGTGTGAACGACCGCGTGCAGATGCGCGCTGGCAATCGGTCGAGCTGGATGGCTCCGCACGGCGTTTATCGTTGCTTGGACGAGACGCGCAGCTATCCGTCCGAGCCGGGGCAGGATCCAGAAGCACGCGAGCGATGGATCGCGTTGGCTGTCGGCAATGATGCAGAATGGTCGGCATTATGCGAGGTCGCTGGGGCTGCGTCGTTCGCTGACGACGACCGCTTCGCCACGATTTTGGATCGTCGTGCGTATGAAGACGCGCTCGATTCGGCACTGGGTGAGTGGACGGCGTCACAGAGCGCGAGCGAATTGGAGCTCAAGCTGCAAGCGGCGGGTGTGTCCGCTGGCTTGGTACACGATGCCGAGGACATGCTGAACCACGACACTCATCTCGCCGAGCGTGGCTACTATGCTTACCTCGACCACCCTGAGACGGGACGCTCCGCCTACGATGGCCCCGTTGCTAGGCTGAGCGAGACGCCGGGCGAGTTGGACGCGCCGGCACCGCTACTGGGCGAGCAGACGTTTCGCGTGGCGACGGAGATTTTAGGTTACAGCGAGGACGAAGTGGGTGAATTGGTCGCGTTGGGTGTGCTGACCTAGAGGCGCGACTCTAAGAAGGGCCAAATTGGCTCCACGCCTTGGGGCATGAAGTCCCAGTGGCCGCAATCCAGCCACTCAATCGACTTTGGATCCGGTATCGCGTCGTGAAACCCTTGGGCCGACGCCGGCGTAATTAGGTCATCGTTGCGACCGGCGATGACCAGTGTTTCACTGGTCATTAGCGGAGCGAAGGTGGCTGGGTCAGTCGCTTCTTGAGCCAGGCGCTCGGCTGGGTCGTCGGGCAAGCTGCGAGCCGCACCGCTGATGCAGAAGACGGCGCTCTTGACGCGCTTGTCGAGACTAACGAACGGTGCACCGCGCATTCCGCCCATGCTGAAGCCGACGAACGCTATACGTCCAATGTCTACGTCGCGTCTTTGACTGAGGTAGTCCAGTGTCCGCATCCAGTCGACGGCGGTCTGGATTGTTTGGTCCATACGCCGGAAGGGGTAGCGACTGAAGTCCTCCATGGAGACAGGGCTTCGCGCTCGTTCGCCGTGGCCAGCCTGATCGATTGTCGCGCAGATCGCTCCGGCGGCGACCCACTGTTGGGCGGGCCAGAGCACGTAGTCGCTTGATTTGTCGAGTGTGCCGGGATGGGCGACGAGAATGAGCGGACGAGGAGCGTCATTTTCGGGATCAGTGAGAACCAGGCCGGGGACGGTTTGCTCGTGGCGGGATTGGAACTGGAACCGCTCTACCTTGACCGGCCCGGAGGACTCGGTCACTTGGGTCTGACCCTCAAGCGGTGCGTCGGAGTCGTAGGCGTAGAGCAGTCGAATGGCGTCGATTGGGAGTTTGGTCATGGCGTGAGGATAGGCGCTCGCAGCCTGATCGAGACTACTCGTAGCGGAGTGCCTCGGCGATCGTGATACGTGAGGCCTGTCTGGCGGGCAGATAAGTCAGCAGGATCGATGCTGCCATGGCTATTGCCACGAATAGCGCGATCTGCCCGATCGGCACGTAGAAGGCGGCGCCAGATGTGCTGCCGAATACCCCTTCCCTGAACAGCCGCCATGAGAGCACCACGGCGAGCACGCTGCCTATGCTCATGCCCAGGAGGGCGATGAACGACATCTCCAGCACCATGCCGATCCGCACGAATCCGCGGGAGAAGCCGATCGCGCGTAGCATGCCGATCTGTTGGCGCCGTTCAACGACGGCACGTACCGCAATCACACCCAGCGCGGCCAACCCAGCCAGCAGCCCAAGTCCGGTGAAGCCCTGGAACAATCCTAGAATCGTGCGCTGCGTGTCTTGAAGGTCCGCAAGCTCGTCAAGAATAGAGACGGTCTCGACTCGCAGCGTTGCTTCCAGGTCCTGGGCGACGGTGAAGGCGTCGGATTCATCCGTCACTTTGGCGAAGTGGCGTACGAGGTCAGGATCGCTGTAGAGGCGAGCGAAGGCTTCGTCGGCGACGATGAGACTCGGCACATTGGTGAAGTAGGGGTCGATGATCCCGATTACTTGATCGATCACGCCGATGATGCGGACGGTGAGCACCTCTTCGCTCGATGGGTTGCGCACCAGTGCCGTGACTACTGGCATGCGTTTGCTCCATTCCTCGATTGTGTTCGGCAACGTGAATGTATCCTCGCCGCTGGCGAAGGGCCCACCGGATTCAGCGACAGCCTGGGCGGAGACGACCGCGTAGCGCGACCCGTCGGAGAGCGGAGTACGCAGGGCTTCCCAGACAGATTTATCGTCGTCGAATCCGGTGGCGCGCGTCTGCAGCAGGATGCGGTTGGTTTCGATTAGGGCATCGTTTGCACCGGAGAAGAAGACTGTCTTGTAGACGAAATTGGCGGGCTCGTCCTCGGCGCCGGGGATTGGGTCGCCGTTCTCGTCGAAGGCGGTCACCGCGAGTTCGTTCGCGATTGCTTCCGGAACTGGGGCGCCGACGGCGTCGAGCATGGGGCGTTCGTGGCGTGAGTCCCATCGCTCCGTCTGCGTGGCAACGATGTCCGTTCCGAAGAGGGAGGCTAGTTGCAACTCGGAGATGTCGGCTAGCTGGTTGGCAAGATCCGGTCGGTCTTCCTCGATCACGGCTGCGAAGAGGTCGCTGAAAGTCGCGTTGCGATTGGCGTCGGCCTGGATCGCGTAACCGCCGGCAGCGGTCTCGCTGGTGAAGAGGCGCGAGAAGTTGGAGTTGATCGTGGTGAAGGTGACAAGCGCGAACATGATGATCGCAATCATCGCGACTGTCATGCCGGTGCGGAAGCGCGTAGTGGCGGGATAGGCTGCCGCCGTCAGCACGACGGGCCGCAGCTTACCGAAGATGGTGCCAATTAGGCGCAACGGTTGCGACAGCATATCGAGGTTGAAGATGAAGAAGACGGTTGCTCCAGTTACCATCATCGCGCCGGAAAGGAAGAAGAGTTCAGGGCCGCCTTCGAAGTTAGAGACCAATTCGTGCACATCGAATGGGGCGAGCCAAATCACAAGGATCGCTAACCCCATCAGGCTGTGTGCGCTCCTGCCAGCCTTGTCGACGCGTCTTACGAGGAGCAGGAGGCCGATCGGTATCAAGGAGAGCCCCAACAAGTAGAGGAAGGCACTCGCGTCGGTGATCCCGTTCCAGGATAGGAGCGCGCCGAGAGCGAGAACACTGAACCACCACTCCGGTCGCCAACGCATCAAGCTCCAGGCCGGGAGGACGACACGCCCTGCCCAGCCTCGGGATCGGATGGCGGTACCGATCGCGGGTGTGATTAGAAGACCTAAGCCCAGCGGTGCGCTGAGCAGGCTTGAGGGGAGGAGGAGGAGGCCAAAGGATGTGGCGAGCACTCCCGCAAGGGAGATATGCCGTGGCTGCACGAGACGGCTCTCGGGGATGTCGCGGATCGCGGCGACGATGTTGAGGGCGCTGACGCGGTATGCCGAGATGATCACGGTCAGAAAGACGAGGAGGATGCCGAGGCCGGCGGAGACGACCACACTGCGTGGCTCCACATGACGTTGCAGACTGAAGCCGAAGTCGTCACCCAGCGTATTGAGCGCAGCGATCATGCCCAAGGCGAAGAAGATCCCGATGACGGCACCGATGACAGCGGAGCCGACGTTGTAGGCCATGCCTTCGGCAAGATAGGTTTCGACCAAGTGCCAGCGACGCATGCCCACGGCCCGGGCGATCCCCATCTCGGTTTTTCTTTCCTCGGCTAGCAGTACGAAGATGAGAAAGATCAACAGCACACCGGCGCCGATCGAGAAGAGTCCCATGACCAGGAAGACACTCGCGAAGATGGAACCGAATGTTTCGGCGTCGTCAACGGCATCGGCTTTGAACGGGTTCGAGTCGAAGATCGCGCGATCCTGAGAGTCGGCGTAGATGCGCTGTTCGATCGGGGTGGCGGCATGAACCTCCGCGGCTGCGCGCGCCTGCAAGAAGTCGTTCAACTTGACGTCAACGGCGTCTGCGATCTTGAGTGCCCCACCGCCACTGCCGACGGTCGTCACGCCTACGCCAGTGACGAAGCCCTTCTGGTCGAAGAGCGCCTGCGCGTCCTTGAGCCGGATCACGGCCCCTTGCGGTTCGATCGGGTTGACTTCTCCCGATAGGAGCGTGTCGCTTGCGATCGCAACAATTTCGAATTCCTGGCGCGCGCGCCGGACCGTGATTTCAATAGTGTGCCCAGGCTCCGCGGCTAATTCACGTGCCGCTGTTTGATTGAGGATTAGGCCCCGTTCCCCGAGCACATCGAGGTTTAGGTATCCGCCTTCCGGGGTGGGGATTCCACCTATCGTGTCGACTTCGTTTGGGTCCAGACCGAGCAGGAAGGAGAGCGGCAGCAGTTGTTGAGTGTCTCGGTTGAACATCGAGACGTTGTCGAACACCGCTCGTGTGAAGCCGACGATCTGAGGGTCGTTGGCGAAGGCAGCCTGGAGGTCGATGACAACGGATTCGGGTACGACACTTTCGCGCTGGCTGACGCGCCGGCCTGGGTTGGTGTCGTACTCAATCAGGTGGTCGATCGGACCGGCGATGCGCAGCGCGCTGCTCCGAAGCGACGATGCGAGCGTGTCCCCCGTCGTGAAGGCCGAGGAGATAATTAGCGTGCTCAGCATCAACCCGAAGACGATCAGGGACGTCTGCGCCTTGCGCCGTGGCACATTGCGCAGCCCGATCCGAAATAGGAGGGGGCTGCGCCAGGCGAGGACAGCCACGACGGTGGCCACGATACCCAGTGCCACGATGATTCCCAGCATGAGCGAGTCCATCGAGAGGCCGAAGAGCTCGTCCATCGTGAGTTCCGCCCGCTCGCGGTGTTAGTTGCCCGCCGCGGTGGCGTCGGGCTTCACTGGGGCGCAGGGTCTTGCTGTGGGGTCCGTGGGCTCGAAGGGGCGATGGACAACTTCGCCCTCGATCGTGCCGTCGCGCATGAGTACTGTGCGGTGACAGCGTTCGCCGACTGCTTGGTCGTGTGTGACGATAACGAACGTTTGTTGGTTCTCGATATTGAGCCGCTCCACGAGTTCCATAATTTCGTTGGCATTCGTGCTGTCGAGATCGCCGGTGGGCTCATCCGCCCAGACGATGGCGGGGTCGTTCGAGAGAGCGCGCGCTATCGTGATGCGCTGGCGTTGGCCGCCGGAGAGCTGGGCGGGGCGATGGCTGGCCCAGCCTTTGAGCTGAACGAGATCCAGCACTGCTTCGGCGCGCGTGCGCGCCTCGGCCGACGGTACCCCCGCTAGCAAGAGCGGGAGTTCTACGTTCTCCACGGCGGAGAGAACGGGCAGCAGGTTGTAGAACTGGAAGACGAAGCCGACCCGTTTCGCGCGATACTCGGTCTTGGCGTTGTCCGACAGCGTCTGGATTTCCTGCCCTTCGATCAGGATCGTGCCAACATCCACCTCGTCGAGGCCGGAGAGGCAGTTGAGCAAGGTCGTTTTGCCGCAGCCGGAGGGGCCCATAATGCTGACCATCTCTCCGCGGTCCACCCGAAGGTCGACGCCGCGCAATGCATGAACCTCGTTACCGTCGGCTCGGTAGGTTTTGTGAACGCCGAGCGCCTCAATGATTGGGTTTACGTCGCGCATAGCCCTCCCCGCTTTGCGAGCGAAGTTCATGTTAAGCCACGATAGTGCTCAGGTCTGTCAGCTCGTGAGGCGGCTCGTGTTTCCGGACGCACTCCGCAGCGGCATGGTGTGTGGTGAAATGGGCGGGGGACCGTATTTTGACCCCGTCAGGGGGCCCTCATACACTCACCTGCGGCTCATGGGCTGAGCCGCACTGCGAGGGAACCCCAAAACATGATCGACTTTCAGAAAGCGCTTGATCAGTTCGCGACCGACATTATGGCGAACAACATCGCAGGCCTGATGCCCGTCTTTACGCCTGTCGGCATGAGCAAGGCTTTGGCGATGCAAAGCCAGACGGCCGAGGGTGGTGGCGCGACGGGCGCGACGTCATTCGAGACTTCCGACCAGGGCGACAATCTGGTTCACATCATCTTCAAGGCCGATGACGGCGAAGGAACGATCTTCACCCAGTGGGTCGAGGTTGAGGGCGTTTGGAAGGTTGACGACATGGGTGCTGTGGGCGAGATCCCAATCGACTGATCCCCCTTAGGGCACGTGCAGATCACCGCGGCAGGCTACAGCGGCCGAGAACTTCTCCGGTGCCTCGTCCTCAAAGGCTGCTGTGAAGGCCTCGACAGTCTCCGGCTCGAAGCTATCGAGTTCCAAGATACGTCCCCAAGACGTCAGCACCACAGCGGAATCCATCTGGCGATTGGGGGTCATGATCAGCCGCCGACCCTCGCGGAGGAGTCCGGATGCGACGATGCGCATTTCAGTGACTTCGTTTGCGCGGAAGAGGTCGGGTTGGAAGTGGAACAAGATGACCCCGTGCTCCATCGAATGGACCATCGCTTCGATTGGCTGCTGCTGCTCATAGATCCCGCAGCGTGACGGCACCTCCCAGTGCGGACCAGCGTAGGGCGGCAGCGTTGGATAACCAGAAAAGGTGGTGCCGACCGCGAGGTGCCGCTGCCCCGAAGCAGTGAAGGCGTCGTCGAATTCTTGAAGCCGCGGATCCTCAAAGCTTTTCCCGCTTCCGCCACAGGCCGCGGCAATGGTCCCCACCACCAAGATGATGAGTACCAGTCCTGTCACCCTCCTTCCCGTCGGTCGTCCCATCTCAACCCCCGTTCGAACGCTATTCCACGTCACTCTCGTCTGTTACCGGTCTGAGCTCTGTTGTTCTGTTTAGGTCTCGTATGACCGGATCGCTTTCCAGCACGAAGCGTCGATGGTACCCCTCATCTTCGTCGGCGATAAAGCGCTCCAGATGGTCGATGAAATCCTCGTCAAGCTTGGGCAGGCGGAAGAGATGCCCCCAGGCCGCCGCGATGATAGGCGTCTCAATTGTGGGATTGACGGTCAGCACGATGTTGAACGCGACGGCGCGGTTGACCAAATCGCGTAGATCGTTGCGCGCATCTTCCGGAACTAGGTTGGCACGGTAGTGGATCACGATCCCACCCGCTTCCAGCACGGGGAGGAGTTCTGCCGCCGTTGGAATGAAGTCGAGCGGTGCGTTCTCGGTGGGTCCGTAGATTCCGGCCGGGACTCCCGCGACGTTCTGCGGTCCCGAGGTTGGCGGGTTGCTGTTGTAGCCGTCGAAGACTTCGCCGGCGGCGAGATGACGGCGGCCCAGATCAGGGAAGCGTTGCACGCCTTCGATATTGTCGGTCGCGGGGCCTAGGACCTCTTGCAGAATGATCACGAACAGCAGCGCCGCGAAGATGCCGACAGTCATTGTGAACATGAATCGTGGCATGCCGAAGATGGTGTTGGGGCGTGAGGTAGAGCCTACCTCGCGGCCGTCGCCGTCTTGCGCTTTGTCGCTAGTGGTATCGTCCGCTAGCTCAGTGTCTTGCTCGTCGACGACCTCACCCTCGATCAGGGGAGCGGCTTCGCGCCGGCGTTGTCGCCGACGCTGTCGCTGTCTTCGCCGTCGTGCGCGCTGCTGCTCAGACATCATCCCCGCCTTACCCTCAGCCTATGTCGCGGGCCGGTTGAACGCGACCGCGTCGCGTTCTCAGCCCGTCAGTTGCCTACGCGATGATTTCGGCTCCGGCGAGCGCGGTCATTTGGTCCACGGACAGGCCCAATTCGTCACGAAGAATCGTCGTTGTGTGTTCGCCGAGTAAGGGCGCACGTCGACGTAGCGCCCACTCGCTGCCGAGCAGTTTGGCGGGCGCACCTGGGTAGGTGACCGTGCGACCTTGGTCTTCGTGCTCCACGTCGACCCAGAAGCCACGGTCATGGAAGTGGGGATCGTCTAGCAGCTCGTCGGGGGTGTTGAGTGTACCCCAAGCTGCACCGCGCTCCTGCCCACCTCGGTAGATTTCCTGGGACGGTTTCGATGCGATGAACGTCGCAAGGTCGCGCAGCATCCGTTTGGCACTGTCCTGTCCGAGGCCGAGTTGGCGCTTGCGTCCGTCGCGCAATTCGGCGTTGCGTAGGTCACCTCCCAAGCCAGACTCCTCGGTCCACTCGATGAGGCGCAGAAAGCCCGCGTCGCCGCGCGGCATGCCGAAAATGTTAATTGCGCGTCCATCCGACGCTTGGTAGTTCCAGGGCTCAGTCGGGCGGCTGGCGGCGTGCCGTCCCGTCTGTCGCAGTAGAGACTGGCCCTCGAACAAAGCGTATGGCATGGCGACTTCAGTCGTGGTGGCGCAGGCTTCATGGATTGAAGCGTCAACGTACTGGCCCCGGCCCGAGTCCGCGCGTTCGATCAGTGCGACTAGTGTTCCTGCTGCTCCAAAGTGTGAGCCGATGTGGAAAGCCTGGTGTGCGGTGGGCCGAATCGGTGGTGTGCCGGGCAGATCGTCGTAGCCGCAGACCGACATCGGCCCACCCAGAGCTAGTCCGATGGCGTCGGACCAGGCCCAGTTTGCGCGCGGACCGTCCTGCCCGAACGGCGTCAGGCTAGTCATGATCAGCTTCGGCTGCTCAGCACTGAGAGCGGTGTAATCCAGGCCCACTGCGGTTAGCTTGTTCGGCGCGAACGATTCCAGGATTACGTCGGCATTCGCGGCGAGTCGGCGAACGAGCGCTGCTCCGTCCGGTTTCCAAATGTCGATTGCGAGGGAGCGCTTGTCGGCATTGTAGTACCACCAGAATAAGGAGCGGTTGACCCCCGCCACGTCGTCGACGACGGGCCCGATGCCTCGCCCTGGGTCGCCCGCAAGTG
>CAZZMQ010000030.1:344-1874 GCA_964655365.1 uncultured Dehalococcoidia bacterium | reverse complement strand
TTCCACTTTGATCACCTCGGCACCATGCGAGCCCAGCAGCCGTCCCATGTATTGCCCTTTGGGATCACAAAGATCTATCACGCGGATACCGTTGAGCGGGCCGGTGCTCATCCCAATGCTCCGTCTACGAGAAGTTGCATGCGGGCTTGCTCGTCGTAGCCGAGCAGGTCGCCCAAGATTGACTCGTTGTCAGCGCCCAGTCGAGGGCCGGGCGTGCGTCGTTGTGCGGGGGTACGAGAGAGCTTCGCCGGCGTGCCGTCGGTTAGGTGTTCGCCAAGGAGCTCATGGTGATTTGTCGTGATGAAGCCGCGACTCTTGATCTGAGGATCGTTGTAGACGATGGATGGCAAATTCTGCACCACGCCGGCCGGCACCCCCGCTGCTTGCAGGCGCTCCATCAGAACTACTGCACTCTGGCCTAGCGTCCATTTGGTGATCAACTCGTCTAGTATGTCCTGGTTCCGCAGCCGGGCTGGCATGGTGGCGAAGCGTGGATCGACCGGCCAGTCGTCGCGTCCGGCGGTCGCGCAAAGCGCAGCCCACTGATCATGGTTCTCGCACGTGATCATGAGCCACGACTCGGTGTCGATGGGGTCGCCGTCGCAGAGGTAGGCGTTGTGAGGCGCGACTTTGGGCCAAGCGGCGTGATTGCCGGGTGGGTTGTGAGGCGAGCGGTAGCTGTGATCGCTGACGGTCTTTTCGAGGATGGCTGGCCCGCAGAGAACTGCCCCTGCTTCTACCTGGGAGAGGTCAATTTGCTGTCCTTCACCGGTTACCTGTCGATGGCGCAGTGCAGTCAGCGTCGCGATAACTGCAGAATAGCCCGCGGTGTGGTCCATGTACGAATAGCCCCAGCCCGCGGCGGGCTGGCCGGGTAGTCCTGACATCGCCGTTAGTCCGCTCAGGGCCTGCGCCGTTGGCCCCCAGGTGGAGTAGCTTCGGTTGCGACCGGAGTGTCCGAATCCGCTGAGCGAGACGTAGATGACGTCCTCGCGGAGCGCACGCAGTTCGTCGTAGCCGAGCCCCCAGTGCTCCATAACGTAACTGGAGTAGTTCTCGATCACGACATCGGAGACGGCGATCAACTGTTTGAGCGCCGTCAGGCCATCAGGGTGAGCCACGTTGAGTGTGATCGATTTCTTGTTCCGATTGAGCCAACTGAAAAATCCCGATGAGTCCGGTGGGTCGAAACCGCGAGGGTGGGGTTGTCCGAAGCGGACGCTGTCAAGTGTCTGCTGGTTCTCGACCCGGATCACCTCGGCACCGAAGTCTGCTAGCAGCCGCGTGCAGGTTGGCCCGGCGACGATCCAGGTCAGGTCAACGACGCGCAGCCCGGCCAGCGGTAGATCCGGTGCGTCTTCCTGGCCGGGGACATCCTGGTCTGGCACGTGCGCGGACCGCTAGGCGGGTTCGAACTTGGGCAGCGTGATCTCGTCGGTGACGTCGTCGAAGGTGACCTTGACGCGCATGCCGCATTGGATCTGGTCCTGCTCGATGTTGATCAATGTCGTGTTCATGCGAGGTCCTTCG
>CAZZMQ010000030.1:0-334 GCA_964655365.1 uncultured Dehalococcoidia bacterium | reverse complement strand
AGGCGGACAGCGACGACGGCGAGCACATACGGGATCTCTTCGCCCCAGGAGGGGTGGTAAACCTGGTGCATTAGGCCCCACGTGTATACCGTGCCCGCGCCCTTGGACTCGCGCCACTCCCAATCCGTCGACCAATCCTCTTGGCAGCGCTCCGAATAGGGGAACTGCCACCAGTCAGCGCTGGGGAAGTACTGCAGGAGTAGCTTGTGCTCCTTGCAGCCATCGAACCAGGGCTGTGTGTTTTCGTCTGGGACTGGCAACGGTTTGGCGTAGTCGGTCATGAACCTAGCTCCTGCACTAACTCTGGCGGGGACTCAGAATCAGCGTGCCGTGG
>CAZZMQ010000029.1:17998-26406 GCA_964655365.1 uncultured Dehalococcoidia bacterium | reverse complement strand
GCGTCCATCGGCTCTCATCGTTCCCAACTGACCGAGGGGACTCCGGAGTCGCTCTTTCCTCCAGGCGTTGTCGACGCCGTTCTGTGCGAGGAGTGGTATCGGCTCGCGCTCGGTCCCGCTCTGGTTGAGGTCGACCCGTTCAGCGGACTTTCGTAATCTCTGGTGGGTCCAATGTACGAGATGATGCTTGCTTCCGGGGTAGTCCTGTGTGAGTATTTGTCCTGGGCGATATGCTAGTCTCAGCATATCGCCCAGGACAAAGGAACCCGCCCGTGAGTCTGCGCCTGTCCTTTCGGGCCGCGTTCGCGCCGCTCGTCGCGACGTTTTTGCTGAGCGCCTGCGGCGGCGATGCGGAGTTGATTCTGGCTACCACAACTAGCACGGAGAACAGTGGCCTGCTGGACGAGTTGGTGCCGATCTTCGAAGAACAGACTGGGATCAACGTCAAAGTGATCGCTGTGGGAACAGGTGCAGCACTACGGATGGCCCAAGAGGGTAATGCCGACGCGCTGCTCGTCCATGCCCCTGATGCCGAGAAGGCATTGGTCGAATCTGGCGATGTAATCAATCGGCGGCTCGTCGCCTACAACGATTTCGTCCTCGTTGGTCCGAGCGAGGATCCGGCCGGTGTCCGTGGCGAACGGGATATCGAGACCGCTTTCGCTGGTCTGGCCATCGCCGAGGCTCGATTCATCTCACGGGGAGATGACAGCGGTACTCACAAGAAGGAGCTTGCGCTCTGGTCCGCCGCTGGTCTCGAACCGGTCGGCCATTGGTACGAGGAAAGCGGGCAAGGGATGGGTGCGTCCCTCACGATCGCCGATCAAAAGGAGGCCTATATCCTGGCCGACCGCGGCACTTTTCTTGCCCTGAGTCGCACGCTCGATCTAGAGATCGTTTCTGAGAGAGATCCCGCATTGATCAACATATATAGCGTGATGCAGGTGACGCCTGGCAAAGGCCAGATCAATGCTGCCGAAGCCGCTGCATGGGTAGCGTTTTTACTGGATCCGAAAACACAGGATCGGATCCAGGGGTTTCGCCGGGCGGAGTTTGGTCGCTCCCTATTCATCCCCACGCGGGGTCGAGACGAAGCCGAGACGATTGATGAATTCGCCGCTCTGGCCAGCGAGTAGGAGCAACGATGGAGTTCCTCTGGAATGGGCTGAATGAGGCGTTCAACCTCTGGATCCACGGCGACGCTGAAATCATAGAGATCACGTTGCGGACCCTTGGTATCTCGGCCGTCGCAACGACGGTGGCGCTCTTCATCGGTGTTCCTGCTGGTGCGATCCTCGCGCTCAAACGGTTTCGCGGTCGCCGCCTCATCGTCGCTTTGGTCAACACCGGCATGGGAATGCCACCCGTCGTCGTAGGCCTGATGGTGGCGATCCTCCTCTGGCGCAGCGGACCGCTCGGCAGTCTCAATCTCATATTTACGCCGACGGCAATGGTGATCGCCCAGTTCGTGATTGCCGTACCGCTCGTCGTGGGTTTCTCGATGGCCTCCATTCAGTCGCTCAATCCGCGGCTACTTGACCAGATCGTGGCGCTCGGCGCGAATCGGCTGCAGTTGCTCTGGCTGCTCGTGCGCGAGGCTCGCTTGGGTTTGCTGGCCGCACTGATGGCAGGTTTCGGCGCGGTGATTTCGGAGGTTGGGGCTAGCATGATGGTGGGTGGGAACATCGCCGGCGAAACGCGTGTTCTGACGACGGCCACGGTTTTGGAGACGAGTCGTGGCAACATCGAGATCGGGATCGCGTTAGGTGTCATGCTGCTTGTGTTGGCCTACGTAGTAAATCTGGTTATGACCGGTGTCCAACAACAGCGACGTGCCCTCTAACGATTTCGTGCCAGAATCCTCGACACCCGACGCCAAAGTTCGCCTGCGCGATGTTTCCCTCTCGCGCGCTGGCCGGCAGGTTCTTCATGTCGGCGATCTCTCTCTGCGCCGAGGTGAGGTCAGTGTCGTAATTGGGCCGAACGGTTCTGGCAAGAGCACCCTGCTGGCGGCGTTGCAATTGCTGGTGGCGCCCGACAGTGGAGAGTTACTGCTCGACGGACGTTCGATGCGCGACGATGCCCTTGCCACCCGCCGCCGTATGGCCTCCGTCTTCCAGGAGGCGCTCTTGCTTTCGACAGGGGTGCGCAAGAACCTTGAGATTGCGCTCAGTCTTCGCAAGGTTCCCCGGGCCCAACGTCGTGATCGTGCGGAGCGATGGCTGGCTCGCTTTGGTGTAGCGGATTTGGCTGACCGCCCCGCGCGTGAGCTCTCCGGCGGCGAGGCGCAGCGCGTTAGCCTCGCCCGCGCCTTTGCCCTCGAACCAGAGGTTCTCCTGCTCGACGAGCCGTTTTCCGCGCTCGACGCTCCCACTCGGGATGCGCTGATTGACGACTTCGCCCAAATCCTGGGTGAGACTGATGTGACTACGGTGCTAGTTACGCACGACCGTGACGAGGCGCTGCGCTTGGCCGACATCGTCGTCGTTCTAATCGACGGCATGGTACGCCAGGTTGCCCCCCCTGCGGAGGTTTTCGGCGCTCCCGCTGACGAGGGCGTGGCTTCCTTCGTTGGCGTCGAGAACGTCTGGCCTGCGACCCTCCTCCGAGCCGATCGCGGCGTGGCTAGCTACCGGCTCGACGCCTGCTCCACCTGCGAACTCGATGTCGCTGTTGCGCATCCGCCCCGGCATGCCCTTTTTGCGATTCGGCCAGAGGAAATTACGCTTGCGGCCAGTTCGGAGATAGGCGTGCGAGATGAGTCGACTAGCGCGCGCAATCACCTACCCGCCATCGTGCGCGCAGTTCAAGCGGCTGGTCCTGTGGTGCGCGTGCATCTCAGCGCTGGGTCCGACGCTGACGTACCGGTTGTCATCACACTCACTCGACCGTCGCTCGAAGATCTCGCGATTGATCTGGGAAGCCTAGTCACCATTACCTTTAAGGCGACTGCGGCACATGTGATTGACCACGGATAAGTCTCACAAATCCCACGGAGTGTTAGTCGATTCCGAATGCTTCCCCGAGTTGGGCGCGACTCGGCTCCGTCAGGATATGTTCGCCGTTGATAAGGATCGTGGGTACGGAGCGATTGCCCTGGTTGAGTCGCATCACGACCGCGGCACCTTCGCCGTCCTCGTCGATATCGATTGTGTGGTAGGCGATGGCTCGCTGGTCGAGCCATCGCTGCGTGGTCCTACAAGATCCGCACCAACTCGTAACGTAGATGAGGACATCACGTTTCGTGTCCACCCGTAGACTCTTTCCCTGCGGCTGAGCTGCCTTGCACACACTGCTTAGCCCGAACATCGAGTAGCGGTGCTGCAGTAGTCTACTGGTATGTCCCGCGCAAATACGATGCCCCCCGGCCCGCTCGATTGAATATCCGTTCGTTCCTCCAGCTTGTGCAGGAACGAACGGAGCGCGCCCTGGATCCGACACTGGGCAGTCCTAGCTTGAACCGGGTGTTTACATCGCTCCAGATCCACTTCGGTGAACCTAGCTTGCACTACGAGGTTTGGCCGGTGCGCATGACCCGCCGGATCGAAGTGGGGTTGCACATCGAAGGCCCTCACGACTGGAGTCGCGAAGTCGCGGCTCAGATCGCCTGTCATGCCGACGACTTGCGGGCGGTGCTTGGCTCGGACTGGGAGCTTGAGGACTGGACGGCGTCTTGGTCGCGATTGCACACCACGTTGCCGCTTGCGACGCTGACTGAGTCCCTGGCTGACGAGGTCGCTGCTGCTGCCTGCCGTCTGATTCACGGTACCGAGCCTGTTCTGCGTCGGCTCACGCTTCCCCCACTCGACCGTTCCGCTACCCGCGATACTCAGCAGGGGTATAGTCGGTGGCGCAGACGCCGCACGGGCTGAGCCCGGACGTTTTGCCGGGAATCTGTGCAGTGAAAGAAAACGGGCCCCGAAGGACCCGTTTCATTCTCTAGCAGTGCGGCCGGTCTAGTACATGCCGGGTGCGCCAGCCGCCATGGCCGCCGCCGCACCGCTGTTTTCGTCCGGCTTGTCGGTTACCAGGCAGTTCGTGGTCAGCACCATCGACGCGATGGAGACCGCGTTTTCCAGTGCAGCGCGTGTCACCATCGCAGGGTCGACGATGCCCTTGTCGATCATGTCGCCGTAGTCGTCGTCGAAGGCGTCATAGCCAAAGTTCTTCTTGCGGTTCGTTTTCACCTCTTGCACGATGACCGACCCGTCTTGGCCCGCGTTGATCGCGATACGGCGCATCGGTTCTTCCAGGGCGCGACGGAGAATACGCACGCCGGTGCCTTCGTCGCCATCGAGCTCCACGCCGTCCAGTGCCTTGATCGCTGTGACCAAAGCCACGCCGCCACCAGGAACGATGCCTTCCTCGACGGCCGCGCGGGTCGCCGAGAGGGCGTCCTCCACGCGGTGTTTGCGCTCTTTGAGCTCGACCTCTGTTGCGGCCCCGACCTTGATCACGGCCACTGAGTTGGAAAGCTTGCCCAAGCGCTCCTGGGCTTTCTCGCGATCCCAGTCGCTTTTGGACTGATCGAAGATGGCGCGAATTTCGTTGATTCGAGCGTCGATTTCCTTGGCCGCTCCGCGACCTTCAATGATCGTGCTGGCTTCCTTGGTCGCGGTGAAGCGACGTGCTCGGCCGAGGTCCGTGATCTCGGTGGTTTCCAGGTTGCCGCCCAGTTGCTCGCTTACGACCGTGGCACCGGTCAACACGGCGAGATCGCCCAGGTTGTCCTTCTGGCGGTCACCAAAGCCGGGTGCCTTGACGCCGACTACGTTGACCGTGCCGCGCAGTTTGTTCACAGCCAGCGTGGCCAGGGCTTCGCCATCTACATCGGAGGCAATGATGATGAAGTTCTTGCTCACCCGCAGGACCTTCTCAAGCAGCGGAAGAATGTCGTTGACCGCCGAGATTTTCTTGTCGGTGATGAGGATGTAGGGGTCCTCGACGTCGGCTTCCATACGCTCCGGATTGGTGACGAAGTAAGGCGAGATGTAGCCGCGATCGAACTGCATCCCGTCTACGTATTCGACCTCATTGCGGATTCCTTGGCCCTCTTCGACGGTGATTACCCCGTCGGCACCCACCTTTTCCATCACCTCGCCGATTAGTTCCCCAATCGAAGGGTCGGCTGCGGAGATAGCCGCCACCTGCGACATCTGATCGCGCGTCGTCACGCGGGTCGCGTTCTTCTGGATGTGGGTCGAAAGCGCCTCGCGGCCATTCTCCAGTCCGCGCTTGAGTGCCATCGGGTTGGCCCCGGCGGCAACGTTGCGCATGCCCTCGGCGACGATCGCCTGAGCCAGGACCGTGGCCGTGGTCGTGCCGTCACCTGCGATGTCGTTCGTCTTGGATGCAACCTCTTTAGCGAGTTGCGCTCCAATGTTGGGGAACGGGTTCGCGAGGTCTATATCCTTGGCATTAGTGACGCCGTCATTGGTGATCGTGGGTGCCCCGAACGATTTTGCCAGCACCACGTTGCGGCCCTTAGGGCCAAGCGTGATTTTGACGGCGTCCGCCAAGGCGTCGATGCCCTCACGCAGTGCGTGGCGGGCTTCCTCGTCAAACAGAAGTTCTTTCGCCATTCCGTACCCTCTAACAGCTATCGCGGGCGACTGGCCCGCATTGGTGACACGACAAAAAGCTTTAGGGTCGGGCAGTGTTTGGCACTCTCCGACCACGAGTGCTAAAGGAGTGTTGCACCTGTTCAAGGTCGTGGCAAGCCCGTGTTGTCGTGGCGAAGTGTTGTTCGAGTGTCGGGCGCGGTCGAAAGGTAATGGCGGTTTCCGGCTGTTGAGCCGCGCCGTTTCGCCACCATAAGGTTGCGGTGGAGAATTCGGCCCTCAGCTCTCGCGTCGCTCGACTCGCCCCAACCGGGACAGTGGCCAATAGCGGAATCGCACCACACCGTGGATTGCGGCCGGCCCCACCCAGCCCCATTCGCGACTATCAGTGCTTCGTTCCACGTTGTCGCCCAGCAGAAAGAACTCGCCCATCGGATTGCGCCCGGCGACCCGCTTTAGCACTTCGAGTTCTGGTCGGTCCGGTCGCGCCGCGACGACGATATCGCCCACCGCGGCGGTTGCTCCGAGATCGACTAGGACCCAGTCTCCCGCGGCGAGGGCGGGGTTCATGCTCGCGCCCTCGATCGCGTATGCGCGCAGGCGTCCGGCCATGAATTGGTAGACCAGAGGAGCTACCAGCGTGACCGCCGTCAGCCGGGTTCCAACCTGTAGCCCGGCACGTAGCATTGTCGCTCCCATCCTCCACGTCGTATCATTCGCCGCGGATCGCGGCAGCCATGATGGTTCGCCGCCCACACAATGGGGACCCGACGTCGTGGGACGGTTCCGACGTCGGGTTGAATAGACACCATCCTAGGAGGAGACCGAATGACCCTGGATCTTATGAATTGGCTCCGGCCCACGCATACCGCGTACGCTCACTGCGACATTCCTTGTGGGATCTATGATCCGCACGAAGCCGAGATCGCGGCGGAGACCGTTGAGAAGATGGTTAGTTTGCTCAACGACCTGGGCGAGAACGACGGCTCGATCGCGTTCCGCAACTCGACGGTGCGTTACATCGCCGCCAAGGAAGAGCACGCCGAGAAGGTCAAGCGCCAGATATTGATCATTTGGGGTGACTTCATTAAGCCGCCGCATGTTGAAGCCTTTCCCGACATCCACGACAAGGTCTGGAACCTCGTCAAATTGGCCGGGGCGAATAAGGTCAACGCCGACGCCGAGCTAGCCGCCAACCTGCGCGCCGGCGTCAAGGAGTTCGCCGACACGTTCTGGGCGATGAAGAAGCTCTAATAGCCATAGACGACGCGCGCAAGAGGACGATCCCCCATTGGAGGGTCGTCCTCTTTTTCTTTCCACTCTCGGGTTGCTACGGCTCTGTGACTGTGCCCTCCGCGTCATTGACGCGGTCCTGCGCGGTGTCAGCGGCTCGACGTCTCCCACGTCCCGTGAAAACGCTGGAGCGCGCGTTGAATTCCAGCGCCATAATTGCCTCTCACGGTTGCATGTCCCGGCGTTGGCTAGGGCTGTGCTCGCGGTTGTTCTCACCGCAGGGATCGCCGCTAGAAGTCAAGACCGCCCATGTCCGGCATTCCCGGAGGACCGTGTGAGTGGCCGTGGTCGTCGCCGCCCATGCCCATATCGCCCATACCGCCGAAATCGGGCATGTCGCTCATGTCGAAGTCGCTGCTACCCGTGCCCGTTGTGATGATCGTAGCGCTGAAAAGACGCTTCGCCTTCGCTTTACATTTTGGGCATTTGGCCCCGGCCGATGCCTTCGACATCGGGCGAGAGATCTCGAACTGATTGTGGCACTTCGAGCATTGGAATTCATAGTTCGGCATCAGTTGCTCCTCGGATCGCTGCTCGTTCGGCACATCTGCAAATCGGGCACGAGTGTACCTTGCTCTCGCCTGAGGTCGAGCCGGGACACTATGTGCTCGGCAGCCGTTTCTTCCGGAAGGTATGTGTTGCTATCGCGCGCCCCGAGTCAATCCGAACCCCGCCGCCCGAACTGACCAACTCGTTCGAGATCGCATTTGCGAGCCCTAGCGGTAACTCGGCTCTCTCAAGCGGCCAGCGTAGCCCGTCGCTTGTGACTCCGCGCACCGACCCCAGCGCGACTAGCGAGACGTAATCGCCGGGGTCCCCAGCGAAGCGTGCTTCGTCGCGACCGAATCCCGTCTCTCGGCCGTGTAGCCCGATCGCTTCTGTCCAAAGATTGATCGCGCTGATCGGCATTGCCGCGAATTCCTCTGCCACGAGGAAGAGTAGGTTCGTCAGCTGGTGATCGAGTCGCTCCCCGCCGCCGGCGCCGAGCAAGATCACTTCCGATGCTCCCCGTTCGGCAGCCAGCTGTAGCGCGACGTGCCCATCTGTCCTTTGCTGCAAGGCTGGATGGGGCACGATCTCGACGCCGCGATGGTGCAGCGCCGCCAGGTCGGATTCCGCCAACGAGTCGAAATCACCGATGACGATGTCCGGAATCAGCCCCGTGCGCTCCAGCCGCACCGCACCGCTGTCGGCCGCGATCGTCAGTTCCGCTCCAGCGACTCGCGCACGCAGGAGAGCGCTGTTCGCTATCTCCCCACCGAGAGCAACGACGATTTTCATCGACCTGTTCTAGCAGGTCGTCCGAATGGGTGCTCCCGAGAGCCTCAATTGCCGCGACGCCCTAGACTTGATAGTGATACGCCAGGGAGGGCAGGATGGAATTCAAGTTCAGCGACGAGCAAGAGCAATTTCGCAGCGAGGTGGTGGCCTTCATTGACGACAACTGGGACGCGCCGCCACCCTCGCTTGAGCCCGACAATCAAGAAGCCTTCGAGGCCGGACGACTCTACGAAAAGAAGTTGGCCGCGAATGGGTGGTTGGCCATGGCGTGGC
>CAZZMQ010000029.1:5335-17988 GCA_964655365.1 uncultured Dehalococcoidia bacterium | reverse complement strand
AGTCGGCCGCGTTCATGCAGCAGCTCATTTTCCGTGAGGAGAGTGCCTATCGCGGCGCGCCGGGCGCGGGCGGCCAAGGCATCTCCATGGTCGGCCCCTGCCTAATGGTGCACGGTAGTGAGGAGCAGAAGAAGCGCTTCTTGCCGCCGATCGCTAGCGCTGAGGCGGTCTGGTGTCAGGGGTTCTCGGAGCCTGGCTCGGGGTCTGACCTCGCCTCACTCCAGACACGAGCTGTCAAAGATGGGGATGACTTCGTCATCAATGGCCAAAAGATCTGGACCTCGGGTGCCACGAACTCTGATTGGATCCACGTCCTCACCCGCACGGATGCCGATGCACCTAAGCATCGTGGTATCTCCTATTTCATGCTTGACATGAGAACGCCAGGCATTGAAGTGCGTCCCATCATCGACCTGGCTGGAAACCATGTGTTGAACGAAACGTTCTTCACAGACGTGCGCGTACCCGCCGATCAGATGCTTGGTGAGGAGAATCGCGGTTGGTACGTGGCAGCCACCCTGCTCGACTTCGAGCGCTCCGGTGTTAACTACCCTGCCGAGGCACGACGCGTGACGGAGAACCTCACCGCTTGGGCGAAGGAGACGAAGAGCAAAGGCACCAGCGTTTATAACCAACCTGGCGTCGCTAATCAGCTCTCAGATCTCTATCTCTCCGCCGAAGTCTGCCGGCTGCTCTCCTACCGTGTTGTCTGGATGCAGGGCCAAGGTCTGATTCCAAACTACGAAGCCTCGGCGGCGAAGATGTTTGGCACCGAACTCAACCAGCGCGTCGCCAATGCAGGCGTCGGAATTATGGGGCTGCCGGCGCAGCGGATTGACCCGAATGATCCCCATGCGCCACTCCAAGCCGACATCGGGCGTATGTACATGACCACGGTTCCCTACACGATCTTTGCGGGCACCTCGGAGATCCAGCGGAACATTATCGCGACGCGCGGCCTCGGGCTTCCGCGCCAGTAATCCTCTTGGTCCGGCGGCAGTGAAACGAGTGTGCCCGGCGACTATCGTCATGCGTTTCTGATCGTGGGCTAGCGGTCGTTGTTAGCCTCCGAGTTCCTGAATCCCCGCCAGGTCGCGCGGTGCGATCGAGGACGAGGTGTACCAGCGGTGCATCATCTAGTCCGTCGCAGCGGACGTCCGAGCGGCTCAGGCCCAGACCGTGGTCGAGTTCGTGTGTTATTGAATGACACTGCCTCGCGTGCGTGCCGCCATGGTGACCCGGTCCCAGTTGTTGCCTCGGCGTCCGACAATATTTACCACTCGGCTATTGGGGAAATGTGTCGGTTCGCCGAATATATCCCAAGTGAGGGTCGTCGCGATCATCCCTGGCTTGATGGTTGGATCCCGGAGCACCTCGTTTGTATCGTCCGTCGGAGTCGAGTTGATTCCGACGATGTTGGGGTTGAAGTTTCCGAAAATTGGCGCGGCGAACTACCGTGCTAGACATCGACGCTGGTATGTACCACGCCACCGCCGCCGCCCGTCCGGTTACCTTTTTATAGCCTTAGTCCTTGGTGCCCTTCCGGGTCACGGCTCGGAGCTGTGTAGGCCCGGTGGCATGCTGCGAGTCGCCGGGTCTTGCTCACCAGCCCGGCCCACAATCCGCTAATCTCCTGAACGGAGATTTAGTGAAAGGTGCCGGTTATGGAGTTCGAATTCACGCCCGATCAAGAAGAATTCCGCACCCAGGTCCAGGCCTTTATCACGGATAGTTGGACGCCACCGCCTGGCGATTCCCGCCCCGGTGACGATGCTTCCCACGCCGCTGAATCTGCCTATGAAGCCAAGTTGGCGGAGAAGGGTTGGCTGACCATGGCCTGGCCCGAGGAGTACGGCGGCCTCGGAGCCAGTCACATACAACAGCTCATCTTCCGTGAGGAGAGTGCTTATCGCGGCGCGCCGGGACCGCCGATCCAGGGAGTCTCCATGGTTGGGCCCTGTCTGATGGTGCATGGTAGCGAGGAGCAGAAGCAGGAACACCTCCCGAAAATCGCCAGAGGCGAAGTGAAATGGGCACAGGGATTCTCGGAACCCGGCTCCGGGTCAGACCTAGCTTCGCTTCAGACACGCGCGGTCAAGGATGGCGACGACTTCGTCATCAACGGCCAGAAAATCTGGACCTCCGACGCGCACCACTCCGACTGGATCCATGTGCTCACCCGTACTGATCCCGACGCACCGAAGCACCGCGGGATTTCCTATTTCCTGCTTGATATGAAGACTCCCGGTGTCGAGGTTCGCCCCCTAATCAACATGCTTGGTGACCATGAGTTCAACGAGGTCTACTTCTCTGACGTGCGTGTGCCGGCCAGCAACATGATGGGCGAGCAAAACCGAGGTTGGTACGTGGCCACCACTCTCTTGGACTTTGAGCGCTCCGGTGTCGGCTATTCGGCAGACGCACGTCGCCAGGTCGAAGGCCTGACGGAGTACGCCCGGGAGGCCAGTGGTCGCTCGGCCACCAAGCTGCTCGACGACCCGGGTGCTCGCATTGGCCTCGCCGATCTCGCGGTAGAGGCGGCGGCGAGCCGCCTACTCTCCTATCGCGTGGTTTGGATGCAGAGTCAGAATTTGATCCCCAACTATGAGGCCAGTATGAGCAAAGCGTTCGGTAGTGAATTGAGCCAACGTGTTGCCAACTTTGGCACGCGTCTAATCGGACTGCCTTCACAGCGGATCGATCCAGAAGACCCTCACGCTCCCTTGCATGCCGGTATCGGCCGTGCGTACATGGGAACGGTCCCCAGCACCATTGCTCAGGGGTCGAGCGAGATCCAGCGAAACATTATTGCAACGCGCGGCTTAGGGTTGCCCCGTCAGTAGCGCGACGCCGTAGTAGGAGCTGGACTAGCTGGACTAGCTGGACTAGCTGGACGTGGATGGACGCCCGATTGCGCGGCTGGCCAGTTCAGCGGCCTCGTTCAATATCGTTTGCACCTCGTCTTCAGGGAGATCGAGTACCACCGCGACCTCGGAGCGTGGCATCCCTAGGCTGATCAGATCGACGATCGCACCGTGTCGATGACGATGTTGGCCAAGATAGAGCTTGGCTAGAAGCCGGTTCGTCAGTGTGTTTCCATCGATAGGATCTGCCGTCATCTCGTCCTCCCCGCTGGTGACTGGCGTTCGGGGCGAACCTACGCCGCGCGTGTTGTTGCGTCAAAGCTCCGTCTTGCTTCCGGAATTATCGACCATCAATAGGGCGTACACGGCCCTGCTCGATGAAGAACCGAACAGCCTCGGCAAAGGCATCGGTCAGGGGCGTCTGCGGAAGTCCTAACTCATCGACGGCGCGCTGGCAGTCGAACCACATGCGATGGCGCGCCAGGCGCACGCCCGCGATCGGCGCATGGACGATCCCGCCGCGGAAACGATAAAGGAATCTCTCATCGGCCTGCGCATATGCCAATGCGACGGGATATGGGATTGAACGGCGGGGCCCGCGCCGCCCGGACACCGCCGCCGCTCGATCGGCGATAGCGCGCAGGGTCAGATTTCCTTCAAGGTTGCCCAAGATGTAGCGCTGGCCCACGACGCCACGGTGCCAAGCAAGTAGATGCCCGGCCGCGACGTCGGATACATGCACGATGTTCAAGCCGGCTGAGGTGAGATAGGCGGGAAGCGCGCCATTCGCCGCGTCCACGATCAGCTGACCGGTGGGCGTCGGCTTGAAATCGAGCGGACCGATCGGCGCGGACGGATTGACCGCGATGGCCGGTAGTCCTTGTTCCGCCACCATGCGTTGTACCAGCCGCTCACTCGCGTACTTGGATGCCTCATATGGGCCGGGGGTGTTATTTGGGTCGGCCCAGACGGACTCGTCGGCCAGTGACCCGTTTGCCACCGAGTGCCCGATGGCCGCTACCGATGAGGTGTGTACGATGCGCTCTACGCTGGCCGCTAGCGCGGCTTCCATAATGGTTTGTGTCCCTGCCACATTGACTGCGTTGGTGAGTTTGCTGTCGCGTCGGTGCAGTGCGTAGCGCGCGGCGAGGTGGAAGACGACATCGATGCCCACCATAGCTGAGCGGACCGCATCGGTGTCGGTCACATCGCCTTCGACACGTTCGATTTCTAGGCCTGTCAGTGTGGGGGCCTCCGCCTTTGGTCGTACGAAGGCCCTTACCCTCACGCCATCCGCCAGCAAGGCACGTACCACGTGTCCGCCGATGAATCCCGAGGCTCCCGTTACGAGTGCGTGGGTCACATCGTCCCCCCGGGATCGGGCGGTTGGCCGCCAGAGACTATCGCCTCCAAGGCGCGATCGATCGCGCGTCGGGCTCGTTCCCGTTGCCAGCTCAGCCGCACCAGGCCGAACATCAGCGGGGGGTCTTGGAGAACGGCTACAACAACCTCCATCCCGCGCGGTCCGTGCCAATCCCAGGCCATGACTTTGGCAGGCACTGCTTGATCGACGGGATCTAGCACGGCGCGCAATGACGCGAACGGCCGACCGGACTCGGCAGCTGCTTCCGCCCAGATGTGGTCTTCCATCTGCGTGATGATCGCTCCGCCCGCAGCGCTGGCTTCTTGCTTTTGCGCGAGCGTTGTTAGCTCCGTCGCCACGCTCAGGTTTCCACCTGATCGGTAGGGAATCGAATCGCGAGCCAGCGTTTGGCCGACCCAAGCTGCTAGGTGAGCTTCTGGCTTTAGTGGGCGGGACTCCGGCGAGGCTAACAACTGATCGGCAAGCACCAGCGAACCGGCACCCATACCCAGACTCAGGCCTCCTGCGACTCCCGTCGCGAGCATCGCCGTCGGGGGTGGGTCCAACGCTGCTATCGCTGCTCGTGCTCGATCCGGCCCCGGGCCGCTCACGACAACGCAATACTCCAGTGCGCCGCGTGTGCCGCATACCACCCAGCCTTGTGCGAGCTCGGAGCGTCGGCGGTCCTGCAAACGCTGCACGAAGCGGTCGGCTTCCCAGGGCAGGGCGGTCAGGATCACTAGCATGAGCGACGGCGGGAAAAGGTAGGAGGGAAGACTGGCATGAGCGGCAGTCTCTTATGTGCGTGCGGTTCTGGGATCAGCCGATCAAGGCTTTTTTCAGTGTACGCAGGCCGCGGATTGGATTTGTCGACGCGTCGATCACCGCCGTAGGCTCAAAGCCGGAGTGCACCATGCATTGCTGACAGCTCGGGTTGCCACTGGCGTGCCCGTAGTTTTCCCACGCGGTCTCGTCTATCAACTCCTGGAAGGTGTCGGCATAGCCCTCATCCAGCAGATAGCAAGGACGTTGCCAGCCCAGCACTGAGTAGGTCGGGTTGCCCCAGGGGGTGCAGTCGTATTCCAGTTCCCCACGCAAGAATTGCAGGAATAGGTCAGAATGGTTGAAGACCCATTCACGGTTGGGGTTATCCAGCACTTCGCGGAAGAACTCGCGTGTCTCTTCCAGCTTGAGAAAGTGGTCTTGGTCCGGTGCGCGCTCATAGGCATAGCCGGGTGAGATCATCATTCCGTCGACATCTAGTTCGACCAGCAAATCGAACAGCTCTCGTGTGCGCTGAGGGCTGCTGCCCTCGAAGAAAGTGCTGTTCGTCGTGACGCGGAAGCCGCGCGCTTTGGCGGCTTTGATCGCACGCACCGCGAGGTCGAAGATACCGCCACGGTCAACAGATTCGTCGTGCTCCTCCTGCAAACCGTCCAGGTGTACCGAGAGTGTCAGATACGGGCTCGGCTTGAATTCATCCAGCCGCTTCTCTAGAAGAATCGCGTTCGTGCAGAGGTAGACAAACTTCTTGCGGTCGATTAGTCCCTGCACCAAACGCGGAAGTTCCTGGTGGATCAACGGCTCGCCACCCGGGATGGAAACGATTGGTGCACCACACTCGTCGACGGCAGCCCAGGCCTGTTCTGGCGTCATACGCGCCTTTAAGATCGGCTCGGCGTGCTGGATTTTCCCGCAGCCGCGACAGGCCAGGTTGCATTGGTAGAGCGGCTCTAGCATCAACACCAGCGGGTAGCGTTTGACACCGCGCAGACGCTGTTTGAGAATGTAGGCGCCGCAAGCGGCGGCCTCCCGCAACGGCACGCCCATAGTGTCCCCCCAAAGGCTTTCCGCCGAGATGCGGAGGCTGGCCCCGCGTTCGCTCCAACTGTATCAGCGCTGCTGGGCAGCTACTAGGCGACTGGAGATCGTTGGCTGGCCAATATCTCGCGAGCTGCACGAGCTGTCCTGGTGGGGTCGAACCGATTCGCCCGAAGCGCTGCACGTGTTCGCTTCAATGGGTGGTCACGTGCTCCTCTCTATAGTCTCGTCAATTTAGAGTGCAGAAAGTGGGGTGCTTGGACTCCGGTTCTTATTTCGTAGAGTACAAGCCGTGAAACAGGATGAAGCCCGTTGTGCTTCACGCCGCAATCTGCTCCGTGACCAGTGGTCAGGGCTGAGTGGTGCTCCACTGTCTTGGCCTGGGCTGGGCTATTGGCACATCGGCTGCGTTCTAGCGGAAGCCGTTCCAGCGGTTCCAGTTACCGGTTTCCAACATTGCGCGGGTGGCGTCAAATTCTTGCGTGCCGGTCACCTTGTCTGTTCCGCTCGCCGGTCCCTGCGTTTGGCTTACGGTCTCGATCTCCTTCAACGCGAGCGTTCGTTGTGCAGTCACAGGTGACTCCGTACCTTCCGCTGATTGTTCCACTCACCACGACATTCCCCCACTGCTCGCCTCAGGTGGCGCCTCCGTGGGCGGCACGGGCTGCGCTGTACTGCTCTGGCGTGTTCAGATTCAGCCTGATCCACGGGTCGTTGCAGTCGATGAATTGCGTGGAATCTGCGTGAGCGGATCGCACCGATTTGAGGCCAAGTGTTGATTCCTGCAGCTCTCGCAGTTCACCCAAGAGGGCCCCATCGAACAGCGTTGGATGGCCGTTGCGCCCCGAGAATCTTGGGACGATGATTCTGCTCGCACTTTGCCGCCATGCTTCGATTAGAGCCCGTGTCGTCGAGAGCGATGATGGGCCATCGACGCTTGCGATTAATATCGCTTCTACGTCGTCGTCCAGCGTCATTCCCCCGATCCGCAACGAGGAGGAACGTCCGCTTCGATAGGCGGCGTTTTCGACGAGCCGGCAGGGGCCGCCACACTGCGTCCGAGCTCGGATCTGATCCGCCCGTGCGCCTAGTACTACGACGACCGGTTCGCAGCCAGCTTCGCTAAAGGTGTCGATCTGGTGTTGGAGCAGTGTGCGGCCTCCCCAGTCCAGAAGCGCCTTGGGACGCCCCATGCGGGTCGATTCGCCGGCGGCGAGAATGATGGCGGCGACGGTCATGTGGCACTCAGCCGCCCGTCGTGCGCAGTTCCGGGATCATATCGTTGCCGATCCGGGCGGTTGTTTCCTGGGTCTTGTCCTGATTGACCGGTAGGAAGCGGATCAAGGCGTGGTTGAAGCCACGTACTTTCGGGTCGCGCAGCGCCGCGACTGCCGTCTCCGAACAGCCTACGATCGGTAAACTTGTGGCGATTCCGCGATAGCCGTCTTCGAGCAGCGGACCTGTGGCCACCGCGGCTTCCGCGTCGCTCTTGCCAACGTAGACGTCGCGCGGATTCGCCGAGATCATCGAAATTCCAATCGCCATCGTCAATGCCTCCACAGCGCCGAGGCTAGCTGCTCTGTCCGCCAATTGGGCGATATGTCAGAACAGCACTGCGCGGAGCGCTGTGAAAGTGATGACTCGCACAGTCTCCAGGTCCGCAGCCATCGTCAACGAGCCGATTCCCGCCGGCTGTGACTCCTGGACTGCGGTCTCTGTTGCGACGGCGATCAACGCCTCCGATGCGCGACGGCCTTGTAGCACCGCTTCCACCTGTCGTACTCGTTGTGGGTAGGACGAGATGCCACCCAGCGCGACTTGTACCCGAAGGATTGCACCCTCGTTGGTATACGCTGCCCACACGGCGATTCCGATCGATCCTTTGCCGCGATAGGTCGTGCGCTCGCACGCCGCTGGTCGCATTAGCCGAACTGCACGTAGTCGTTGGGCGTCGTCCTGGGTCAGTCCACCCGCTGTCGTGACCCGTTCCGACAGCGGGATCCAGTCGTCCGATAGGCCGAGGCTCGCTTCGGCAGCGAGCAGTGCGGGCAGCAGGCACGGCTGTTCGATGTCGGCCAGCGCTTCAGCGATGGTCGCTGCGGGTTCCTGTGTACCAATATAGGCGGCAGTTGCCTCGAGAAGCGTCGTGGGCAGATCGGATCGGGCATGCAGTTGCTCGAGCGGAATCGTGGCAGCTAGTTCGATCAAGGAGTTTGGGTCGGACGCGATCGACTTCGTCATAGGGCGCTAGCTAGCGTTGTCGTCATGCTGCGCTAGCGCCGCTGCGAGTGCCTTCTGGACCAGCGCGGGGCAGTGGTGCTTCGCTCTCGGTAGCCCGCCCAGCGCATGAAGCAAATCCTGTCGGGTCATAGCACGTGCCTGGTCCAGCGGTTTGCCTGTCAGCCACTCCGTCGCCACTGAGCTTGTGGCGATTGAGGCAGGGCAGCCCTTGGTATGGAAGTACGCCGCGTCGATTCGGCCGTTGTCGATTCGTAACAGCAGCCGGATCTGCATCGCCGGATTGCTCGCTTCGCCGATCGCATTGGCGTCAGGGAGGCTGCCGGAGTTACGCGGTGAGCGAAAATGATCGATCACGGTCGCGTTGTAATCCAAGCTGGAGAAGTCAGAAGCAGGCATGCCCTTAGTGTAAGGCCACGATTAGGCCGTCCCGGCGATGTCCGGAAACACGCGTCGCATGATGCTGAGCAAGTTCTTCCCGCCCTTCTGCTGCGACGTGATCGGTCGCGCTGTGGTGATTATCCAATGTGCCGCCGCAGCTCAAACAGGTCGCGGGAATGCTCACGGCCAGCGCAGGATTGGCATTTGTTGACGATGCGGCTATGCGTGGCTTAAATCCTTCCGCCTCCAGCGCTCGCCGGGCGGACTATGCGTGGGCCGACCTGCCCGGCTTCCCCCTGCCGATCTCGGTGACAGAGACTTCGCCACACTGATTTGATGTCCCTCCCGCTCCTCATAATCGCTATTAGTGACCGCATCGCATGTGAGTTGGTACAACCGGGCCAGTTGCTCGGGATTTTCGTTGTGCGGACCATCTCCACACGGCGATTGGTGGATTTTAAGTAGTGAGTCAGCACACCGCCCCGCCGATGCCACGATTTCGCTCAACTCAATCTGCGACTCGGGCACTGCCTCGATCGCGTCGACTAGGTGGGTGAGCACTGCTGTTGTCGCTGGGTCGTTGTCCCTCGGCGGGGTCTTCCCGCCCCGCATTCATTCGGTATCAGAGGTCCATCCCCAACGCGACGAAGATCGCCTGATACTGCGAACCATTGGCCGGGTTGTAGAAGGGGATTGCCTCGACGATGATTCCATCCGCGCTGCTGACGAAGATTGCGCGCAGGCTGCGTTTCGTTCCCTGTCCCACGACGCCGAAGGCGCCGGCCGCCGCCAACTTCGGGTCGGCCAGCAACGGGAACGGGAATGTGTGCTGCGCGGAGAAAGCGGCGTGCGACTCTGTACTATCCACGGAGATAGCCACGAACGTGGCTCCCAACTCCTCGAACACGGCGAAGTCGTCGCGAAACGTGCAAAGTTGTGCGGTGCAAGTCGGCGTGGCGTCCTCGATGTAGAAAGCCACGACGAGCGGGCGGCCTTCGCGAATCTGGTCCAGTGTGACAGGCCCGTTGGGGCCCTCGAGAACGGTGTCTGGCAGCGGGCTGCCTATGGTGAGCAGCTGCGTCACATCTCATCCGGCTCTAACCCGGGCAGTGAATCGACCCCCTCCGCTCGTAAGCCCATGACCTGGATCCGGCCGAGTCCAGCCGGGTCTGTGAGTCGTTCCAAAGCGCGGCGCTGCGCGAGTTGATCGTCCAGGCTCGATCCAAGCTTCTCCGGCAGCGTGCTGTCGAGCGCGCCCATGCGTAGTAGCCACTCCGTTTGCGATCGGAAAGGTAGAGCGCGTAGCCCCAGTGCCTGAGTCGAACCGCGCATGAAGTCGAGGTCGATGTGGCAGGTGATGTCTTGTTCACCGACCCAACGATAGGGATTGTCGTCGGCTGTGTGGTTGCGGAACGTCATTAGCGTGCCGGCACGGCGGTGGGGCGCGTAGAGCTCATCGTGAGTGTAGCCGTAGTCGAATAGTAACAACGCTCCCATTCCGATCGACGCGCTCAACGAGACCAAGAGACCCGGTAGCAGAGCACATACTTCGACCACCTGTCCTTCGGCTGCCTCTACCCCCTCGAGACGACGCAGTAGCGCCGGATGGCTGGCTGCGCCGGGTTCGTCACGGAATCCGCCGGTGGTGTCCAGTCCCACGAAGAGTTCCTGCCAGCCTTGGTTATCCTGCCAGCGCAAGCGGTGCACCGGCTGCGCATCGAGCAGTTCGTTGGCCACGATTAGACCGTTGAGATTGCCACCTTGGGGAAGCTCCGGTAGCCACTCCATCTGTACGCCGAGGTCACCCAGTCTTTCTCGCTGGGATGGCTGCGCGGCCTGGCTTAACTCGACAAGGGTGATTCGCAACGCTTTCCAGAGATCAGGTCGCCGCGTCTCGATCCAGTGTGCCGCTGCGGCGAGTAGCGCCCCCGTCCCGGGTCCCACGTCGACCAGATCGAAGACCCGTGGTTGGTGTAGCTGATCCCAGATTGCCGCCGCGTTCATCGCTACAGCGTAGCCAAAGACTGGGTGTAGCTCCGGGCTGGGCAGGAAGTCCCCTTCGCGGCCGACGGTGGGCCGCCCCGAGCGGTAGTAGCCCAGGGTGGGGTCGTACAGCGCACGTTGCATGAAGTCAGCGAAAGTGATCGGACCCGTGTTTCGGATCTGTTCTCTGATCGCTCGCGCCAGTGGCGTCGGTGCGCTGGGTAGGTCGAATTCACCGGGCTCGGTAGGTTGTGGAGCAGATGGCATATATTGAGTATACGGCTGCCCCAGCGCGGAATCGCTGCGATCTCGCTCGGGTCAATGCTGGGCCGGTGCCGCGCGCCGGTCTTCCATCGTGCTTCCATGGCGCTAGCATGGCGACCATGCATCCCCGTACGAAGCTTTGGCTTGAACAAGACGACAAGCTTGCATTGAGCGATTATCGACTACGGCTGCTCAAGGCGATCGCGGAGGGTGGCTCGTTGGCCGCCGCCGCGAGCACATTGGGCTTATCCTATCGTCGCGCTTGGGGAAAGATCCGCGAGATCGAACAGAATCTGGATGTCGAGCTCATCCAGAGCGCCGCCGGAGGTCCGGGTGGTGGTGGCTCACGGCTCACGCCGGCGGGGGAGTTGCTGATCGAGCGTTACGAACAGTTCGCCGTTCGCTCCCGCGACGCGGTAGCCTCCATTTACGACGAAATCTTTAGCCCCGATGCTCCTACCGATCCCGCTACGCTGCGATCAGATCGCTTCGGTCCGAGGTAAGCCCGCAAGCCCTGTTCCGGAGTAAATCGACCCCGCGTTGAAAGTCGTTAACTGTGTAGCAGATTGGTCGCAGACCGTGCTCGCGAAGCAGTGTGAGCCGCTGAGGTGTGACTGCTTCACAGCGGATCGAGACGCCTCTTCCGGCACACGCGCCGTCGATCCGATTCAGATAGTGGATCCATGATTTCGCACCGCGCCTCTCGGGACCAATCGAATACTGGAGTTTCGTCGCGGGTAATCGAACAGCCAATCTATCTAATTGCCCCAGTGTCGAGCGGAGGCAGCAAGCCCTTGATCGTCGCTTTTTGTGTCCAAGACCTTGACTAGCAGATCGACTATGTCGGGGTCCGAGTCCTTGATGTAGAGCATTAGTCGCTGGAGCGGGGGGGGGCGTCGAGCGCACGGTCTAGCCAGAAGCGTTTGCCGCGTCGTCATGGAATGATGCCATGTCGCCGCGTGATGCCGGGCAGCATTCCCCAATAGAGTGGGTCGCGGCATAGCGCGATCCGATCGCCTTCGGCCTAGACCTCCAACTCCAGCAGGTCAGTCTTCGACGCTAGCGCCTAGGCCAGATTCGATCGACTTTGGGAAGCGCGATGGAGCACAAACTAGGGCTTCACTTATTCTTCCTTAAAAAGAAAGAATGCAGGGCCGCGACCACTGCCCTGCATTCTCGATGACACTTGCTCCTAGATGCCCACGATCGAAATCGTGACGCGGCGTGGTCGGGCGTCGTCCAACTCAATCAGGAACACGCTCTGCCATTCGCCCAGTTGTAGAGCCCCGTCGATCAGCGGGATTGTCTCGCTCGTGCTGAGCAAGATGTGTTGACAATGGCTGTGGCCGTTCTTGGGCTCGTTTGGGTGCATATTGACGGTGCGGATCTCGAAGTCGTTATGCCGGTAGTACTTATCCCGCGGCGCGAGATTTCCCAGCATTTCCTTGAGGTCCTCTAGCAGAAGTGGTTCGTTTTCCTGCAATCGGATTGCTGCCGTTGTGTGGTTGGAGTACACAGACACTTGGCCGCAGGACATGCCAGACTCGCGGACGATGCGACGCACGTCGTCGGTTATATCCAGCAGCCAAGGACCTTCCTCAGTACGATAGTCGAGATGTTCGTGCACGAAGCCGAAAGCGCCGCGTTGCGGCGTTTGGCCGGCGTTCGGCAGTGCCGACACGCTCGGTGCGCGGATTGCAGCCACTCGCTCCCTCTACTAACTATCCGATAGAATTACG
>CAZZMQ010000029.1:0-5325 GCA_964655365.1 uncultured Dehalococcoidia bacterium | reverse complement strand
GCCTCTTCCCGGTAAATGTATAAAACCGGGAAATCTGGGCGACGATAGCACAGCGCGGCCTACGAGGGCCACGTTTCCGCGCTGCTATAACGCCTTAGGGAAGGTCGAAGCTCTCGGATGGCTTCTCGTCTGTTAGACGCTCAAGGCGGCGGATAACCTCGTCGATCCGACCAGTAGGATCGGAGTCACGGGTGTGCTCGCGATAGCTCCGCAAGGCTTGCAACGACTCGTCGTAGCGCCTGAGCTGGTAAAGAATCAGGCCCCGATCGCGCACCTCATCCAGCGACCATGGCGTCACCGCGAGCTGGTAGTCGATGGCTCGGAGTGCGCCTGCAGGATCACGCCGGCGCAGATAGCAGCCCTTCAGGTTGGCCAGTACTCGACTCAGGATCTGCCGCTTCGTCACCCCTTCGAGAAAAGCGTCTGGCGAGACGTCACTACCGGCCAGCGATTTGCTTATCTGCGCGAGCAACACGGTGCTCGGGATCTCGGCGCCCCGGTTGAACGGGTCTAAGAACCGGTTCCGTCCCTGGTCGACATACTTGACGACGAAGTGGGATGGTACCCCTACGCCTTGTACGGCCAGGCCCGCTCGAGCGGCCACCTCTATAAATAGGATGGAGAGCAAGATCGGCAGCCCGCGCCTACGTACCAGGACCGAGTCCAGGCATGCGTTGAGTGGGTTGTAGTAGTCGTCCTCGTCTCCCTGATAACCTTCATCCTCGAATAACAACTCGACGCTGCAGCGCGCGATCGCCTCCGCGCTGACTTGCTCGGCGCTCCCGATGCGCAGACGCACTGCGACCGCCAGGTCAGCGATTCGCTTCAAGGCGACTTTAGGATCCAGGCCCGGATCAACGATCGTTCCGGCGGCCAGCGAGGCGCGGGCGAGATCGATCGTCTCTTCCGCGCCGTTCGCGAGCGCTGCGAATTCCGCGATGAGGTCCGAATCCGACGCACCCCCGGCAAACGGTTTATCCATGTCCAGTCTCCGTCGAGCCTGCTCGTGAGGAAAAGTTAGCACTGGTTTTGTTCCCGCCTGCTCAGGGGAACGTCCAAAGTAGGATGGGACATACCCTGAGTTATCGGTTTACCCGCGATGATCAAATCGCCAGGTAGAGCTACTCTCGTTCGCGGAAGGAGTCGGCATGCCGTCGCGAACGCCCTCCTCCGGATCGCAAGACGCGAACCCTGACGACTCGCGAGGATCTTCCAGCCGGGCGCGCCGGTGGCACGGATTCCCCATCGACCGCAAAGCGCGCCTGCGCATTCCCCCGCACCATGTCACCAAACAGCCCCCTTTCGAGCGCGTGGGCAATTGGGATGAGGTCTACTACGGGTATACGCCCGAGCCCGCCATGTTTGAGGCGCAGCGCTGTATCCAGTGCCCCGCCGCTCCCTGTGTCAAAGCTTGCCCTATCGGGAATGATATTCCAGGTGCCTTTGGCCTGTTGGAGATCGGACGCTTGCAAGAGGCTGCCGAAGTTTTTCGAGAGACCAGCGAAATGCCGGAACTTTGTGGCCGCCTCTGTCCGCAGGAGAGCCTTTGTGAGGGGTCTTGTGTGGTGGGCAAGAAGGCGAAGCCGGTCGCGATCGGTAAGCTGGAAGCATTCTTGGCAGATTGGGATCGCGAGCAACGGGGCGGCTTTCCCGTACCGGAGTCGGTTGCAGAGACCGGAGTCACCGTAGCGGTGATCGGCAGTGGTCCGGCTGGGTTGGTTGTTGCCCAGCACATGCGTGCAGATGGGCACCGCGTGGTGGTCTATGAGGCGTGGCCGCGCGGCGGCGGCGTCTTGCGTTATGGAATTCCGAACTTCAAATCTGCCAAACACATCGTCGATGAGAAAATCGTTTCACTGGAAAGGGCCGGGGTTCAGTTCCGTTTCAATACCCGCCTCGGCGACGGGCTGAGCTGGGGCGAGCTCGAACAGTTCGACGCTGTCTACCTGGCGCATGGAGCCGGATTAGGCGGCAAGCTCCGCGTGGAGGGGGAGGCCCTGGACGCCGTCTATAGTGCGACGGAGTTTCTCGTCCGGGCTAATCTGCCGCAGGAGGATCTGCCGTCGACGATGCAAGGGAAGCCTACCATCGGGCGGAACGTGGTTGTCGTGGGTGGTGGTGATACCTCGATGGATTGCGTTCGATCGGCGATTCGGCTTGGCGCCGAACAGGTGACGTTGCTTTACCGCCGTACGGAAAATGAGATGATTGGCCGGGAAGAGGAGCGACGTCACGCTCGCGAAGAGGGCGTGCACTTCCAGTATCTGACGACACCCGTCCACTTGCTTGGCGAAGCCGGCAAGGTCAGCGGCGTCGAATGCGTGTTGATGGAGCTCGGCGAGCCGGACCGGAGTGGCCGCCGTCGGCCCTCACAGATAGATGGATCCGAATTCGTACTCGACGCCGACGCGGTAATTGTCGCTGTCGGCTACGACGTAGAATCTGAGTTCCTCAGCCCGGAGATCGGGATCGAGCTGACGGATTGGGGTGGAGTTGTGGTTGATGAAGGTGGTCGCACCGCGCGCCCGGGCGTATACGCGGGTGGCGACAATGTGCGCGGACCGGATCTGGTCGTTACGGCCTTGTCCAGTGCACACAGCGCGATCGATGCGATGCGCGAAGACCTTGCCAGACTGTCCGGTGAGCCTCGTACCAAGTAGAGGCGTGCCGAGGCGGCGAGCTAGCCTTTCGCATCGAGATCGGGCAGATCGTGCACCAACTCTTCTGCCGCGTTGCGGCAGAGTACAACCTCGGCGTCTCTGGCGGCGCGGGGGTTGATGATTTGGTGAACCGCCTTCTGGGGGATGTGCAGGAAGTCACCGGTGGCCAGTTCGTACGCTTGTTCGAGCTTGTCACCGTGGCGCATCGTTACCGGCCCCTGCAGGATGTACATGGCCGTTTCACAGTTGATGTGGAAGTGCGGGATACTTCGCATCTTGGGCGGGATTTTCTGGCGCGTCATGAATACGTTCTCCGATCCCGTCAGTTCCCCGGAGACGCCGAACTGAATCAGCATTCCGCTGCGGTGATCCGACCACGGGGCATCGGTGCCCAAAGTCATCGACACGACTGACTGTTTCTCGCTGGCCATTGAATTTTCCTGCCTGAATCTTGATTGAGCAGGCGTGTGTGCGATCTGGCTTGCCCGACACGATCGCGCGCGGCACCGATTGAGGCAAGCCCATGTTAACCTCAACCGCAGTATCGGCTTATCAAGGAGCTTCCTGATGCGTATCAGGAGCTGCAGCTGGTGTCTAGATAGCGACATCGAGATGACCGAAGCACGTGCCGCTAAGAACGGCGACACCGTCCAGGTCCACTACACGGGAACTCTTGATGACGGCGAGCAGTTCGATTCCTCCCGTGGTCGTGATCCGCTCAGTTTCACCGTGGGGTCGGGGCAGGTGAACGGCGGTTTTGACGAGGCCGTACGAGGCCTCACCCCGGGGCAGAGTCGAACTGTGCACATCGAACCGGCCGCCGCCTACGGCTCGCGCGATGAAGCCCGTGTCCTCTCCATCCCCGCTGCCGAAGCGCCGGATGGGCTCAGGGTCGGCGACCGCGTGCAGATGGGGAATCAGCCCGCGCTCGTTACCGAGGTGACGGCGGAAACAGTTACCGTCGATGCTAATCACGAACTGGCAGGGAAGGCGCTCAACTTCGACGTCCAGCTGATTTCGATCGATTAGATGTTGCGTGAGAAGCGGTTTCTAGGCGGACAATAGGAGCGCGGTCAGACGGTTGATGGCATCCAGTAGCGCCCCCGAGGCTCCAACTCCGTCGCTTTCCAACACGGTCGACTGACCTTCCGGGGCGGACAGCGTGATTCTGTAGCGGAAGCAGCTTACGCAGCCGCTCGTAGTATCGGTCGGCCAAGTAAGGAAGAACGTGTTGGTCTCGAACAGGGAGTCGAGACCGGCCAGGTTTTCTGCATCTAGAATTGCTTGCGACTCGATGCCGTTACGGCTGACTGTCATTGCGCCCGATTCTACGAGTGTGAGCGACTCGTCGAGCGTGAACAGCACCGTCGTGCGCTCGAAATCCACCTGCCACGTGGTCGTGGGTGCTCGAGTTGGTTCGGGTTCGGGATCCGTTTGGGGTGGATTAATCAACAGATGCGTCCACTGGGCTCTGGTCAGCGCGCGCACGAAGTAGATTCCGCCCGGTTCGAGCTGCGGCAGGCTGATCAGCGCGTCTGGTAGTTCGGGTGCCCAGACGGTCCACTTCTGCATCGTCGCCTCGAACGCCCAGACCGATTGCACGACCGGTACTGCGTCGTTCAAGGCCTGCTCGGTCGGCAATGCTATGCCCTCATACAGCAGCAGATTCCAGCCTGGATGCAGCGTCGCCGGTGATGCACCATGTGCTAGAGCCCGTCCGCTACCAGGGGCTGCCAGTGCGAGGATCAAAACGAGAAGAATGAGGGGTATGGGGTACTGGGGCACGGCACCAGCGAGCCCCGTCCACCTGTTCCAAGCCTAGTTGACCATTTGTTGTGCGGCTATCGTTCCGCGAGAATCGGCGGAGAGTTGATCGAGCAATGCTCCAAGCTGGGAGCCCCCGCGCCGATAGGTGTGGGAAATCAGGGAAGGCTATCGCTTTTTGTAATACGTGCGTGTCTGGCTGCAGCATCGCTTGCTGTGGTCCAACTTGTCTTGCAGGTCTCGCCCCACGCGTACGTTCAGGGTGTGTGCCTGCGGCGTGTAGTAGCTAGGCGGGATGCTATTCGATACGACCCCGGTCAGCTGTAACGTCAGCAGGAAGACCCAAGGCGAGGATTGGCGAGTGGCCATGCATTGTGTTCGAAGATTTGTTTGGTTGTGTAAGTCGAGCCCGGGATTATTGCCGGATTGATCGCTTTTGATTGCCTTCCGTGCCACCGGAGTGTTGTTCGTTGGGCGACTGCTATGCGTCCGTCACCACTGACCAGAGATCCACGAACCAACGCCCGTCGACTTTGACCATGTCGAAGCGCATCGTCTGGCCGGATCCGTCTAGTGACACCTTTACGCGGCCCCGATCGCCGTCGAGCGTGGCTGTCGATGTTCCCGCTTCGCCCATGACTACGGTTTGTGCGATGTTGAGCAGGTCAAATTCGACATCGGCGGCGGATTCCCAACCGCGGAAAGCGATTGCTTCCGGCCCCGCGAGGGCGAACATGTTGAGTGTGTCGCCGTCTTGCAGTGCGGCTAGATAGGCTAGTGCGGTGTTCGTAAGTTCTTCCAGGATTGCTGGATCGTCCGCCGCCGGATCTTCCGGAATCGCGCGCACGGAGAACTCAAAGGGCCCGATCTTATTGCCGAACGCGAATACCTCGACGCGGTA
>CAZZMQ010000028.1:21700-26634 GCA_964655365.1 uncultured Dehalococcoidia bacterium | reverse complement strand
GCGCTGCCCTGCTCGTCGGCGCGCAGTCCAACCATGTCCACCCCTTCGCCAGCGATAACGGCGGAACTGTCGCGGACGAATCCCACCCTGTCCCACCCTTCGATCCGCAGCTGTGCGGAATAGCGCGTGCCCGGAGCACTGCCCCATTGCGCATCGACAAGGCGCTGATGCTCGGGACTATGCACGACGTTGTGACAATCGCTGCGGTGAACCGTGGCACCACGACTACGGGTGATGTAGGCCGTGATCGGATCACCCGGAAGCGGCGAGCAACAATTCGCGAAACGCGTCAGCAAATTCGGCGCGCCGAGCACGTAAAGGCCGGTGGCCTCACGCTCCCGCGGGTTGGCAACAGACAACGGCGGAGGCACGGTTGCCGGGGCCTCCTCCGCAATAATCAGCGAGGCCAACTGCAAAGCGATACCGTGCGCGGTGATTTCGCCGCCCCCAATCGCCACCAACAAGTCATCGACACTCTTGTAGCTATACGTCTCCAACAGTGTTTCTTCGACTTCCGCCAATTTGAGACTTAGCCGACGCAGCTCCTTTTCCAACTCCGCGCGCCCACGCGCGAGGTTCTCCGTACGCTCCTGGCGACGGAACCACTGCCGAACCTTAACCCGCGCATGATGGGTCTTAAGGAATCCCAGAGATGGATTGAGCCAGTCGCGGCTGGGACCGCGCGACGAACGACTCGTCACGATCTCGATCACGTCACCATTTTGGAGTTCGCTGGTGAGCGCTACTAGGCGACCATTAACCTTGGCCCCAACACAGGAATACCCAACGTCGGTATGGATACGGAAGGCAAAATCTAAGGGTGTTGCTCCGGCCAGCAAATCTTTGATCTCGCCGCGCGGCGTATAGACGAAGACTTGATCTTGGAAAACATCGGACTTGAGTGTCTCGATGAACTCTTCGGCCCCCGGAAGATCACCCTGCCAGTCGAGCAATTGTTTGAGCCAGCTCAGCCTTTCCTGCTCCTGCGCGGAGGATGCTTCGCCTTCCTTGTAGCCCCAGTGCGCCGCGACGCCGAACTCCGCTTCCGCGTCCATCTCTCTGGTACGAATCTGCACCTCAACGGGCCGCGTGCCCGACCAATAGCTTGTAGTGTGCAGAGACTGGTAGCCAGAGGGCTTAGGGTTGGCGATATAGTCGTCAAACTCGCCCGGAATTGGACGCCAGACACTGTGCACAAGCCCCAGCGCGTGATAACAGTCCTCACGCGACTCCACGAGCACGCGCAGGGCAAGTAGGTCATAGATCTCGTCGAACGACTTTCCGTCGGCCGCGTATTTGGCGATCTTTTCGTGGATCGAGTAGATGTGTTTAACGCGGCCGATCACCTCGGCTCGGATGCCGGCTTCGGAGAGCGCAGTCTGCAAGCGGCGCTGTAGCCGATCCAAATAGCGTTCCCGCGTTCCCCGGCGAGCGGTCACGAGGCCTGCGATGCGACGGTATTCCTCCGGATCGAGGTACCGGAAGGCAAGGTCCTCCAACTCCCACTTGAACTGCCAGATCCCGAGCCGAGCAGCAAGCGGTGCGTAAATCTCACGCGTCTCTGCCGCAATGCGAGCCTGTTTCTCAGGCTCCATCGCATCCAGCGTACGCATGTTGTGCAAGCGATCCGCCAGCTTGACTATGACGACGCGTATGTCCTCTGCCATTGCTATAAACATCTTGCGCAGGTTCTCTGCCTGCGCCGCCTGGCCTCCCATACCAACTGCAATGGAAAGGCCGCTCAGCTTCGTCACGCCATCAACGAGGACCGCAACTTCCTCCGAGAATGCCTCGCTCAGCTCCCCGTGCGTAACGCCACAATCCTCAATGACGTCGTGTAGCAGAGCCGCCTGCAGAACCGGCACCTCCAGCTGTAGCCGCGCGCAACTGAGTGCAGCCGCAAGTGGATGCTCGATATAGGGCCAACCAGAGGCTCGCCGATGGTGCCGGTGGGCATTCGCGGCGAAGCGGTAGGCGCCATCGACTCGAGCGATAGCATCGGAGTCGAGGTAGCGCTCCAACTCCTCACGGAGATCATCGAAGACAGGCCGCGCAGAGTCGTAGCGACGTGGCTCGGTCTTGATCGTCATGCCGCCATTGTAATGGCGTGCGTCATCGCGCCCGCGTTAATCTTGCTCTCAAACTGGAGCCAGCAATCAGGTGAGTCGCTCCTCCGCGAAGGAGCGAACAGGGCGGCGGTCGAGCGGTCGGTACTGGGTGCCTCCCCGACACGATCGATGGAGCTAGACGGATCGGCTGTCCAGGCGAAGACCGCGTGGGACGCAGATCGACACTCGACAGTCCGGCCGTGACGGAGAGCTCCGATTGCAAACTCTCACCTTCAAGATCTTGGTGAAGTAGTTGTCATGCACGGTGTTCTACGTCTCCAACACGGTATCCCAACCATCGGTCGCCAACACCACGTTCCGCCGGGCATGCACATCGCGAAAGACGAGCGCCAACCCGAAATCTCGGGTTAGATCGCTACTGCGTTATGTCGCTACTGAGACGTTTGCGTGCACTGTGCAATTCGCCCAGGTAAACGTAGTTCACCGTGCGCACCTGGTCGGGGACGATGTCGCGTACCGACGCACCCGCGTACACCCTCGCACAGGCAGGAGTGCATACCCCGACAATATCGTCTGCGGCGCGGGATAAAAGAAAGAAACTGAGACGTCACCCTTGGAAGTCGTCAGCAAGCATGGACGATCAAAACGATTCGCGATCTTTTCTATCGGATTGGGATGTATGAACGCTAGGGACGCCTTCCCGCCCACGCGCGCCGGCTGCTATCACACCCGACGGAGACAACTAAGCACCGCTGGCCGCTTCCCTCCCCATCGTTCCGTTTCCTGCCTCACCCGCGCTATCAACCGAACGAGGCTTCGATACCATACGACCCATGCCTGAGCTACCTGAGGTAGAGACCATCCGTCGCGATCTGGCACCGCTTGTCGAGGAGCGGGTGATCCGCTCCTTCGACATCTTGCCCGGTGCGAAGCGCCTGCTGGTGGGTGCACCCGAGGACTACATCCGATCGCGGCTGGAGGGACAGCGGATCGGCTCCTTAGGGCGACGAGGCAAATACCTGTTGCTGCCGCTGTTCGAGGCCGACAGCGAAGAGCTGACCGGCACCTGCATTGTCCATCTACGGATGACAGGTTCGCTGCTGCACCGACGGCAGACCGATCCTGTGGACAGATTTTTGCGAGCCCTGATCGAACTGGACGACGGTAGTGAGCTGCGCTTGATCGATGTTCGCAAATTCGGCACCCTCGAAATCGTCGATGATCTAGACGCACGCTTCGCCGGCAAGCTAGGTCCGGAGCCGCTCACACCCGAGTTCAACACCGACGCACTTTGGACGGCCCTGCGGGGGCGCCGTGTGGCAATCAAATCCGCACTGCTGAATCAGTCGAATGTGGCTGGGTTGGGCAATATCTACGTCGACGAAGCACTGTTCCACGCTCACCTTCATCCTGAGGTACCAGCAGGTTCGCTGCGCCCTAAGGAACGCGCCGTACTGACCGACGCGAGCGAGCATGTCCTTCGCGATGGGATCGCCAATCGCGGTGCGTCGTTCCGCAACTACACGGATGGCACGGGCGAGCAAGGTTCGCAGCAATACTTCGTGTGTGGCTTCCGTCGTACGGGGGAACCGTGCGACGAGTGCGGCGCAGAGATCCGTCGATCGGTAGTTGGCGGGCGCTCTTCACATTGGTGTCCCAAATGCCAACCCATCTCCCAGAAACATCGGCAAGTGCGGTCGTCGCGTGCCGCGAGGCTCTCTCGCCGCTGACAGACACTGATAGCCTGAGATGGCTATGGCTGATTCGTCTCTGCGCCGAACCACGGTCTCGTCTCCCGCAGACCTCGCCAACTGCGAGCAGTGCGACACGCCCTTCGATCTGCACGGCCTGGACGAACGGACCGCACTCTGCCATCCCTGCTTCCGGACCTACCTTGATGAGATGGAGGTGCCGTTCCTGGAACAGTACTCGCGTTTCGGCGCCAAAGCGCATCGCACGGTGGCAGAAGCGCTGCTCCGTGGGCTCGTTACCTCCGATCCCGATGACCGCAAGGTCATCGGGATGCGCATAGTGGAGGAGTACCTCAACGCATCTCAGGAGCTCGTGGGGCTGTACGTCGCACTGCGTAATCGCCAGGCGACCCCGATCATGCACACCTTCCTGGAATTCGAGCTGTCTATCTCGACCGTAGCCATCTTCAAAGCTCTGACTGAAGGCCGATCCGACAACGCTCTGCTCCGGGATCTCGGTTTCCCAACGCTGACCGACGTTGAGTCGGCCCGCCCTGAGATCTCGACACACGACTACAAGCAGATGCGAGCCGCGATCGACTCAGTTCCACGCGGAATCGAGCGTGTGCGCAACGTCGAAGCGGGGGCGCTCCTACGCTTGAATGACGGACTTCGTCACTCCAAGACACTGGCACACAAACTCGACTGGATGCCCGACCGCTCGATGCCGTCCGACCAGGTCGCGCTGCTGGTACTGGAACACCGGAGTCGACGGCTGCTAACCCATCAACTGTCGATCGATGAGCCTCAACTCAAGGAATTCATTGGCGCGATCGGCCAGATCACACAGTCCGCCCGTGACTTGATCTGGCTCTATCTCCACACACGGAATCTGTAGACCAGAGCATCGCCTTCGAACCGGTTGGGCTAAAACACACCGTAGTGTCCGCTAGGCGACAGCCGGAATATGGAACCCATCATTCTGCAAAGTAGCCACGCTGGATCAAGGTTTCGGGAAGTCCGTATAATTCCCTGCAATCACTCGGAAGGAACCTAGATACGGTGACAACGACTGGTCGCAGACGGCCATTCACCGAGGGAGGAACCCAACCGCGAAGTGTCGCGGAGGCCGGGCGGCGCGGACGAGCGCCGCCAAGATTTAGTGCAGAAGTAT
>CAZZMQ010000028.1:16880-21690 GCA_964655365.1 uncultured Dehalococcoidia bacterium | reverse complement strand
GTGTGGCGTTGGGGGCGGGGCGTGTTGCCGCGCCGCCTGTCTTTCGGGCCTATGTAAGGCTCAGGCTGCGCTCGAATATGTAAGTGAGCAAGTGACCGCCTTCGGGCGGTCACGGTCGTTTATGCGCCGGATCAAGATCAGCGGGAAAAGCGGCAGCACTACGATGAGGAGCCGATGAATGGCAAAGCGCAAAGAGCTGCGGCAGGCATATGGATTCGACGAAGTGGCGATCGCGCCCGGCACGGTCACAGTCAACCCGGGAATGACCGATGTGTCGACGCAAATCGGCGACGTCACGCTAGATGTGCCGATCCTAGCCTCGGCGATGGATGCGGTCGTCGACCCCTCCTTCGCGATCGAGCTGGGCCGGCACGGTGGCCTAGCGGTGCTCAACCTTGAGGGCCTGCAATGCCGATTCGACGATCCGGATTCGATTCTGGCCGAAGTAGCAGGAAGCGACACTGAGGGTGCTACGGAAATTCTGCAACAGGCATACACCCACCCGATCCGGCCCGAGCTAGTCGCCCAGCGGATCCAAGAAATCAAGGATGGTGGGGTACGCGCCGCCGTTTCCGTCACTCCACCCAACGCCAAGAAACTCGCACCGATCGTCGACGAGGCGGGAGCCAACTTCTTCGTCATAGCAGCGACAGTGACCACGGCCCGGCACATCTCCAGTTCAAAAACGGGGCTGGTCCTCAGCGATCTAGTCAACCAGATGTCGATGCCGGTACTCGTGGGGAACACAGTCTCGTACGACGCCACGCTGGAGTTGATGCGTGAAGGCATTGCAGGGCTGCTCGTCGGTGTAGGGCCGGGGGCGGCCTGCACCAGTCGCGAGGTGCTTGGGATCGGCGTACCGCAGGTCACGGCCACAATCGACTGCGCGGCGGCGCGCAACACCTACTTCGAGGAAACCGGCCGCTACGTGCCAATTATCACCGATGGCGGAATCCGCACCGGCGGCGACCTTTGCAAGTCATTCGCCTCGGGCGCCGACGCAGTCATGATGGGGTCACCCTTCGCTGGGACGCTTGAAGCACCCGGCCGTGGCTATCACTGGGGCATGGCGACGCCGCATGCTGAACTCCCCCGCGGGGTTCGCGTACACGTAGGACAACACACTTCGCTGGAGAAGCTGCTCTTCGGTCCGACATCGCGCACGAACGGCACCGAAAATCTTGTCGGCGCTCTGCGCACCAGCATGGGCAGTATTGGCGCCGAGACGCTGCGCGACATGCACGAGGCCGATGTGATCATCGCTCCTGCGATCAAGACCGAAGGTAAGATCTACCAAATGATGCGCGACTGATCGGACCGCTGGCTGAACCGCTATATTTCCTGCCCCAACGACGGAATGTTCGCCCTCGGGGCATTCGCTCGAACGCCAGATACCGATGGTAACCCCCACCCCTAGCGAGCTAATGCTGCGCCCCGGGTCGAAACCGGATGAAACCAGACAAATCGGCACATAGACTTTCCCTACTCGCCTCCTCGAAGCCCCCGTGCCGATTCCCGTGGTCATCGTCCTTTGGGCGGCACCGATGTCGCGATTTGGCGACGCGATCTGTACACGGTGATACCCTCACGGCCCGAAGCTAGGCCTCTCGCTTCAGTCGGTCGCAATCTTGTTCAGTGAAGATGGGTTCGTGTGACTGAACTCGCACTCCGTCGCGGGCCAATTCTTCGGCTTGGTTCGGACCGCACGCAGAGCGGCAGCCTTTAGCCGACAATGACCTTCACCGCGCGCGGCTGGCCACTGTAGTCATTCAACACCTCGACATCGGATTGCGGCAGCATGTGCTTCAGCGCACCGGCGAGTTCATCCTCTTGCCCAGTGTCGAGTTCAATGATCGCGATTCCTTGCGGAGCGAGACGCGGGCCGAACTGAGTCACCAAACGTAGGATCAACTCAGTGCCAGCAGTGCCTGGGGTGAGCGCTTGGCGCGGCTCGTATTCGCTCACCTCCGGCTCTAGCTCAGGCAATCGCCCGCTGGGGACATATGGCAAGTTGGCAACAACACAATCCAGCGGCCCTTGCACAGCAGTCAAGAGATCACCTTGCAGCCACTGGCCGGGCCTACGTGGGATCAGGCGATGCGCGTTCCGGCGCGCGACAATGAGCGCCTCGCGGGAACTATCGATGCCTAGCAGCCGTGCATCGCGTCGGTTCTTAGCGATCGCAATGCCAATCGCGCCAGAGCCAGTCCCTACATCGACGACACGAGCGCGCCGCACTCGCAGCTGGCGTAAATGATCCAGCGCTGCCTCAACCAGGATCTCGCTTTCAGGGCGAGGTACCAAAACGGCTGGGCTAACCTCGAACTCAATCTTGAAAAACTCGCGGCTTCCGGTGATATAAGCCAGTGGTTCGCGTTCGATACGACGCGCAAGCACCTCATCGAATCGGTTCTGGGCCGCCATATCAATCGGATTCACCAGGTTCGCATAGAGCTCCGCTCGCGTTTGGCCGACTGCATGTCGTAGCAACACTTCGGCTTCGAAGCGGTTGTCGCTGACGCCGGCATCCTCAAGGCGACGTGCAGCCTCCATCCAGACATCGCGCAGCACGGCTCCGGTCGACTCACATTCCGTCATGAGCCAGCCGCTTCCAGTAAGCGTGCCTCTTCGTCAGTGGCCACGGCGTCGATCAAGCCAGTCAGATCACCTTCAAGGATGTTCTGTAGGTTGTGAACAGTCAGTCGAATGCGGTGATCGGTGACACGATTCTCCGGGTAGTTATAGGTGCGGATCTTCTCGGACCGTTCGCCAGATCCTACCTGTGATCGTCGGTCTGCCGAACGTTCATCGGCCTGCCGTCGCATCTCGAGATCGTAGAGGCGCGCCTTCAACACCGACATAGCCTTGACTCGATTCTAGAGCTGCGACCGCTCATCGGTGCAGGTGACAGCGATCCCTGTGGGCTCATGCGTTAGTCGGATACCCGATTCCACCTTGTTGACGTTCTGACCTCCAGCACCACCAGAGTGGAAGCGATCCATCCGGATCTCAGCTTCGTCGATCTTGAAGTCAAGATCTTCGACCTCGGGGAGCACGGCGACTGTCGCGGTCGAGGTATGAATGCGACCCTGGGCCTCGGTTTCGGGTACGCGTTGCACCCGATGTACGCCGCTCTCGTACTTGAAGCGCGAGAAGGCGCCTGTGCCGTTGACCTCAAATACAATCTCTTTGAATCCGCCGGTCGGCGTCGTATTGGCGGAGATGATCTCAGTCTTCCAGCGCTGACTGTCCGCGTAGCGGCCGTACGCTCGATAGAGATCGCCTGCCCACAGGCCGGCTTCATCGCCGCCGGTACCGGCCCGGATCTCGATGATCACGCTGCGATCGTCGTTGGGATCCTTCGGCAGCAACGCCCGCTTGGCCTGCTCGTCAAGGTCGGCAAGTTGCACCGTCAACTGCCCCACCTCGACCAGCGCCATCTCCTTCAATTCCTCGTCTTCGGCTGCTTCGTGCAATAATTCGTTGGCCTGCGTCAGATCCTCATTGGACTTAAGGTGCGTGTCGAGCAAGAGCATGAGCGGCTCCAGCTGTGAACGCTCAACGGCCAACTCTTGCAGCCGCTTCGCGTCGCGCGCGAATTCAGGCGTCGCCATCTCCGCCTCGATCTCATCGAAGCGAACACGCATGCCTGCGATTCTGTCCCACATGCCCGGCATGAATCGTTTTCCTGACGCCGCTCGTGTCCCTCAAGCGGGGCAGCCGACTCTCAACCCAGTATACGCACCCGCTTCTATCGGTCCGATCCTATCCTCGGCCGCTTAGGTGGCAATCAGCTCCGCCACGACGTCCGTCAGAGCCACTCGCCGCTGCTCGCTGGCAGCGAGATCGCGCAACTGCACGGCCCCGTCCGCCAATTCTCGCTCGCCCACGATCAACGCTAGCTCGGCCCCGATACGGTTCGCATAGCGCATCTGTGCCTTCATCGAGCGCCCACCGTAAGTCATGGTGGCCGAGACCCCGACCCGTCGCAGATTGGCCGCCAGCTGCACGCCGACCTGCGATGTGGATTGGCCCAGGGTGATAACGACAACGCGTGGACCAGATCCAGCCTCTGGCGCGAGCCTCTGCTCACGGAGGTTGATGGCGATCCGTTCCAGACCCATGCCAAACCCAATGCCCGGCGTCGGTGGCCCACCCAGATCCTCGATCAGGCCGTCGTAACGCCCTCCGGCGAGCACAGTCACCTGAGATCCCTCGCGCGCCGGCACAAGCTCAAACACAGTGTGGGTGTAGTAATCGAGTCCGCGCACCAACGTGGGTGTCTCGCGGAAGGGGATGTCCAACGCCTGGAGCTTTCGCTTGACGGAATCAAAGTGCGCCGCCGACTCCGGGCGCAGGTGCTCGGCAATCGTGGGTGCCCCATCCTGGAGTGGCAGGCAGGATTCCTTCTTGCAATCAAGCAAGCGCATCGGCGCGCGATCGAATCGACCCAGACAGTCGCCACACAAAACCGACAGGTTGGGCTCAAAGTGGGCTCGCAGCAGCGGCACGTATATCTGACGGTCTTCCCTATCACCGATACTGTTGAGAAGTAGCGTGAGCTGCTCCAGCCCAAGCTCTTGGGTGATGTGCCAGCCAACTTGGATCACCTCGGCGTCCAGCGCGGGATCGAGAACGCCCAGCGCCTCCAGGTCAAACTGTTCGAACTGGCGGTAACGCCCGGCCTGCGGGCGTTCATAACGGAAATTGATCGCGTGCGCCCAGAATTTGACCGGCTGTGGCTCATTGGACAGCCCGTGCTCAAGATAGGCCCTACAGATCGCAGCGGTGGGTTCCGGCCGCAGCGCCA
>CAZZMQ010000028.1:15817-16870 GCA_964655365.1 uncultured Dehalococcoidia bacterium | reverse complement strand
CTTTTTCGACGTAGTCGGTCGCGTAGCCGACCCCACGCACATAGAGGTGGGCAGCTTCATTGATCGGCGTATCGATCGGACGGTAACCAGCCAACTCGGCAACGCGGGCTGCGGTCGCGAGGATGTGCGTCCGGACGACGTAGTCGTCCGGAAGCACGTCATGGGTACCGCGAGGGGCTCTGTACATCGCTCTGTCGATTCCGCGTCGCGTGCGGGAGCAACGCAACGGTTCCGCCGATTGGCTGCTGAATATCGTAGGTAGCCCGGCAGTCGATCGCTAGGCAGCAGACGACGCAGTAGCCACTCAACCCAGACCTGGCGCGGAGCATGTCCTCGGCCGGACCGAGTAGACGGAAAAGGACGGCAGCACGACGCTCAACGCGACAAAGCCCGCGGCCCGGGCCGGACCCCCCACGAGCTGCCAGAGAGATCCCGTGAACAGGTTAGCGAAAGGCCTGTGTACCGCCTGGCGAGTAGGCGCCGGATAGGATCTGGGGCTCAAAGAACGTCGACTCTAACTGAGGTTCGGCGACGTGCTCATAGAGCGCCATCTTGAAAATTCCCTCCAGCGCATTCACTACGGCCAGTGCGATGCCCGCTACCGGCACAACGACAATCATCGCGGCCACCGGCGACACGGGCGACAATACCGCCGCGGCGATGATTGCCGGCAGCAGCGCGATGAAGCGAATGATCCCAAATCCGAAACCAGATACGAGCTGTTCTCCCCAGGTTTTGGAGAAGTAGCTCTTAGAGCGCTTGATCGCCTCGATCGGGCCAACGCCCTCGACGATCAGGATAGGTACGACGAAAAACGTCATATAGGCCCAGGCGGCGCCCACTATGTCGATCATGATGCGGCCGATGAAGGAATCTGTCTTGCCGCGCAGATAGGTCAGGATGATGAAAATGATCGCTGAGATTACGGACCAACCGAAGACCGCCGCAATATGCCTGTTGACCGCCGCAAAACCGGTTCCCACGTTGGGGTCCCCGCCTTGCAGTCGCACCCGCGCAGCCCCCATCAAGGCTGCGTTGAAATAGTTGACGACA
>CAZZMQ010000028.1:4548-15807 GCA_964655365.1 uncultured Dehalococcoidia bacterium | reverse complement strand
TTTGTGGCGAGCGCGAATCAAACGACAACTCTTCGCAACCAGGAGGAGAAGAAGGCGGAGAGCGGAGCGGAGCAGAGCTCGCCAAGCGACTGCGGCGTTCGAGCATTGCCGGAGTGACGACGACAAACAACACGGCGACCAACGCAAGTCCGGCGAAGACAATGTCGCCAGCCTTCAGCTGTGACTCCTCGCCAGCGGTATCCAACCGGTCGAAAGTTCCGATTGAGGCAAAGACACCAGCCGTGATACCCGCAATGATCAGGACAAAGATGCCAGCGAGAATCGGAAAAACCAACAGCTCCTTGTCCTTGCGCAGGACAGACATAGAAGTCTTCGTGATGTTCCAAGTGTTGCCGAGAGTTCGGAAGATTCCACCCATAGTCGCTCAATCGTATCACGCATAGCTGTTCTCCTACCAAAGCACGGAAGTGCCAGGAGGGACCGATCTATCGCCGGGAACCGCGCAGCCGGAGAAAACAGCTCCCGCTAGACCGCGAACGACTCCGTATCACGCCAGTTCGGGCCGATCTTCATCTCGATCTGGAGTGGTACGACCATCTCAATAGCGCTGGGCATGAATTCTTGCAGTATGCCACCCAACTCAGCGGCCTCGGACCGCGGGAGCTCGAAGATCAGCTCGTCGTGGACCTGCAAGATCATGCGGGTCGCCAACTCATGCTCGCCCAACGCATCAGCGATGCGCAGCATGGCGATCTTCATCACATCGGCCGCGGTACCTTGCACCGGCATATTGACGGCGACGCGCTCAGCCGCGGCGCGCACCTGGAAGTTGGCGGACTTAATCTCGGGAATGTAACGGCGACGTCCCAGCAGAGTTTCCGCGTATCCACTCTTCTTGGTCGACTCCTTGATCTCTTCGATGTACTCGGCGACTCGTGCGAAACGCTCGAAGTAGGAGTCGATGAAGGCTTGTGCATCCTTGCGATCCATTCCTGAGCGCTGAGAGAGCCCATGCGCGGTCAACCCGTAGATGACGCCAAAATTCATCATCTTGGCAACCCGGCGCATCTCAGGGTCCACCTGATCTGGATCCACGCCGTAGGCCCCGGCCGCGGTCGCAGCGTGGATATCTTCTCCATTCTGAAAGGCCTCGATCATGGCCCGATCTTCCGCCAGGTGGGCTAACACACGCAGCTCGATCTGAGAGTAATCGGCGCCGAGGAAAACAACGTCCGCCTCTTCATTGCGTGGCTGCGCAACAAAGGCGGCACGGATCTCACGGCCCATTTCTGTGCGCACAGGGATGTTTTGCAAGTTGGGATTCTCGGACGACAGGCGACCGGTCACGGCGACCGCCTGGTTGTAGTCCGTGTGAATGCGACCAGTATCCGGATTGATCAGCGCCGGCAAGGCGTCGACATAGGTTGACTTGAGCTTGCTGTGCTCTCGGTAGTTCAGGATCTGATCAACGATCGGCCACTCTGAGCTGAGACGCTCAAGCGCCCGCGCATCGGTGCTATAACCCTGCTTCGTCTTGCGCGTCTTGGGCAAGCCCAATTCATCAAACAAGACCTGACCGAGTTGTTTGGGGGAACCAAGGTTGAACTCGTGGCCAACCATTTCGTAGACCCCCGCCACGATCGCGGCGATCTCTTTGCTTAGCCGCGCGGAGAGATCCTCCAGCAAGCTGGGGTCGCAGGTGACGCCTATCGACTCCATCTGCGCCAAGATGTGCGCGAGCGGCAACTCCACTTCACGATACATCTTCTCTATCTGGGGCTCCTCGGCGAGGGCATCATCCAGCGCCTTCGCGAGTCGCCAGATCGCGTCGACCTCCGCAGCGGCGCAACTACCTGTCTCGTCAGCCGGCACATCGAACAGCGTCTTCTGTTTACGACCCGTACCCAGCAGTTCCTCGCGCGACGGTAACTCTAGGCCTAAACGTTCGAGTGCGATCGTCGGCAAACTGGTGGCGGAATCACCGAGAAAGAAAGCGGCAAGCATCGTGTCGTTGGTCACGCCACGCAGGCTAACGCCCTGGCGGCTCATGACCTTGACCGCGAATTTGGCGTCGTGGAAATCCTTAGGCACATCTGGAGATTCCAGGACCGGACGAAGGGCAGAGAGCACCGTCTCATGGTCGAGCAAATCGCCATTCTCGAGCTGGCCTTCGAGATGCACGGGAATGTATGAAGCCTCACCCTCAACGTCGGCCAGCGCATAGCCCGCTATCTCGCAGCGCATCGCGTCGCTACTCGTCGTCTCGATCTGAATCGCTACACGATCCGCCGCCAGCGCTCGATCGACCCAAGTCTGAAGCACGTGCTGGTCGCGAATTGTGATGTGGACGGTCTCGGTCGGCGTCGGCTCAACGCCCCCCTCACCCACCAACTCTTCCGGTAGCCGACCGATCAGGCTGCGGAATTCGAGCTCCTGAAACAGCTCCAGTACATCTTGGCGGTCATACGCGTGGACCAGTGCCTCGTCGATGTCGATCTGGATCGGAACCTTGTGGTGGATCGTCGCCATCATCTTCGAGTGCAGAGCGACGTCCTGATTCTCAGCCAAGGCGTTGTGGGCACGCTTCGGACCAACATCGTCCAGATGTTCGTAGATCTCCTCGATCGTGCGGTACTCGTTGAGTAGCTTGACCGCGGTCTTGTCGCCGATACCGGGCACCCCAGGAATATTGTCCGAGCTGTCCCCTACAAGACCCTTGTAGTCGATCATCTGGATCGGATCGATGCCATAGCGATCGCGCACCTTCTCTACAGAGTCGTAGCGCACCGTGTCGCGCTGATAGGGCCGGTACATGAAGACAGAGACACCGGGCCGCACGAGCTGGACGAGATCGCTGTCCAGTGTCGCTATCCAGGTCTCGATGTCTTGCTCGGCTGCATCGTCCGCCAGGGTAGCCAGAACGTCGTCGGCCTCGTAGCCAGTGACCTCATAGACCGGGATGTTGAAGGCTTTCAGCAGCTGCTTGCAGCGTTCGAGCTGCGCCGGCAGATCCGCGGGTATGGGCGGGCGATGCGCCTTGTACGTGGGATCCGCTTCATGACGAAAAGTCTTGCCAGGTGCATCCATCGCCACGGCAAGATGGGTCGGTTTCAGCTCATCGATCACCCGTAGCAGCGTGTTGGCGAAGCCATAAACGGCCGTCACGACTTCACCGCTGCTACGCACGACCAGCGGCTCGCGCACCGCGAAGTAAGCTCGGTAGATGATGCCGTGACCGTCCAAGATCACGAGTCGTGCGCCAGAGCTGACGGACTTCGCGGCAGTGTCTGGCACAAGTTTCGCAGGGGCCGGGTCCGCTGGCTTCTTCACCACTTCCGAAAGCGCTTTGCGTGCCTTCTCGTCGGGATTCTTCTTGGCTTTTGCGGGCATGCACCAAGTATACGATCCGTGAATTAGCGGAGCGGCACTTCGAGGTCGATTCCATTACCCAGCAAGATCCGCTGCGGCGTGCAGCCGAGGCAGGTCAGGTTGAGCTCGATCGTGGCGCCTGGCTTGAGCCGCAGACCTACCACTGCCTCCTCACCGGGTACCAGGTCAAAAGGCAAGAGCGTCCGGCCCCGCCCAAGATTAGAACCAGTGCGCACTATCCCCTGCACGATGAAGTCCCCCTCATTGAAGATGCGAAGATCACTACGCGCAGTCAGATCGCTGCCCGGGTCATCGATAAAAATTAGAACCCGCTGGCCGGCCGCGAGCCCAAACATCGACGTCGCGCATCCGGTACATGAGGTGCGGTAAGTAACAAGATCCGTGGTGAGAGGGAGAGACAGCGTGAGCGCCTCGTAAGCAGAGACCTGATGGAACTCGACGCTGAACGCCAGTCCACCCGCGTTCAGCGTCTCCAGTCGCACCCGATGCGAGGACTCGTCGAAATTGAGCAAGGTCAAGAATGCGGGCTCAGCCTCAAGATGAAAGGTTGAGACGGGGGCAACCTCGGCTCGGGTGACCGATCCACCGCCGATGTCGTTCGCACGTGCTAATCCCGCTCCCATGGCCCCCGCAACCAACACCGCCAGTGCAAGAGCTAGAAATCGAGTCGTCACAAATTCACCCGTTTCACATTCATCCTTGGCGTAGACCACGAGCCCATCGATAGGGTCACGGCCGATCAGTGAAGGTTTGATATTGGCGGAGAATCGAACATCAGTTCTTCTCGGGCCCTCGATGATATCATGCTACCCCAATGGCGAGCATCACCCTCTGGGGGCCGCCAGCGACCGCAGGCCAGCCGTCGTCGAAGGAGCCCGCCCGTGCCATTGGACCAAATCGTTGTCCGCGGGGCTCGCGAACACAATCTCAAAGACATCGACGTCACCATCCCGCGCGACAAACTCGTGGTAATAACCGGCATTTCCGGCTCGGGGAAATCGTCGCTTGCTTTTGACACAATCTATGCTGAAGGACAGCGTCGTTACGTCGAGTCACTCTCGGCCTACGCGCGTCAATTCTTGGGCCAAATGGACAAGCCAGACGTCGACTTCATCGGCGGGCTCTCTCCGGCGATCTCGATCGACCAGAAAGCCGGCATCCGTAACCCCCGCTCGACCGTGGGCACGGTAACCGAGATTTACGACTACCTTCGCCTCCTCTTCGCCCGCGCCGGACGCCCGCACTGCCCCGAATGCGGCAAGCCGATCGCCCGCCAGACCGTGCAACAGATGGTTGACAGCATCCTCGATATCGAGCCTGGTAGCCGGCTGATGTTGCTGGCACCCGTGATCAAGGATCGCAAGGGTGAGCACGTCCAGGTGATAGCGGATGCGCGCCACAGCGGCTTCGTACGCATCCGCGTTGACGGCGAGGTGCACTCGCTGGACAACGAGATCAGTCTGGAGAAGAACAAACGTCACACCATCGACATCGTGGTGGACCGCATCTTCCTGCCCGCGCCAGACGACGAGGAAGGGCATCGCTCTGTCGCCACCCGCCTGGCGGACAGCGTGGAACAGTCTCTCAAGCTGGGCGGCGGCATGTTGCGCGTCTCGGTGGGGGATGAGGAAGAGGACCGCCTTTACTCCGAGGCATTGGCCTGCCCCGACGACATGATCGCATTCGGCGAGATCGAGCCGCGTAACTTCTCGTTCAATAGTCCTCACGGTGCCTGCCCGTCCTGCACGGGCCTAGGCGTGCGAATGGAAGTCGATCCCGACCTAGTCGTACCGGATCGCACCAAGACTGTGGCCGAAGGCGCGATCGCACCTTGGGCACGGGCAACGACGTCCGGCACCTGGTACGCCCGCGTGTTTGATGTCGTTCTGGATTCGATGGGCTCTGGCACAGATGTCCCGATCGACGAGATGCCAAACGAAGTGGTTGAGGCGGTGCTCTACGGCGTAGACGATGCAATCACGATCACCTACACCAATCACCGGGGCCGTAAACGCACATACGAGGCCAACTACGAGGGTGTCCTCAACAACCTGACACGACGCCACAAGGAGACCGACTCCGAATGGATGCGCCAGGACATCGAGCGCTACATGGCGGCCGTTCCCTGCCAGGACTGCAGTGGCCGGCGACTCAAGCCGGAAGCGCTGGCAGTCTTGATCGATGGGTTCAGCATCTTCGACGTCACGATCCAGTCCGTCGTGGACGCACACCGCTGGGTAGAACGCCTGTCCAGCGCCAAGACACCGCTCAACAGACGTGAGCAAACGATCGGGAACCAAATCCTGAAGGAAATTCGCGAGCGCCTGGATTTTATGGTCGACGTCGGGCTCGACTACCTCACGCTGGACCGTGCAGCGGGTTCGCTCTCAGGCGGCGAGGCACAGCGGATCCGACTGGCAACCCAGATTGGATCGTCGCTGATGGGCGTGCTCTACGTCTGCGATGAGCCTTCGATCGGACTACACTCACTCGACGGCGAGCGTCTGATCCGCACCCTCTACCGGCTACGCGACCTGGGCAACACCGTGATCATCGTTGAGCACGATGAGGCAACCATGCTGGCTGCCGACCACATTGTGGACATGGGGCCCGGAGCCGGAAAGCAGGGTGGTGAGATCGTCGCTACGGGCTCCCCAAAAAAGCTAATGAAGGCAAAGAAGTCACTGACCGGCTCCTATCTCGCAGGGCGCAAGCAGATTCCCATGCCGAACGGCCGTCGCCCTGGTAGCGGTGAGTCGATCTGGGTGCGGGGCGCGGCGGAACACAACTTACGTGGGATCGACGTCGAATTCCCTCTGGGCATGTTCATCTGTGTAACCGGCGTCTCCGGCTCCGGTAAGAGAACCCTGGTCAACGAGATCCTCTACCGGCGAGCAGCGCAAGTGCTGCACCGGGCCAAGGACAAGTCAGGCAAGGTGCTTGCGCTCGAAGGCTTGGACCATATCGACAAAGTGATCGACATTGACCAGTCTCCGATCGGGCGCACACCACGGTCCAACCCAGCCACCTACACCGGCACCTTCACGCCGATCCGGGACCTCTTCGCGTCCGTGCCCGAGGCTCGCATGCGCGGTTACAAGCCGGGCCGCTTCTCGTTTAACGTAAAGGGCGGGCGCTGCGAATCCTGCAAGGGGGACGGTTACATCAACATCGAGATGCAATTCCTTCCTGACGTGACGGTACCTTGCGAAGTCTGCCACGGTGCGCGCTACAACCGCGAGGCTTTGGACATTCACTACAAAGGTAGGACGATCGCGGAAATCCTTGACCTGACGGTGGACGACGCAGCTGAGGTATTCGAGGCGAATCCCTCGATTGGCCGAAAGCTGCGGACCATTCAGGCCGTGGGGCTGGGCTACATCAAGCTCGGCCAGCCCGCCACGACTCTCTCCGGCGGTGAGGCACAGCGGGTAAAGCTAAGCACGGAGCTATCCAAGCGCAGTACCGGCAAGACCCTCTACATCCTAGACGAACCAACGACGGGGCTCTCCTTCCATGACGTCGAGGCGCTTTTGAGCGTGTTGCAGAAACTCGTCGACGGCGGCAACACCGTCGTCGTGATCGAACACCATCTCGACGTCATTAAGAATGCCGACCACATCATCGACCTGGGACCGGCAGGAGGCGAACGGGGTGGCGAGATCATGGCCACGGGCACGCCGGAAGAGATCGCCATGCATCCAACCTCGCATACGGGCCATTTCCTGCGCGAGACGCTTAGCCGCCACACACACAACCCCCAGCCCAACGCCGGCAGCCCCACCACCAAACCGAGCCGAGGCAAGACCAACACGAAAACATCCACCACGCGCTCAGCCCCGAGCACGCCAAAAGGGGCTGCCCAAGGACGGTCTACGCAGCGCCCCGGGAATGGGGCGCGTGGGAGCAGCGTCCCCCGCAAAACGAAGGCAAGTAGCCGCACCGGCAAGCGAGCGACGAGTCCGGCTTCGTCCTAACGAGCGGAGCCAAAACGTCACACGGCAAGCCGGTTATAAAGCTCTGACGAAATGGGCCGGCTGAACAGTTAACCCATCTTAATTTACGCTGTTAGCGGGGATAAATATCACAGCCGTGGAATGTTAAGGAGCTGAACATGACATGTTGCGGACACCGGAGTCGGCCGGTATAAGTGTGGGGATGCTTCGCAAAGTCGGCTGACACGTGCCGCGCTCGCAACTCGAGCAGGAGGAAACCGGAGAACTATGACCTACATCATCACCGAGCCATGCATCGATGTGAAGGACCAATCCTGCGTCGAGGTCTGCCCTGTGGACTGCATCCACTCGGACGAGGAAGACCGCATTCTCTACGTCAATCCCGACGAGTGCATCGACTGTGGCGCAGGCGAGCCCGCCTGCCCCGTCACCGCGATCTTCGCAGAAGACGATGTGCCGGACGAGTGGAGCGCTTTCATAGAAGTGAACATAGGCTGGTTCGAAGACAAGGAAACGGCACGCGCCAAGGTCGCAGAACTCGCACCGTAATGACTCGGCTCCGAGTTCGAAAAGGCTGCCCGTCTAGGGCGGCTTTTTTGTGTGCACTCAAACAAGTGGCCGACGAGGGCGAGAACCGTCTGAACCACTAACGACGGGGATCGACGTTCTCTCGGCGCCACTTCACACCATCGTCAGGATGTAGGTCGACGACCATCACCCAGCCAGCCTTCGTGTTCGCGTCCGAGATTGGCATAGGCGCCCCCGAGTAAACGGCCGTCACCGGGCCATCCCCGCTAACGTCCTCATGCGCCTCCCAGTGCCCCAACGCCAGATAGTCCCATCTCGTAGCGTGAATCTCGTCGGGATGGATCTGCATCGCCCGATGGCTATCGGCCACCGAACGCACGTAGTGCCCATGTGCCAGAGCCACATGCCAACGATCGCCGGCCCGGCAGGGCAGGCCCTCCAAGGGGCGAAAGTGCCAGTCTGACTCGTCATAGCCACGGCCCCAGAGGTACAAATCGAGCCCCTCGAGGTGCAGACTGCACCCGTCACGCTCCAATAGGTAGTGGAGGTTGTGTACCCGATACACATCGTGGCGCCCGTAGACAGACCCATCACCGAGTGAGTCATGGTTACCGTTGATCGCTATCACAGGCGTGGGACTGATCGTCTCCACCTCATCGAGGAACCACTCGACCGTCTCGGAGGTAACCCGCGCCGAGTCGAACACATCTCCTGCAATAAGCAGTGCATCCGCTTCGTGTGTCGCAACACAGTCCAACACACAGCGGAAGCTGCGGCGAAACAGCTCCCGACGCTCCACCCAATGATCGTCATTGCTGCCCATATAAGGGTCCAGGTGGAGATCCGAAGTGTGGATCAGTCGCAGCGGTCGCGGCACTAGAAACCCAATTTCGCTCGAATTAGATCGTTCAGTTCAGGGATCGCGACCCGAATCTGCTCCTGGCTATCACGTTCGCGGATCGTGACAGCATTATCCTCGAGTGACTCGAAGTCCACAGTGACGCAAAGCGGTGTACCGATCTCGTCCTGCCGCCGATAACGTCGGCCGATGCTCTGTGTATCGTCATACTGCGTGGCCCAGGACGGCCGTAGCTGATCCCAGACCTCGACCGCGAGATCGGCAACGGGTTCCTTGCGGCTAAGCGGCAGCACGGCACCTTTCCCCGGTGCGAGGCGCGGGTGCAGCTTGAGCATACCCCGGGCGTCGCCTTTCTCGTCCGGCTCCCCCGCGTACGCGTCCAATAGGAAAGCCAAGATCGAGCGGTCCACACCGGCAGCCGGCTCCACAACATGTGGCGTGATGTGTTCGTTGCGGTCGTGGTCGAAATAGGAAAGCTTCTTGCCGCTGGCCTCCGCGTGAACCTTGAGATCATAGTCCGTGCGGTAGGCGATCCCTTCGAGCTCGTCGAAGCCCCACGGATAGCGGTACTGGATGTCAGTCGTGCCAGCTGAATAGTGCGAGAGCTTCTCCGGCGGATGCACGTCGCGGCGTAGGTTCTCCGGCCGGATACCAAGTTCCAGATACCACTGCTCGCGGAGGTCAACCCAGCGCTCATACCATTGCTGACCCTCCTCTGGCACAACGAAATACTCCATCTCCATCTGCTCAAACTCTCGCGTGCGAAATATGAAGTTTCCGGGTGTGATCTCGTTACGGAACGACTTGCCCTGCTGGGCAATTCCGAACGGTAGCCGCCGTCGGGCCGTCGTCAGCACGTTCTCGAAGTTGACAAAGATACCCTGTGCTGTCTCGGGCCGGAGGTAAGCTGCCGCCGCATCCTCCTCAACCGGACCAACGAAGGTCTTGAACATCAAGTTGAAATCGCGCGAGTCAGTCATGGAGCCTTCCGCACCGCAGTTGGGGCAGACATCAACCTCTGCATGGTCCACAAGATGGTCGGCACGGAAACGCTGCTTGCACTCGCGACAGTCCACCAGCGGGTCATGAAAATTGACAACATGCCCACTGGTCTCCCAGACTCGTGGCGCCATCAGAATGGACGAATCCAGGCCCACGATGTCACGCCGGTCGCGCACCATCGCCGACCACCATGCCTCCTTCACATTGCGCTTCAGCTCGACGCCGAGCGGGCCATAGTCCCAAGTGGAGGCGAAGCCGCCATAGATCTCGCTACTGGGGAAGACGAACCCCCGTCGCTTCGCGAGTGATACGATTGTGTCCATTTCAACGAGATCGATGCTGCTTGGGGTAGCGTCAGACATTCGGGGCCCTCCGTGCTGGCGGGGCTTTGAAGCGCCAGAGGCGAGTTCTCACGCTACCAACGGCTACAAAGCAGGACAATCACGTGTGCGTCAGCTCAATTGCGTTGGCCACTGTCGGGCGGCATCGATACCGTCATCTCTAAACGGTGGGAACAGGAGCGACGATGCGTTTCCTCGTCGGCATAGCGATCGGCCTGGCGCTGGGCGCGGTCCTAGCCGCGATGATGAGTGGTGCCTCCGGAGAGGCACTGCTGGAGTCCATGCGTTCCCGCAACTTCGGCAACAAACGCTAAACTGCCTCAGAAACTCCTGCACGAGCCGCTGGAAGTTCTATGAAACTCGTGTTCATGGTCGTTGAGTCGTCCGATGCGGATCCTCTTTCGGAGGAGCTGGTGCATGCCGGACACACCGTAACCAAACTGGGCAGTTCCGGTGGGTTCCTCAGACGGCGCTCGTATACGCTTTTCACAGGCGTCGCCGACGAGGCGGTCGAGGAAGTGATCACCATTGCGCGGCGTGTCACCAGCGAGCGCGAAGAGTTTGCGCCCATTCGCCAGCTTCCCTTCCTTGGCGAAATCGACCTTACCAGTGAGCCAAAAACGGTTCGCGGAGGAGGCGCCGTGATCTGGGTCATTCCGGTTGAACGGTTCGAACAGCTCTAGTGCCTACCTACGAAGGCGGCCATACACCCGCTACGTGGAGCTCGTTCTCGTCCTGCGCACGCTCGAGCCACTCCGGGAAAACCTGAGAAAAAGCAATCCCATACCGACTCAGAGGCCCCTGCCAGCACGGCCATCAGATTCTCACACGAACGCATCGTCGTAGAGGCCGAGCAAGAAGGCGGCATCGCCGACTAGATCGCGAAGCACGAGGCAACCTCGGATGACGCCTCACAGAAAAACCAGCTATCAATCGTACTTCCCGAATACGGTGAGGCTGTCAATGAGCTGATTTCCACCAAGACGATGCACTCGAAGCGATCCTCTGCTCAGATTAGACAGGATGCTGGGGGAAGTGATCGGCATTCGCGTCATGCAGTTCGTCCCTGGCTACCCAGCTTTCGTAGCTGGAACGGACCATACTGGCGCTGAGCCATGGAAGACGGCGCTCCACATAGACGCCCCGGCGCCACTCTGTAACTAAGTCACCGCTCACAGCGCACGGAGTCACTAGCGATTCATGGCCATTGCTTTCCTCTAGT
>CAZZMQ010000028.1:0-4538 GCA_964655365.1 uncultured Dehalococcoidia bacterium | reverse complement strand
AGTCATCCGCCTCAAGAAAGACAATCCATGAAGCTTGCGTCGTCTCTATCTGCCATCTGAATACCCGTGCAAGCTAAAACGGGCTCCCTATTGGGGAGCCCGTTTTGGTTCGGAACCGAACCTACGAACCAATGAAGGTGCCTAAAGGAAGATCGGGCCGAAAACTACAGCCACGATCGACATCAGCTTGAGCAGGATATTGAGTGAGGGGCCGGATGTGTCCTTGAACGGGTCACCGACCGTGTCTCCCACAACGGCTGCCGAATGGGCATCGGAGCCTTTTCCGCCGTGGTGACCTTCTTCGATGTACTTCTTGGCGTTGTCCCAGGCGCCGCCCGAGTTGGCCATCATGATGGCCAACATCGATCCAGAGGCGATTGACCCGATCAGCAGACCGCCGAGTGCTTCAGCACTAATGATGGCACCGACCAGAATTGGCACGATCACAGCGATCAGACCGGGAATGACCATTTCTCGCAATGCACCCTCGGTCGAAATGGCGATCGCCCGGGTGTGGTCGGGCTGCTCCGTGCCATCCATGATCCCTGGGTGCTCGCGGAACTGGCGCCGCACCTCCTCCACCATCGCCTGCGCGGCGCGCCCGACGGCGCCCATACTTAGCGCGCTGAAGATCATCGGCATCAACCCACCGAGGAGGACACCAACCATCACTTGCCAGTCCAGGAGGTTGAACATATCAACCCGGGTAATCGTGGCGTAGGTTGCGAGCAGCGCCAGGGAAGTCAGCATCGCCGAGCCGATGGCGAAACCTTTGCCGGTAGCAGCAGTGGTGTTGCCCAGCTGATCCAAAGCGTCAGTCCGTTGACGCACCTCTGGGGGCAAACCGGCCTGCTCGGCAATACCGCCCGCGTTGTCCGCCACGGGTCCGTAGGCGTCGGTCGCCAGCGTAACGCCGAGCGGAGCCAACATACCGACGGCAGCCAGAGCGATGCCGTAGAAACCGGCCAACTCCTGTGCGATGAAGATGCCGAGCACAACGACCAACATCGGAATCGCGGTGGAGAGCATCCCTAGGCTCAGCCCGCCAATGATGACTGGACCCGTGCCAGACTCAGATTGGGCCGCGAGATTAGTCGTTGGGCTGTATTTGAATCTACCAAGGCTGAAGCCCTCGGTTGAGGTAAAGCCTTCCGTCACCGTACCAATGATCTGCCCCGCGAGCAGGCCGACCAAGATAGCGAAAAAGAGGTTCGCATCGAGCCCCATCACGGCGATCGCGATGCCCGAACCGAGCAACACCAAACCACTCGCCCCAAAAACGCCTGCACGTAAAGCCCAGAGCAGCTTGCCTTGTTCGACATTTTCGCCCGTACGGACCAGGAAGGATCCGAGAATGGCGGAGATGATCCCGATCCCAGCGACCAAGATCGGCAACACGAAGGCATCGCTGTCAAATACATCCTTATCTGTGTCCGGACCGAAGATTACAGCCGAGCCAATTAGGGTTCCGCCGAACGCAAGAGCTCCCAATGCAATGGTGGCCACGATCGAGCCGACATAGGACTCGAACAGGTCGGCGCCCATACCGGCCACGTCGCCCACGTTGTCGCCCACGTTGTCAGCAATCGTGGCGGGGGTGCGGGGATCGTCTTCGGGAATGCCAGCCTCGATCTTGCCGACCAGGTCAGCGCCCACGTCAGCGGCCTTGGTGTAAATTCCACCGCCGACACGCGCGAAGAGAGCGATTGAGGAGGCTCCGAAAGCAAAGCCAGTCAGTGGTGTCACATCCTCCCAGAGGATATAGAGGATCGCGATGCCAAGAATACCCAGACCAACCACGGTCATACCCATGACGGTGCCGGAGTTGAAGGCGGTGCGCAGCGCGGGGTTCTGGCCGTTCCGCGCGTTCGCCGCGGTGCGCACGTTGGCGCGCACCGCGATCGTCATCCCCAAATAGCCAGCGGCAGCGGACAAGATCGCGCCGACGAGATAGCTAATTGCCGTCTCGGGAATGTCAGGGCTATCAGGAAACTTATCGAGTACGTCGAGATCGATGAAGATCAGCAGCACGATGAAGACGACCACCACGAAGGCCGCGAGGAACGTGTACTCCCGCTTGAGGAAAGCGGCCGCGCCCTCCTGAATCGCCTTGGCGATCGACCGCATCTCGTCAGTACCGTCGTCATCGGCCATTACATGCTGGGCGCGTACACCCGCGAAGGCGAGTGCGGCCAGTGCGGCGAGAATGGCAAAAATTAGGACTTCCATGGTGCCTCCGGTGGCAATGCGGGGTATCCAGGCTCGGGCGGACAGCGCTTCAGACGGACTGCGACCGGGCCCTACCGGCGAGCCAAGCATCAACCACAAGGGACCGATGCCGCGCGACTGTATCGCGGGCGGATCGCCCGATCAACACGAGAAAGCGGCGGAAAACGCTCAGCACATAGAGCCCCCGCGGCGTCAGTCGGGTTGGTTAAGGATCTCGCGAAGCGCCACCATCTCGCGTTCCAATCGCTCGTTCATGGCCGCAAGGGTGAGATCGCCACGTGTCCGTTCGGTTACTCCGCGCACCATGTCGGTGTGGCGACGTAAGCCCTTGGTGATCGCATCGGGAAAGTCGATCGTGACCAATTGAGAGTAGATCTCCTCCATTGCCGCCAACAAGGCCTCCGGCAACTCGGGCTCACTCCGGCGCATCGCGTCCAGCGTATAGCGCCGGAGTTCCCCGGCCGCCTCGGCCAGCCCGTTTAGATAGGCCGGATACTCGATACCGAGCTGTGCTGGCGTGGGAAGTTCAGATCCCCGTGCGACGGCGAGAAAAATACTCGCCTCCGCGTACTCTTTGAGCGCATCGTGGATGAAACCCGCGTGATAGATTTCGGGGAAGTCCGTAAGCGCCTCCTGCGCCTCCTGCGCCTTCTCGCGCGCCTGCGCGAGCAATGATTCCGCTTCTTCGAATTCACACCGGTGCATCGCGCGGATGCTGTTGGCGCAGTACTGGATCACCCGACGCGATGCGGCGAGCCCCGCCTCCCGTGCAGCGTGTCGTGTCTCGAAGTCCTCGCGGATCACCCCGATCAAACCATCGAGCTGAAGTGCGATGTCCTGGCGCTCCATCACGGCGCCCTTAAAGATCCTTGACGGGATCGGGTAGATCGCCGCCGCGGGCAGCGTCAATCATCTGTTTCGCTTCTTGGGGCATCTCCACACCCATCTCCTCGAAGCGCTTCTCCGCCCAGCGCCCGATCTGGCGCGGGTCTTTATAGGCGTCGGGGCCAGCACCCGGATCGGGCACACCGTACTGGTCCATCACCTGCGCCTCAGTCTTCGGAGTAGCGAATCGCGAGATGGCTCGCTCCGTCTTTGTATTCCCACAATGCTCGCAGACCGGTTTCTTGGCCTTGGCCAAATCGCGATGGAAGGCCTCCGTCACCTTGGCACAGGAGCTGCAGCGGTATTCATAGATTGGCATAGTACTGGGATCGTACACGACGCCTCGAGCCGCCACAGCTTCACCCTCGCGCCATTCTCACGGTGCGCCAAACCCGCGACCATTTCCCACGCCAAGTGCCCATGACGAAATCGATCGGGCGTCAGGATCGAATTCGTGCCTGGCCAGGTAGTTAGGCTGTCACATCGTCCTTGCGACCCTGCCTATGACCTACCATGATCCTAGCGGCCTCTGCCCCGCGACCGTATCTCACATATTACTGTCGTCCACCGAGAGAATCGCGCCGTCCGAACGCACGTGATTAGATCGTGTCCGTCCCAGGCGGTAGAGGCGTAGCGCCATAAGATCCCGTGATCCGCCTGATCCAGATAGGTAATAGCAAGGTGCTCACGCACCTAGTCAAAAGCGCGTCGATCGATGCTCGCTCGGAAACTCCTTACCAACCAGAGGCAGACCAACAGCGCGGGGCGTGCCGCCCGCCACAGCACGGACCGGTGCGAACGAGCGTCGATGCTCGGGGCAGGGACCCATAGCTTTAAGAGCCGCTCCATGTTTGGCGGTCCCATACCCTTTGTTACCCGCGAAGCCATAAGGAGGAAACCGGCCGTCAAGCACCTCCATCCAGGCATCGCGGGTGACCTTAGCAACGACTGATGCAGCAGCGATGCTCGCAACCCGCGAATCGCCCTGTTTGATCGTTTGGAAGCTGCTACTATACTCGTGGCGATCATTGCCAGCAACGAGGATGAACGCCGGCTCCACGTTCAAATCCGCCAGCGCGCGGTGCATTGATAGCCGGGTGGCTGGCAGAATCCCGTAGCGATCAATCTCCGTCGCCGAGGCCCAGCCCACAGCCCAACCCCTCACCGAAGCCTTAATCAACGGCGCCAAGCGGCGGCGTTGCCGGGCAGTCAGATCCTTCGAATCTCGCAGATCGCGCAGCCAACGTGGGCGCGCGCCTGGCGCAAACATGACCGCCCCGGAGACGACGGGGCCGGCGAGGGCGCCGCGTTGTGCCGCGACGGGCTTCCAGTCCGTGCAGTCCCGGATACTCGCCACGTGCTGCGCGCGCTCTCTCTGCCTCACCGTGCCGGACAGTGCACTTGCGGTGAGCGGGGGCGGCAAG
>CAZZMQ010000027.1:19035-26659 GCA_964655365.1 uncultured Dehalococcoidia bacterium | reverse complement strand
CCCGGGCGCGGGCCCGGCGGCGGGCGCCGGCGCGGGGGACGGGACTCTGCGGCGTTGGATCTGGGGGTGGGAGGCGGTGGGGGCGCAGATGACGGCGTGTCGCCGCGCAAGATTCGTTTGAAGAAGGACAAGTCCGCTACGCCGTTCCGTTTGGTGTCACAAAGCTCGACATCACGATGACAAGGCGATGGAGCGATGCGTCGGCAGCAGGGGGCTACCCCCACTGGTGGGTGCATTGACTAGATCGTAGCATCGATACCGAATCTGTCCGTCGTGCGAGCGTAATCTGCCTAATCGATCCCCGACGATAAGCTCGCGACATCCTCGAGTTTTCCACGAAGGTCGTCCACGAGATCCACCAGTGCACGGATGTTAATCACCGGCGTCAGCGTGGGCATTGTGGAGCTCCGTATGATGAAGACATGGCATTCCGAGTCGAAACTTTGCCGAGTCTGGAAGCAGTCGAGGAACGGCTCGGCGCAGCGGTCGCGGCACTCCAGCGGTCACCGCTGGACCGTGTCAATGTGCTGGTTGGGTCCAACCTGCAGCGGATCTACCTTCGTCGCCGGATCGCGGAGCAACTCGCCTTCAGTGCCAACGTGCGATTCCACACGCCGCTAGATCTAGCGGAAGCGATTCGTGAAGGATCCGAATTCGAAGCCCGCCAACCGCTTCCCGATGGGGCCGAGCCGATTCTGCTCGAGCGAATCATTCGCGAGTTGCGTAGCGAGGGGTCTGTAGCACGGCTAGACCCGGATGTCCGGGGCGTACCGGCGGCGGTCTCGGGCTCGCTGACTGATCTGCGCGAGGCTCACCTGGATCCGGGTGCATTCCGCTCCTTCCTATCCATCGAGGACGATCGCAAGCTGACCGAACTAGCGCTGATTTACGATCGCTTCTTCAAGCGGATGCAGCGCTTCCACGATCGAACGAGTACTTACCTGGATGCGCTGGCGGCATCAGACGACATGATCTCGGCGGCGCTCGATGAACGGCCGCTGCTCGTGGCGGGTCTCTACGACGCCCCCGCTGTACAAGCGGCGCTGATCGCAAGAGTTGCGGCCGTGATCGACACCCGGGTGTTGCTCGTCGCGAAGAAGGAACCTGCGTTCGATTTTGCGCGCGCCTTCGCCGCCGAACTCGTGGAGCGAGGAGCCACAAAGATCGACTCCAGTGATGAACTGTCAGCCGGGGAGGCTCGCTTGGATTCAACTTTGGATTCGCGGGTGTTGCCATGGTACTTCAGCGCTCCAACGCGGCAGGCCGAAGCGGAGGAGGTGGTGCGTCGAGCACTGTGGCTAGCTCGCGAGCACGGAGTGCCGTTTGACCAGATGGCCGTGCTACACCGTCTCGACCATTCCACGGACGACGTGATTGCGGCGTCTTTCGAACGAGCAGGAATCCCCGTCTACCGAGCTTCGGGGCGGCCGTTGCGCCACTCGTCGGTAGGGCGAGCAGCTTTGGTGCTGCTAGAGCTGATGCTGGGCGAACCGCAGCGTCATAGGCTGCTAGAGTTCATCAGCAACCCCAGCCTGAAGTCAACGCTGGTGCTTGGCGAGCATCAGAGCAGCGCTGACGAGATCCGGCCCAAACCGCTGCTGTGGGAGCGACTGAGCAAACAGGCGGGCATGGTGGCGGGCTGGCAACGGTTCCTAGCGCAGTTGGACCAGCAGATCGCGGAACGTCGCCGGAGCGAAAATCCCAGCCGCGACTACGGGCTGGACACCACGAGCGAACTGCGCATCGTGGTAGCGGACCTGGCAGAGCGAGCACGCGCGGTGAAGGAGCTCGCCAGCTGGTCGGACTACTCCTGCTGGCTGCTGGAGCTTCTGGACGTATACCTACTGCCACCGAACGACCAGAGGCCGGACGGCCGTCACGATCCGGCAACTACGTTGCGGGACCGGATCGAGGCACTCGTACATCTAGATGCAGCGGGAGTCCCCGTAGACCGGGAGAACTTCGGGCTGGCAGCGGAGCAGGCGATCCGTCGCGCCGTGGTCAACGACCGGCCACCTCTGAGCGAAGGCGTGTTCGTGGGCAACGTGGGTGCGGCACGATCCCTGCGTTTCGAAGCGGTCTTCTTGATCGAGTGCGCGGAACGCATCTTCCCACCACTAGTGCGTCAAGACCCGTTGCTGTTAGACACAGAGCGGGAACAGATCAACGCGCGCGCCGGGCGAACAGCACTGCCGCTGAAGCGGAACCGACTGTCCGAGGAGGAGATGCTGTTCCAGTTGGTGCTGCAGTCTGCAAAACACTTCCTCACGATCTCGTGGGCACGGCGGACAAACACAACGGGTGCCCCACGGCTGCCAAGTTCGTACTTACTGCGTTCCATGCCTGGACGGACCGAGGAGCTAGCACGCGTCAATGAGCTGTTTGAGAGCGGCGAGATCCACAAGCTGCCAACTCGGCTGGCGGGGGCGGGACCGACGGCGGAACAGATCGCTACGGGCGACTGGGACCGCATCACGGAGGCGTTGGATGCATCCGACCTGCGACTGGCAATCCTGGAGTCGACACCGCGCACGGCGCGCAATCTGATCTCGCAACTGTGGGACGGCTACGAACGCTGGAATATGGCGCGACAGGCGCGCGCGGCGAAAACGTTCGGGGAATGGGACGGAATCATACCAGTGGAGGCTATCGGCGAGCAGCCACTGGAGAAGCGGATGTCACCGACGGCGCTGGAGATGTATGCAACCTGCCCCTATCGCTACTTCATGCGGCAGCTGCTACACGTGCGGGCTATCTCCGAGCCAGGAGAGGCGCTGCAAATGTCACCACTAGAGCGTGGATCAATGGTGCATCGAATCCTTGAAGACTGGGTGCGAGAGGGGATCGCGAGCGGGGATTGGGTAACCTACGTAGAAGACGGCGATCGGCTGCTGGAGATGGCCGAAGTAGCATTCAAAAGCTGGGCCTTGGGGGGGCTGTCAGGACTGCCGGCGACATGGGCGATCGTACGCGCCGAGGTACGGGCGGACCTGATGGAGTTAGTGCGGCAAGAGCAGTTAAAAGCAAGAGCCGGGATCGTGCCGCTCGTCGTGGAAGACGACTTCGGTTTCGCACGCGACGTGGAGTTGGAACTGCGGGACGGCACCCAACTCAAGATCTACGGACGGATCGACCGTGTTGACCGCGACGCGGAGGGGCGTCTGACGGCAGTGGACTACAAGACCGGCAAAGCGTTCAAGAAGGCCGAGTCGTACAAGAATGGGTCGGCGCTGCAACTTCCGCTTTACATCCACGGTGTGGCCGACAAGTACGGTGTGCCCCGTGACGAAGTCGCTGCAGAGTACTGGTACGCCACGCACAAGGGGGGCTTCGAGCGGAGCGGGCTGCGCGGCGATGTGTTCAATAGCGACATGCTGTGGGAAACGCTAGACACGATCGTGCGCGGAGTGCGAGGCGGATTGTTCCCGCCCTACGCGGGCAAGAGCCAGGGGCAGCGCGAGCGACCAAACTGCACCTTCTGCGATTACTTCGATGTCTGCACAACGGACGTACATAAGCGCTTCGATTACAAGCTGGCTGGCGACATGGACGCGGTCCGCGATTTCCTCGTGCTGCAAGAGCGGTCATGACGAACGATGCGACAGCAAGAGGTGAGGGCGTCCAGCCTTCCGACCAAGCCACGCGCGATCGGGCGATGGCGAAACTCGATATGTCGGTCTTCTTACAAGCGGGCGCGGGGACCGGGAAAACGTCGGTGTTGGTGGGGCGAGTGGTAGAAGCGGTGCGGTCAGGACGAGCCGCCCTACGTGAGATCGTAGCGATCACCTTCACGGAGAAGGCGGCGGGAGAACTGCGCGACCGCGTGCGGCGTGAGCTGTACGAGGCACAGCGCGACGCCAGCGAGCAACTGCGTGACGAGGAGGCTAAACGCCTCACGTTGGCGCTGCACGAAGTCGACGCGGCACACATCGAGACGATCCACGCCTTCGCCTCCAGCCTCCTGCGCGAGCGACCGCTAGAAGCGGGGCTAGACCCCAACTTCCAGGTGCTAGACGCGATGACCGAGCAATTGGACTTTGAGGAATCCTGGCAGAACTGGCTCTGGTCGGAGGAAGAGGGCGCGGCACGGCCACGGATAGAGCGATGCCTCCGACTAGGGCTGAGCCTAGACCATCTGCAAGGGCTGGCTCACACGATCACGGAGTTCCGGGAGCTGAACTCGCGCCAGGAGACGCCCACAGTGCAACCGGCGGTCAAGATTTGGGAGGCCAAACGGGCGGAAGCTGGACAGTTGGTCCAATTAGCACAACGGGTCTCCGACGCGGTCGAGCGTGACATCTCAGCGCTAGTAGACGCGCTGGACGCGCTCGGCTCACTGCCGTCCGAAGCTCTGGAAGCAGGCCTAGTTAGTCTGAAGCTGCCGATCATACGGGCAGGACGCAACCCGGATGAACCGCGCGTCCGCTGCGCCGACGCGGTAGAGCGTTTCCGCGAGGTACACCTGGACTATGTGGAGCGGGTGCGGGTCCAGGCACTCGCAGAATTCATCGAGGTGGCGGCAGATTTCGTGGACCAAGCGGCACTAGAGCGTCGACGGCACGGCCGACTTAGCTTCCAGGATTTGCTAATAGAGGCACGGGCACTGCTTAATCAGCAGCGGGTGCGACGCTACTTCCGCGCGCGCTACAAGTTCCTGTTGATCGACGAGTTCCAGGACACCGACCCGCTGCAAGCAGAGATCGTGATGCTGCTAGCGGCTCGGAACGACCCGGCCAACTGGCGCGAAGCTGAACTCGAGCCAGGGCGGCTGTTTATCGTTGGCGACCCCAAACAGTCGATCTATCGCTTCCGGCGAGCCGATATCGACATGTATGCCGAAGTACTGCGGCTGTTCGAGGCAGAACAGAAAAGCAACGGTCAGGCCGAGGTGGCCCACCTGGACGTCAACTTTCGGTCTCGGCCAGAGTTAGTGAAGTGGCACAACCACGTCTTCGACGCGCTCATTCGACCCGACGTGAAGTTTGCCAACGCGCAGCCTGAGTACCATCCATTGGTTCCATTCCGGGTCGACGATGGGCCAGCGGTGTTGTCGCTCCTGCCCAACCGCGGCATCGCCTGGGGCCGTATCGCCGAGGCGCGCGAGGATGAGGCACAAGCCGTCGCGCGGTGGATCCGGACGGTGCGAGACAGTGACCAGCTCCCAATCCATGTAATGGACCCCGACAACGGTGGGCGGCGGCCTGGCTACCGCGACATCTGCCTGCTGGTGCGCAACCGCACCAATATCGAGCTGTACACGAAAGCACTCGGGGACGCGGGAGTGCCGTTCCACCTCGACAGCGGACGCGGGTTCTTTTTGCAGCAAGAGGTTCGCGACGCGGGAGTGATCTTACGAGCGATGGATGATCCATCGGATGAGGTGGCGGTCGTGGCGGCGCTCAAGAGTGCACCGTACTCAGCCTCAGACACGGAGCTCCTCGCATTCGCGAATGCGGGCGGTACGTTCCAACTTCGCGCGGACGCGGTGCCGGACGATTATGAGGGAGCGCTGCGCCCGGCCTTCGCCCAGTTACTGGGACTGGCCCAGGAACAGGCGGAGCGATCACTACCGGCCTTCGTCGATCGGGTCCTGCGAGCGACCCGCCTGACTGAAATCCAGCTGGCGCGACCGGATGGAGTACAACGCGCCGCTAATCTACAGATCATCGTTCAACGGGCCGCAGACTTCGCCGAAAACGATGTCGACTCGCTACGGGCATTCGTACGCTGGCTGGGACAGCAAACCCGCACCGATCTAGCTGAGGCCGAGTCGTTGGTGACGGAGATCGAAGACGACGTGGTGCGGATCCTAACGATCCACCAGGCAAAAGGGCTGGAGTTCCCGATCGTGGTGATGCCGAAGATGGCGTCGGAGCGCTGGCGCTCGCGCGCTATCTCGGTGGTCGATCGGGAGGCGGGTCGGATCGACTTCCAGATCGGTCGGGCAGAGCAGCGCTTCGAGACCCCAGGTTACGCGGCCGCGCATCAACGGCAAGAGGTCTATGAGGATGCGGAGGAGCGTCGCCTTCTCTACGTGGCAGCGACGCGAGCACGCGACTGGCTGGTGCTGCCAGCGTTCTTCACGGAACGTACGCGGGGCTACCACGACTTGCTGGACGAGGCGCTGCCCGGCTGGCTGAGCCTGCCCAAGGAGGGGCTGGGGCCAGGCTCGTTAAGCTACCGGGTGGAGCAGCTGGCTCACGTACCGAATCAGGATCCAGAACCGATCCACCCAGACGTCGCGACGTTGTCCAGGCGCTGGCTGGAGTCGCACAGCCTGGCTCTGGAGCAGGGGCAGCCTCGACGAACAGTGGTAGTGCCATCGTCCTTGGGGCATGACAGTCCCAAGGAACCGCGCGAAATCGAACCGCTGGACCGTAGCTCGGAGACCATCGACCGAGGAGCTTCCAGTGCCTCCGGCGACTCGCTGAGTGGGACCGACGCTGGCGTAACGCTACGCAGTCCACTGCGGTTTGTGGAGAGCGGAAGCGCCGGCCGCGAGCGGGGCGCAGCCATACACGACGCACTCTTCCGCGCGAACTTCGATGACTGGGACGCGACGGAGAAGGCGGCACAGCGCGTCTTTACTGAGCATGGGCTCGAAGCCGAGGTGGAAGAATTGATGCAACACGTCCGTAGGACGTTCGAGTCGGAACTAGGTGAGGCGGTGCGATCGGCAGCACAGGTGGAGCGGGAGTTGCCGCTGGTAGCGGTGGAGAGTGAGCGAATCATGGAAGGGTACGTCGATCTCGCCTACTTGCCACAGGGAGTCGAGAAGGACGGGGGCTGGGTGCTGGTGGACTACAAAACGGACCAAGACGCGAGCGAGAAGACGCGGGCCGCATATCAGGAGCAGGTGCGGGCGTACGCACGGATGTTCGCGAGCACTGGGGTAGGGGTAGGGGCGGCGTATCTGTTATTCACAACTTCGGGTGAATTGTGGCCGATCGAGGTGGAGTAGGTGAGGGAAATCGCTCCCAACCGAAGAGTCCCGGCCCTAGAAGTCGGTGCGGGGATCGGAGCCAGCTACGCGGAGGCGGCCGAGCGACCGGCGATACGACCAAAAACAGCGCCGGCCATGAGGCCAGATCCGCCAGCGTAGTTGTTGTAGAAGAGCCCACCGACGAGCTCGCCCGCAGCGTAAAGTCCGTCGAAGGGGCGCTCTTCGGTGTCAATCACCTGCCCGCTGGCAGCATCGATCTTCAGCCCGCCGAAGGTGAAGCTGATGCCGCAGGTGACAGCGAAGCCGAGATAGGGTGGTGAGTCAAGTGCGAGGGCCCAGTTGGACTTGGGCGGCTCGATACCTTCGGTATGCAGGCCGTCGAGCATCGAGGGGTTAAAAAGGCCATCAACACAAGCAGCATTATATGCGTGAACCGTAGCGACCAGCCCCTCTCTGTCAATGCCGAGTTGATCAGCGAGTTCAGGAATAGTGTCAGCCGCAGCCTTGGTGACCTGGCGGATGCGATATTCGTCGCGCAGGAGCGGTTCAGTCTTCTGGTCGAAGAGTTGAAAGGCAACCCGCTGAGGTTGGGCCAGAATCTCTCGACCATACTTAGCATAGGTGTAGTTGCGGAGGTCCGCGCCCTCGTCTACGAAGCGTTCGCCGTCGACATTAACGATT
>CAZZMQ010000027.1:4494-19025 GCA_964655365.1 uncultured Dehalococcoidia bacterium | reverse complement strand
TATAATCGGGGACCGTGATGGCGCGGTTGCCGAAATGCGGGGCGTTGAGGTCCCATGCCACGGCATGAGCGCCGGACCAGTTTCCGAAAGGCTGCGCGCCAGCCTGGAGCGCAGCACTGATGGCGTCGCCGGTGTTGAAGCGCGTCCCACGCACCTTTGCCAGATCCCAGCCGGACCCGAGGTAGCGGGTACGCATCTCCGCGTTGGACTCGAAACCGCCAGCGGCGAGCACAACGGCGTCGGCCGGGATCTCCTCATCGCCGTTTAGGCCACGGGCGACCACTCCGACGACGGACGGGCCATCAAGCATCAGATGCAACAACTTGGTCTCGTATCGGATCTCGACGCCGGACTTCTGGGCAACATCGAACTCCTGGTCAGAGAGACCTTTGCCGCCACCCACAGCCTCGACGATCAGGCCGCCGTAGAAGACGAGTTTTCCGTCGATTTCATTGGCCTGGCGACCGTACATCAGGACCCAGGAGACGCCGGAGTCGCGCAACCATTCCATGGTGGGCAGTGCTTCGCGGACGAGGGTGTCAGCCAAGCGGTCGTCGGTCAGTCCATCGGTGACACGGGCGAGGTCAGCCCGCATTTCGGAAACGGGGTAGGTGCCCACATCAATGCGGGCGAGTTCGTCCTCGGAGAGGTCGGTGACAACACGCTGGATGGTGTCGATGCCTTCATAGGGGAAGCGGAAGCCGCCGCCGGTGAAGTACGTGTTGCCGCCACGCTCGGCTTCGGGCGCCTTCTCCAGCAGTGTGACGCGGGCACCGTCCTGGGCCGCGGCGATCGCGGCAGAGAGCGCGGCGTTCCCAGCTCCAACAACAATGACGTGCCGGCTACTACGGTTCTTCATCGGAGAGCCAGATTGGGATCTTTATGGCGGGGCAAGTTGTACCACGACTCGTCGCAAAAAGCGAGGTCATCCTCACTCAGCTCGACGTCTTCGTACGCGAGCGAATCGACAACTTGCTCGGTCCGGCTTGCGCCGACAATGGCCGAAGTAATGCTGGGCCGGCCGACGCACCAGGCGATGGCAGCGTGGGTGAGCGAGACACCACGCTCACTGAAGTACACCTTCAGCCGCTGAACCTCACCGAACTGGACCTCATCCCAATAACGTGCGCGGTAGCGCGAACCCGCGTCGCCGAGCGTAAACCGGGTACCCTCTCGCAGGTCCTCGGTCGACTTATATTTTCCAGTGAGGAGGCCACCCGCGAGCGGATTATACGCGATCGTGCCGATACCCTCCGCGGCGCAAAGAGGTAGGATCTCGTTCTCGATCTCACGGTAGAGAATATTGTAGCGCGGCTGGTTGCAATCGAAGCGAGCCAGGTTCAGCCGCTCGCTGACGCCGAGCGCCTTGGCCAACTCGTACGCACGGTAGTTGGAGGTACCGATGTAGCGGACCTTGCCTTGGCGCACGAGGTCATCGAGTGCGGAGAGCGTTTCGTCGATTGGGGTAGAGGGGTCCGGAGCATGCATCTGGTAGAGGTCGATGTGGTCTGTCTGGAGCCGGCGCAGGCTAGCCTCGACGGCGGACATGATGTGGGCGCGGGAAAGGCCGGCATCGTTCGGGCCAGGGCCCATCGCGCCGCGACATTTGGTGGCAAGGACGACGGAGTCGCGGGGCTTGCCAGCCAGCCAATCACCCACGATCTCCTCAGTCGCACCGACTTGCGGTGCGCCGATCGGGTAGACGTCCGAAGTGTCGATGAAATTGACGCCACCGTCATACGCGGCATCCATGATGCGACTCGCCTCATCCTGCTCGCTCTGGAAGCCGAAGGTCATGGTGCCAAGGCAAATTTCTGAGACGCGCAAACCAGTGCGTCCCATGCGTCGATATTTGATTCCAACACCTCCTCGTGACCTTTGTGAGCCCGATCCGCCTGATTCAGCGCGCTTGACCGTGAGAAATGGTAGCGGGCTGTTGGTCCCCACGAGTCCAAGCGAACCTTTATCCTCGCTCCTATGAACATTCTCATCATGACTGGCTTGACGATCAGGACATTGACAGACGAGCAACTGGCTTCGATTCAAGAGGCGGCCGGGGCAGACTCAGACGTGACCGTCGTGCATTCGACGCAAGAAGCTCTGCCATACGCCGCAAAGACGGACGTACTATTCGGCGCGCTCAACGAGGAATTCTTTGCGGCGGCACCAAACCTGCGCTGGGTGCACGCAATCGCATCCGGCGTCGACACGATGCTGTTCCCCGCCTTTCGAGACAGCACCATCCCACTGACGAGCGAAAAGGGGCTGGTAGGGCCCCAACTTGCTGACCATGCCATGGCACTGCTCCTATCGCTGACCCGTCAGGTGGGGCGAGCGAGCAAGGATGGTGCGGGCTCGTGGGAAAACCGCGTCGAGTACCGCCGGGGCGAGATCGAGCTTTCAGGTATGACGATGGGAATCGTGGGTTTTGGGGGGACAGGGCGCGCGCTGGCTCAACGGGCGGCGGGCTTTGACATGAAAATTCGAGCGGTCGATCGGGATGCCGTGGAGGGGACACCGGAAGCGACGTTGGTGCAAACCCTGGCCGGGCTGCCTCGCTTGCTCAAGGAGTCGGACGTGGTTGCGATCTGCGCGCCGCTGACGAGCGAAACACGCGGGATGTTCAACGACGCGCTGTTCGCGCAGATGAAGCGGGGGGCAATCCTACTCAATGTGACTCGCGGTGAGATCATGGACGGACCGTCACTAGTGCGCGCGCTTGAGTCTGGGCAATTGGGCGGGGCGGGGTTGGATGTCCACCACAGCGAGCCGCTACCGGCCGAGGATCCATTATGGGACTTCCCCAACGTGGTGCTAACCCCGCATACGGCCGGTGCAAGCCAGTTCCGGGCGGAGCGCAACGTGGATCGCTTCGTGGGAAACATGCGTCGCTTCCGCAACGAACAGCCGCTGATTGGCTCGATCGACAAACAGCTCGGCTACTAAGGGCTCGTTCTTAGTTTGAGGGGGCACTGCCGAGGTCATCCCAGCAGCCGTCGTTCCAGCGGTCAAGGGTCCGACCGCTGCTGCGCCAGAGTTGGAGCGCAGCAGCATGGAGCGCGGGATTGGCGGCGATGTACGCAGGAGCGACTGGATGGGGCTTGTTGAAGACGAGAGAATTGCCTTCAAGGTCAGTAAGCGTGGCACCGGCAGAGAGCACGAGCGCCGCGCCAGCCGCGATGTCCCACTCCTTACGCTCATTGATCGTGAAGACTAGGCCACCTGTGCCGCGGGCAAGTAGCGCCATGCGATAAGCGATGCTGCCCACAACGAGCGCCCGCGTTCCCTCCGGCAGCGGCGGGATGTCCCCCCAGCGCCATTCGCCTCGTCCGAACAAAACCTGGGTCTCAGCCACGGTTGGTGCAGCCGAAAGATTGGTCAGTGTCCCGTCACCGACGGCAGCAGCGACCAATTCATCTCGGGCGGGGTTGTAGACCGCGCCAACGACGGGCGCCCCATCCACGACGAAACCGATCGAGACGGCATACTCGGGAACACCTTGGAGGAACTCGCGGGTTCCGTCGAGCGGATCGACGATCCAGACCCGATCGGCCTTGAGCCGGGCGGGATCGTCTTCTTGCTCCTCGGAAAGGTAGGCGTCGCTGGGGAAAGCGTCGCGGATCATGGCATGGATCACTCTGTCTGCCGCAAGGTCGGCTTCGGAGACGAGTTCGCGCCCCCGCTCGGGGTTGGCTTTGTACCCGTAGCGGACGCCGTCATCGGCGAAGCGGCGCAGAATGTCGCCGGCGCGGCGGGCGGCCTCATCCGCGGTCGCGAGTTCGTCGCCGTAGGGGCAATCGGTGGGCAATCGGGATGTTGTCACAGGTCCATCATTGCAGGATGGCGCCGCTCGGGCCTTGCCCCACTGCCCTGCAGCAAGCCGGGAGCCCCTTGGCGCGAATCGATTCGCAACCTCATCCCTGGTCGTACCCAAAGGAAAGACAAACCAAGCCTCTTCAAAGCGGGCTCCCTCGAACCCCAGCGTACGGCTGCTAGATCGGTTCGCTCGTGTCAGGCTCGCCAGCGCGCTCGCCGCATCCTGCAACAAGAAGTAGGGAAACGGCCACGCTTCAACGAACTCAATCAAACGCACCGAAGGCCCACTGGTTACGCCCGGGATTAGCAAGGCAAGTCATCGACCCATCTCGCGTCAAACTGACGGGTGGCGCTACTTGGACGCTTTCAGCGTGGCGAAGGGTAGCTGAACCTCCGTTCAGATCCATGGCTTACAGCGCAAGAAGTTCGGGCCAGATTTGTCAGGTAGGCATTACGACACGGCTCGTGCTAAGTCGGGCCGATCGCAGATACGACATGCGATGCGGCATTACAGGCGTTTCAGTTAGGGGTGCTTCCGAATCCCTTTCGTCCTGTAGACGTGGCTCAGATGCTGACGCCGCCGGCCATCTAACCGCACTATGCGCTACCTTCGACGGAGGCTAGCCAACGGTTTCCCCGGCGCTGAACCTTCGGCGCCCGTTCCCGTAAAGACGGGCCGCAAACCAGGAACACTGAACGGGCCCACAGCCCGGCGACGAAGGAGCAAAATGGCATGGCGGAGCTAACCGGCGCACAGATCATCGCGAAGAGCCTCAAGGCACAAGGCGTGGACGACATGTTCGGGCTAGTCGGGGTTCCCGTGATCCCGATCGCAATTGCGGCACAACAAGAAGAGATCAACTTCGTCGGAGTTCGGCATGAACAGGCGGCGGCCTTCGCTGCGCAGGCCGTATCCTACATAAATGGTCGCATCTCGGCAGCACTGGTGGTCTCCGGACCAGGCATGACCAATGCAATCAGTGCGCTGGGCAATGCTGAGGCCAACTGCTGGCCAATGATTCTGCTGGGGGGTGCAAGCAACCTGGCACTGGCCAATCGTGGTGACTTCCAAGTCGCGCCCCAGGTGGAAGCAGCCCGCCCCTTCGTGAAGTACTCAGCCCAGTGCAACGACCCACGGACGATCCCGATCTTCATAGCGACGGCGGTGCGGGCAGCGATAACCGGCCGCCCGGGCCCAGTCTATGTCGACCTCCCGGGCGATGTGATCGACGGAACGGTGGACGAAGACGAGGTTCAGTGGGAGCCGCGTGTGTCTGACCCCCATCGCGCCAAAGTGGCGGAAGAAGACATCAGCGCGGCGCTCGATGCCTTGAAGAGCGCCTCCAACCCGCTGGTCATCGTGGGCAAGGGCGCGGCCTGGGCACAAGCTGAAGATGAGGTGCGGGAGTTCATCGACAAGACACAGATTCCGTTCATCCCGACGCCAATGGGCAAGGGGGTCGTGCCCGACGAACACCCACTCAACATGTCAGCAGCCCGCACAAACGCGCTGCGCCAGTGCGACGTGGTCTTCACTATCGGCGCACGCTTCAACTGGATCCTGCATTTCGGCAAGGCGCCACGCTGGCGAGAAAACTTGCGGGTGGTGCAGTTGGACATTGAGCCGGAGGAGATCGGCACGAACATCCCGACCGAAGCACCCTTGGTCGGCGACGCGCAGGCCGTATTGGGCCAACTCAACACGGCGCTGGAGGCGAATCCCTGGGAGTTCAGCGACGACTCAGAGTGGGGCGAGTCGCTGCGGGCCGAGACGGAAGAGAAGCGCATCCGCAACGAAGAATCGTACGCCTCCGAGGACGTACCGATGGGCTACTACCGACCACTCAAGATCCTGGACGACGCGCTGCCAAAAGACGCGGTCTTCGTTTGCGAAGGCGAGAACACGATGGGCGTCGCGCGCACGGTGATTAACTCACACGAAGCGCGCGCCCGACTCGACGCAGGAACGTGGGGCACAATGGGTGTCGGACCGGGCTTTGCACTAGGGGCGGCCGTGGCCAACCCCGGCAAGCGCGTGCTGGCTCTGGAGGGCGATGCTGCGTTCGGCTTCGGTCCAGCAGAGGTAGAGACGTCGGTGCGACACCGCTTGCCAATTACATGGGTAATCTTCAACAACAACGGCATCGGCGGCGGGATAGACGAGATCGACTACAGCCAGCCCATCCCGCCCAGCATCCTGACGCCGGATTCGCACTACGAGAAGATCGGAGAGGCATTCGGTGCGCCGGGCTTCTACTGCGAGACACCCGCCGAGGTAGAGCAAGCGATCGAGGAGGCCTTCGCCCTGGAGGGCCCATCCGTCATCAACGTCAAGCTGGCCTCACGGGCGCCGCGGCATATGGCAAAGTTCGCCTGGCTGACGCGCGAGTAAGGCCCGACCGACGCAAACCGCCGATGATGGGCGCGGGGCGATCTGAGTCTCATCCCAGATCAGGCCTGGGTGAAGGACGATACGCCGGAGTGGAGCAAGCATCGCCCGAAGGATCGACTCTGGCACGGGACTCAGTGACCGAGTGAGGCAGGTTGGTGCTCCGGGGCGAGCGCAAAAAATGCGCTGGCTATGATGGCTCCGTAGGAACACTGGGGAAACGCTCGTATCGGAAGCCCGTCACTTCGCAGATGCAGTCGTGTGGGGATGATTGATAGAAATGCGCGAAAAGTTAAGGGATCAAACGAGGATGGAATATCGAAATCTCGGCGACTCCGGTCTCAAGGTATCCATGGCGGGATTGGGCTGCAATAACTTCGGAATGAGGCTGGATGAGTCTGAGACGAAGATCGTAGTAGATGCCGCGATTGACGCGGGGATCACTCTGTTCGACACAGCCGACGTCTACGGCCAAACGAAGTCGGAGGAGTTTTTGGGGCGCGCGCTAGGGGCACGGCGACATGACGTGGTGATCGCGACGAAGTTCGCGATGCAGTTGGGGGAGGGACCGTACAAGACCGGCGGCTCCCGACACTACATCTACAAGGCGGTGGAGGACAGCCTGAGCCGGTTGGGCACGGACTACATCGACGTCTACCAGATGCACCGCCCGGACAGCGACACACCGATCGAGGAGACCTTGCGGGCCCTGGATGACCTGGTACGACAAGGCAAGATCCGCTACATCGGATCGTCCAATTTCAGCGGTTGGCAAATCGCGGAAGCGGATGCGATCGCGCGAAACGCGGGGCTAACGCGGTTCGTTTCGGCACAGAACGAGTGGAGTCTGCTAACGCGGGCGATCGAGCATGAGGTGATCCCGGCCTGCAACCACTTCGGCGTGGGGCAATTACCCTTCTTCCCACTCGCCAGTGGCTTTCTGACGGGCAAGTACACGCGAGGCGAGGAGCTGCCGGAGGGAACGCGACTGGCGGCTTGGTCCAAGGTAATGCCAGACCGTATCGCAGCCGCCACCTCCGAAGAGAACTGGGACAAGCTCGCGAAGCTCACCACGTTTGCCGAAGATCACGGATACACGATCTTGGAGCTAGCGCTGAGCTGGCTGGCAACGAACCCGGTCACGTCCTCCGTGATCGCGGGTGCTACCAAAGCGGAGCAGATCGAGAGCAACGTGGCGGCCACAATGGCCTGGCGGCTGAGCGAGGAAGAGCTAACCAGGGTCGACACGATTCTCAAGGATGCGTAATACGGGGAGCTAGTGTCCAAGCAGTTCTGGTTCCTATTCGCAATGGGCGCCGCCAGCACCGGTCTAGTTGGCTACGCCTGGGCCAATTCGAAACGCGTGGTCACGAACGACGTCGCGATCACAATCCCGGATCTGCCTCCGGGGCTGGATGGTCTGCGCATCCTGCACGTGACCGACACGCATTTTCCGGCCAATGGGGAGTCGCTAGAACGTTTCCTGGCAACGGCGAAGGAACTGAACTACGACCTTGTATTGGCGACAGGCGACTACGCCGAGAGTGCCGACGGCTGGCCGGTCGTGGTGGAGGCATTCCGGCGCTTGGACGCTGATCTGGGGATCTTCGCCAGCCTTGGTGGGCACGAGCGCTACGCAGGAGTGCCGAGCTGGCACGGGGATAACGGTGTGCGGAACCTACTCGACGTGGGCCAGCTTCTACGGCGCCGGGAGCTGATAAGTCCGGAACCCTTGATCGACGCACTGGAAGAAATCGGTGTGACCGTGCTGCAAAACGACAATCTCTCGTTGGAAATCGGCGGCGAGTTGGTGCGGATAGTCGGGATTGACGATGCGTGGATGGGACTGGCGCGGCTCGATCATGCCTTGCCGCCAGCGGATGCGGTGGGCTTTCGCCTACTGCTGAGCCATACGCCGGACGGTCTGCTACACGCACGGTCGGGGGAAGTCGATCTGGCGCTTTGCGGACACACGCACGGCGGACAGATCCGCTTTCCGCTGCTGGGCGCCCCGGTGCGGCACGCGCGCTCGGAGAAGCGACACGCGGCAGCGGGACTGCTGCGCGTCTCCGGAGTGCCTACGTACGTCAGCCGCGGCTTTGGCACCACGCTATTACCGTTCCGTTTGGGAGCGCTACCTGAGTTGTCGGTACTGGAGTTGCGGCGCGGGCAAAGTACCTAACGATCGCCGACAATCACTCCGTCGATTCTGTATGGAACCTATTCGCTGAGCTGGAAAGAGTAAACGGGTGTTATCCGCAGATATTGAGAGCCAAGTGATTCGCCCATCTCCCTCACTCACGCACTTTATTGACAACTCGCCCTCCGAGGGCCCACGAGTTTGAATGCCGGATTGCCACGCTGGTACCCTACCGCCACGCAGCCGAACCTCAAGGAATTAGCTTTGGGGGCGGGGGACCCAGTTTGTTGGGGTGAATCCGAGTCGGGACTCGACCTGGTAGGCGACCCAAGCGCCGAACCCGTCAGCTAACCCCGTAGGCATCTCGGGGCGGATCCAAACCACATGCTGTGGTCCGCCCAGCCGTGCGGCCCGTTTCCGGGCCACTTGGAAGAATGCGATTGTGCTTCGTGGCGCATTCGTGCGAAAGGACCACTCATGGCGATCCGTCCCGGCGGTCGCGGTACGTCACAAACCCAGAGATTCGACCCACTGGGTGGGATTTGGGACGGCGACGCCGACAACGGCACTGACGCACCCTACGAAGCGATCACACTGAGAAACTTCGAATCGATCCCACAGATCGCAAGAATCCCCGAGGAGTTGCGCCGGGAGATAAAAGTCGTTGGCAATGTACTGCCGTTCAAGTCGAACCGTTATGTGATTGAGCATCTGATCGACTGGGAGAACGTGCCCAACGATCCAATGTTCCAGCTCACCTTCCCGCAGCGAGAGATGCTAGAGGTGACTCAATTCGAGCAAATGGCGTCGACACTAAATCGCGGTGCGGCAGCGGACGAGGTGCGTCAAGTCGCGGACGAAATTCGACTGACGCTCAATCCACATCCCGCGGGGCAAATGGACCACAACGTGCCCACGCTGGACGGCCAGCCATTAAGCGGAATGCAGCACAAGTATCGCGAAACAGTGCTCTTCTTCCCGAGCCAGGGACAGACCTGCCACGCTTATTGCACATTCTGCTTCCGTTGGCCGCAGTTCGTGGGCCTGGACGGGCAGAAGTTCGCGATGCGGGAGGCTGAATTGCTTGCTCGTTACGCACAGACGCACAGTGAGGTCACGGACGTCCTGTTCACGGGCGGCGATCCGATGATTATGAAGACGCGACTACTGCGGTCCTATATCGAACCCCTTCTGGAGCCAGGCGCCGCAGACCACATACGGACGATCCGGATCGGCTCCAAGGCACTAGCCTACTGGCCGCAGCGGTTCGTCTCGGACGATGACGCGGACGAACTCCTGGCGCTGATGCGCCGGGTCGTGCTGTCCGGACGCCAGCTGGCGTTCATGGCACACTTCAACCACCCGCGTGAACTGGAGAGTCCCGTCGCGCTGGAGGCGGTGCGTCGACTGCGCAATGCGGGCGTCCAACTGCGAACGCAAACACCGTTGCTGAATCAGATCAACGCAGACCCCGTGACGCTATCGCAGATGTGGCGAAAGCAGACCGAGGCAGGGCTAGTTCCGTATTACTTGTTCATCGCTCGCGACACTGGAGCCCAGCGCTATTTTGAGTTGCCATTGGAGCGCTGCTGGGAGATCTACCGCGAGGCGATCCAACAGGTAAGCGGGCTGGCACGGACGGTGCGGGGACCGAGCATGTCAGCGACACCAGGGAAGGTGCGGGTACTGGGGCTGAGTGAAGTCCAGGGCGAGAAAGTGTTCGTGCTGGACTTCCTGCAGGGGCGTAATCCGGACTGGGTGGGGCGCCCGTTCTTCGCGAAATACGACGCCCAAGCGCGCTGGCTAGATGACCTCCAGCCTGCGTTTGGCGAGTCGGACTTCTTCTACGAGACAGAGCTGCGGCAGATGCTGTCGGAACCGGGAAGCCCCTGGGCCCGGGGCGCTCTGGAGCTGGCCGCCGGGGGCGATTAGAGAGAACTGACTACGGAATCATAGGCCGCCAGCACGGCCCACTTTCTGTATGCGCCTGCACGACCGGACCAATGCTCGAGGGCGAGCACGCTCAGGTAACGAGACGGCGCCGCATGGACCACAGCGCGAACCAGAAGGCCGGAAGCATGGCGACGACGATGACCGCCAGATGGACGAGGTCGATCCACTGCGGGTGGCCAGTTACAAGGCCGCGATTGATCTCAATGGCGTGGAAGGCCGGCGTGAACCAAGCCAATATCTCGGCCCAGGCGGGAAGATCGTCAAGCGGGAAGAACCCCCCGCTAATCCAAAACATGGGCACGGTCACGAGGCTGAAGAAATAGCTGAGCTGGCTGATCGAGCGAACAGTACTGGTGTAGGCCATGGCCAGGCTGGAGAAAAGGATGCCAGCGAGCAGGTTGAGCGGCAGTACAAGGATCACGAGCGGCGAGTCGATCAGACCCCAGAAGGGAGTGAAGACGGCCATCACGACGAAGATCAGAATGGTGCTGATCTGCATGCGGGTGGCGGCCCAAAGAATATCGCCGGCGATAATCTCCTCTGGCCGAGCCGGGGTGGCGAGGATGGCCGCGTAGGTGCCGGAGCGTTCGAGCCGGAAATAGGCACCCCAGAGCGCCTCAAACGTGGCGGCAAACATGGGGAAGAGGACGAGCACGCCGGGAACGAGGAATTCGATATAGTCCCGATCACCGGTCAACTCAACGTACGTTCCAAGGCCAAGTCCGAGACCGAGAAAGACGATGACCGGTTCCAGGACAGGCGGGAAAAGCTCCGCCCGCCACAGCTGGAAGAAAACATCGCGGTTGCGCTGCCAGACGCGATAAGTACGACGGCCAGGCAGCGCAACGCCGAGCAGGGGAAGTTCTCCGTTTCGCCGGGTCGGCGGAACCCGGTGCGACGCTTCGACGGGTGCGGTGGCGCTCGCCATGGCTATTCCACCAACCCGCGGCCGGTCAGGATCAGAAAGACGTCTTCGAGGTGGGCCCGACGGAAATCCACGCGATAGGGATCAGTGACCGTTTGCGAGACCGAGTCGGCCTCCTGGCGGGTGAGGTCGTAACCGTAGAGAACGTCCTCGATCTGTTCTAATCGCGCGCCTCGCTCGAGCGCGGGCACGAGCAGGGAACGGACTATGGCCTGTTCCTCTTCGATCAGATGCATCTGTAACACGTTGTCGCCCGCATACTTGGCGATCAGGTCACGAGGCCGCCCGCTGTCAAGAATGCGACCCTGGTCCATGACGAAGAGCCGATCGCAAAGCTCTTCTGCTTCCTCCATGTAGTGAGTGGTGAGCAAGATCGTGACGCCACGCTCGCGCAGTAGGCGCAGTTTACGCCAGACTAGGTGGCGGGCCTGAGGATCGAGACCGGTAGTTGGCTCGTCGAGCACCATCACGCGAGGGGCGTTGACCAGGGCGCGAGCGACAATCAGGCGGCGCTTCATACCGCCGGAAAGCGCCTGAATACGCTCGCCCGACTTATCCCGGAGTTGCATCAATTCGAGCCCCTCGTCGATCCGCTCACGTGCCAACCGGCCGGTGACGTCGTAGTAGCGCGCGTAGACTTCCAGATTGCGGCGTACGCTGAGGTCTTCATCTAGGTTGTCGTCCTGGGGCACGATACCGAGGCGGGACTTGATCGCACGGTCATTGTGGTTGACATCGAAACCATCAACCATGAGCCGCCCAGCTGTGACCGGGGTAACGCAGGTGATCATGCGGATCGTCGTGGTCTTTCCGGCACCATTAGGACCAAGGATCCCGAAAACTTCGCCCTCTTCAACGTCGAAGTCGATTCCATCCACGGCCGTGAAATCGCCGTACTGCTTGCGCAAACCGCTCGCTTCGATGATTGCCGGCATATCCCACTCAGTCGTCGGGGAAACGGGGGCGACGGCACATATGCGGCCGCATTGAGTCACCCTACACAACACAATGCCACCGATACGATTGCCTATTACCCATTCAAGCGGAGACCGCACGTACCATCGACGCGGAGTGATGCGATGCACGAACCGATGGACGAGGCGGCCCGCCGGAGCGCAGTCGAACGCTGGGCAGCGGTGGCACGCGAGAAGTGGCGGGCGATCGCGCCTGATGCGCCGGAGCGGCTGGTTAGTCCCGACAGCAAGAGTTTTCGCTGCCAGCCAGATATCTGCGACGCACTTTGCTGCGGCACCCCTTATCTGGCGGGGACGTCGGAGCGCGATGTGGCAGGGTTACGCCGGGCAGGCGAAGAGGCAATCCACTTCCTGGACATCGATCCCGGCGATCTGACGGAGCTGTTCCAGCAAGGGCAGCGCTGGTCGCAGATCGTGACGCTGCGCCAGGAATCGGGCCGCTGTGTATTTCTGCATGACGAGCGCCGCTGCGGCGTCTATGAAGATCGGCCGGATGGCTGTGCGTTGTACCCCTATCGGATCGTCTTCGTGCCACGGGAGGAAGAGCACATCGCGGTCAGCATCGACAGCGTGGAGGCGGTGGACCACTCGGTCCGGATCGCGATGGGCTGGCTTGACAGTCGGGGTGGAGGCGGGAGAACAACTGGGGGTGCGGCGGCCGGCCGACTTCCCGCATACGTGCCCTTAGTTCTACGCGACATGTCGTGTCCCGGCTTCACTGAGGCTCCGCTGCGAACCGACGGGTACGCGGCTCTGCTTGGAAGGATCTGGGAGCTCGACGCCTGCACAAACCACGCCTGGGCGTGCCAGCGGCACGAGCCGCGGGCGTGAGTTGTGGTCCAAAGTCGGGGCTTTGGTTTATCGGTGTGGACCTAGCCTGGTCGGAGCGCAACCTCTCCGGAATAGCCATCCTGCGAGGGGACCACTCGGGATTAGAACTGGTTCAGTCCGGAACTGTAGACACAATCGAGGCAATCGCTGACTGGATCCGGCCCCTGCTGGGTGACTGGTGGATTGCGATCGACGCACCGATCGTGGTCAACAATCGCAGCGGCCGTCGAGAGTCGGACGCTGCGATCAGCCGGATCTACCAGCGCTTCGACGTAGGGGCCTATCCCACGAATTTATCGATCTTGCAAAACCGGGTGCGAGGCCGCGATCTGGTACAAACGCTCGCGGGAGACGGAGTCGGTGTGCTAGCGGCGCTGCCACGGGCACGGGCGCGTGGGCGCTGGGCATTCGAGACGTACCCACACGTGGGACTGGTAGAGCTATTCGGGCTCGATCGAATCGTGAAATACAAGCACGGTCCAGTCTCCCGGCGAAGGGCGGGACAGACTGAGCTGGCGTCGTTGCTGCGAAGACACGCCCCGAGGCTCGAACCGCCGCTTCGGCTCAACGCCCATCTAAGTCGCCTGTTGCAAACGCCGTCCGCGGAGTTCCACGGATGGGCCTTGCAAGGTCGCGAGGACGAACTGGATGCGGTCGTCTGTGCCTATCTGGCGGCGCATCTGTGGGCCTGGGGACCGTCGCGACAGAGGCTGCTGGGCAAACCAAGTGACGGCATTGTGATATTGCCAGCGCTCCGAACGGATATCTAACGCGCCATTTGCACCGGAGCAACGCGACGGAGATTCCCTCAAAGTCCTCGCCCTCGCATTCGCAAGGACAAGTGATGATTTAGGGTAGCAACCGGAAGATTGGGTATCCAGAAGCGAAAGTCAGACAGGCGAATCTTCGGCCGTGCTTCCACCGAGCCGAAGGAGGCCTCATTGATGGACGAGCATCCTCGCGACTGTCATTACCGAAGTGCCAGGCGGAGCACATCACCAAGGCGAGACCGCGGTCTGCTCTAGAAGAGAGCTGCGTGTCCTATCCAAAACTCAGGCCCTATCGAGGGTTTTCATCGTGCGCGGTCCACCTCATCCTCCATGAGTAGAGTTCGTAACATAGGGCGATCGCCCGAGCTCCGCAGAAACGGCCGCTGCAGACTGCCGTAATTTCGGTGCTGACTCACTGGCCCGGGGATCAAGAGGACAATCGGAGGAAACGCAGAAACTCGCGGACGTGCGGCCCTCGTTTTTGCGAACCAGATCGGCGTTTCGTGATCCGCAGCGTAATGCGAAATCAGCGCAGCTTAGTTCTTTGTGGAAAGCGTCGGTTCCGTTGAGCGCAAGAACACGAGAGCGGTCGCGGATATACTTGGTCAATTGTGAGAACCAGCCCGGGGAGCGGCTCATGTTCGACGCTGAGAAGATCGCCACGCTGAAGACGACGCGCGCAGAGTGGGACGCCGCGACCGATGCGGCATACCAAGAACTCCCAGGACCTATC
>CAZZMQ010000027.1:0-4484 GCA_964655365.1 uncultured Dehalococcoidia bacterium | reverse complement strand
CTATCGCCAAGGAGGTTTGCCAATACGGGCGGCCTGTGCGTCCACCATGCGTTGTCATCGGTGGCGGTGAGACCACTGTCCGGATTGACGGCCCCGCAGGGGAAGGCGGACCCAACCAAGAATTCGCGCTGAGCGCTGCCATCGGGATCGGTGGCTTGAGCGATGTGGCTGTATTGGGCATCGATAGTGATGGAATGGACGGGCCGACGGATCTAGATGCAGACGGCTTCGACTACGCGCGCGACTTAGGGAATCCCGGCGAATACCCCTTCACTCGCGGCGTACACCCTACCGGCTACCGTGGGCGGCCCTGGACCATCCGGATGTTCGCCGGCTTCGGCTCCGCAGAGGAAACGAACAACCGCTTCAAGAGGCTGCTAGAGGATGGACAGACGGGGCTCAGCATCGCCTTCGATATGCCCACGCTAATGGGCTACGACCACGACGATGATCTCGCCTACGGTGAGTTCGGTAAGTGCGGGGTGGCGGTGGACACACTGGCCGACATGAACCTGCTGCTGGACGAGTTGCCGTTGGATCAGATCACAACGTCAATGACGATCAACTCGCCGGCTCCGGTGATCTGGGCGATGTACATCGCAGCTGCCGAAAAGCGGGGAATCGATCGCTCCAAGCTGGGCGGCACACTGCAGAACGACATTCTCAAGGAGTACATTGCCCAGAACGAGTTCCGCTTCCCGCCCCGGCCTTCGATGCGGTTGGTGACGGACACGGTGGAGTTCGCCAGCGACGAGATGCCGAAGTGGAACAGCATCAGCATCTCGGGCTATCACATTCGTGAGGCGGGGTCGACGGCGGCGCAGGAGCTGGCATTTACGCTGGCAGACGGCTTTGAGTACGTGCGATGGGCGGTCGAGCGCGGCATGGATGTGGACGAATTCGCGCCAAGGCTGTCCTTCTTTTTCAACAGCCACAATGACTTCTTCGAGGAGATCGCCAAGTTCCGCGCCGCACGCAGGATCTGGGCCAAAGAGATGAAGGAGACATTTGGGGCCGAGAACCCGCGCTCGCAGTGGATGCGTTTCCACACGCAGACCGCGGGAGTGTCGTTAACCGACGTGCAGCCCGAGGTAAACCTAATGCGGGTGACAGTGCAGGCGCTGGCCGCCGCGCTGGGTGGCACGCAGTCGCTGCACACAGACGCAATGGATGAGGCACTCGCATTGCCGAGCGAAAAAGCAGCTCGGCTGGCGGTGCGCACCCAGCAAGTCATCATGCACGAATCAGGTGCGACAAACACTGTGGACCCACTGGCCGGCTCGTACTTCGTGGAGTCGCTGACGAACGAGATGGAAGCGGACGCCTACGAGTACTTCCACAAGATCGACGCACTGGGTGGCGTGGTTCCGGCGATCGAGGCTGGCTTCCTACTGCGCGAGATCGCGGATGCGTCGCACCGCTTTCAACGTGAGGTGGAAAGCAAGGACCGGATCATAGTGGGGGTGAACGATTTCAAGATTGACGAGCCGATCGCAATCCCGATCCTGGAGATGGATCCGGAGGGTGAGGCGCGGCACATGGAGCGGCTCCGGCGCACGCGCAGCGAACGCAACGCCGACGAGGCTCAGAGGGCGCTCGCCAAGCTGGCCGCAGCCTGCGCTGACTCTTCTGCCAACACAATGCCGCACATCCTAGACGCCGTGAATGCTTGGTGCACCGTGGGCGAGATCATGGGTACGATCTCGTCGGAGTTCGGCGAATATCGCGAGTCGGTGGTCGTCTAGGGCTAGCTAGATTTCCCGCGTCTACCGCGTTGCAGATTGAGTACCTGGCGCCGGACTTCAGCGAGTTGGCCACGCGGTTGCACGGCCGCGGTGGGCAAGTCGAATTGGCCCGCATCCAACAAGTCGGGACTCAGCAGTGCGACTACTGAGCCTACTGCTGAGATCGCGTGCCCCGGAACGTACGTAAGCACGCGGCTCAATGCCAGGGTTATCACAAATCCAGTCGGGAACGCAGCACTCCCGAAACGACGACTAGCAAGAGTCTTTCATGGAAACCGATAGGGCATCTGATACATACCTGTTATCCCCCTCCACGCGCCAAGGGCAAGGCGAGCTGACCCCAAGTCTCAATACGATCGCGACTGAGATCGCTCTTCGATCGAACGCCGCGAACGGATCCGCCATCCTCGACATCAAGCTGACTCAGATCCTTCGGGCAAGAGCTTTGCAGTGGTAACCTTCCGTCCGCAGCTCCATCAGCGAATCAAATCAGGAACATCCCATGACCGACACGGACTTCACGACCGTCACTTATCGCCACCTAGATAACGGCGTCGTCCGAGTGGCAATGAACCGCCCGGAGGCACGCAACGCCCAAAACATCCAAATGACATACGACCTCAACGACGCCTTTGACCGGGCCAACGAGGACAACGATGTCCGTGTGATCGTCCTCAGCGGCGAGGGACCACACTTCTCGTCTGGGCACGACATGCGCAGCGGCCCAGAGCAGCGCGAGCTACTGCACGGGGTGGGGACATACCAGAACTACGACCTGCCCGGAGCTGAAGGCGCAATGGCGGTGGAAGAGGAGATCTATCTGCAGATGTGCCGCCGCTGGCGCAATATTCCGAAGCCGATGGTGGCAGAGGTACAGGGGGCCTGCATCGCAGGTGGTCTGATGCTGGCGTGGGTCTGTGATCTGATCGTGGCCTCCGACGATGCGCGCTTCCGCGACCTCGTGGTGGGTTGGGGAATCCCGGGCGTGGAATACTTCGGCCACCCTTGGGAGCTCGGCCACCGCAAGGCGCGCGAGTTTCTTTACACGGGTGACTGGATGGAAGCCAAGGAAGCGTATCGTCTGGGGATGGTGAACCACGTCGTTCCGCGTAACGAGTTGACTACCTTCACAGAGGAGCTGGCGAAGAAGATCGCAAGCAAGCCACTGTTCGGCCTGAAAATGACCAAGGAAGCTATCAACCAGACACTAGACGCCCAAGGCCAGTGGACGGCGATGCAGTCGGTCTTCACGATGCACACTCTGGCGCACACCCATTGGCGCGAAGTCGGAGGCGCGGGTCTCTACCAGGGCGACGGCGCGGAAGCGCGACCAGGCTCCAAAAAGTAGGCCAGCACGGTGGAGCACCATCAGATCGATTCGAACGGGATCACGCTACACGTCGTGACGGCGGGGCCGATGGACGCCGAGCCAGTCCTGTTGATCCACGGCTTCCCCGAGACGTGGTATGAGTGGCGATACACAATCGAAGCGCTTGAGGGTAACTATCGCTTAATCGTGCCCGATACGCGTGGCTTCGGCGCGAGCGACAAGCCGGCCGGGCCATACGACCGCAAGATGCTCGCGGCGGACCTAGTGGGAGTGTTAGACCACTTCGAGATTGAGCAAGCCGCGATCGTGGGACACGACTGGGGCGGAATCATCGCGTTCAAGCTGGCGATCGATTGGCCCGAGCGCACAACGCGGCTGGCGCTGATGGACACCCTCTGCACAGTCTGGGCGCCAGGCGCCGTGCACGGTTATTGGTTCAAGGCAGCGCCACGGCCGGAGCAGTTTTTCGCGCGGTACCACGCGCAGTTCATCGATCAGATCTTCACGGGCACGTCGGATCCGCCACTGCCGGGCTGGCCGCAGTCGCCCTGGGTGGGGCACTCATCGGTGGCACGCTCAGTGTCGCCGTGGGCAGACGAGAAAACGGTCGCGACGTACAAAGCAGCCTTCGCCGACCCGGGCTCACACGCGGCAGCGATCACTTACTACCGCGACGCACTCGCGTTCAGCCGCGTGCTGCCGACGCACCGCTTCGACGAGTCGGAATCGTACGAGGTGCTGGCATCGCAGAAGGTCGCGGACATGTGGGAAGCGAAGCTGGAACTGCACCCACTCTACGGAGAGTTCATGGACTATGGTCCCGAAGATCGGCTCAAGCGCTACACACTGCCGACGCTGTGGATGTATGCCGACCCCAGCGGCCGCCGGGAGTCAGGGGCGATCCCGAGCGGGAATCCGTTCTTCGATCAGTTCTCTGCCTATTTTCCAGACCTGCGCGCGGAGCCAGTCCCAAAAGCAGGTCACTTCTTCCCCGAGGAAGCACCCGAGTTCACAAACGTGCGCTTGCTGGCGTTCCTGGAGGGAACCGACCGCCGAGCAGCTGCTAGCCGCCCGTCTCGCCCCAGCGCGTGACTCTCTCGACACTCACGAAAATGAGAGGTCGGCCAGCTAGGTTGTGCTCGTGGTACTGGGGGTACTTGGTTCGCAGCTCGGCCAGGATCTCGTCGCGAGGCGGTGTACTCGGATCACCAGGCGCGACGATCCCGGCGGAGCCGCGCAGCATGGCCCAGCCCAACTTGGGCCAGTCGTCATCGTAAACGTCAACGAGCAGAGTGGCGCGCGGGTTCTGCTCGATGTTGGTGACGCGGCGCAGGCGCGTGGTGGTCTTGGGCTTTTCGTCGGTGGCGAGGAAGATGTGCTCGACCCCGTACTTGCGCCGCATGCCCTCC
>CAZZMQ010000026.1:24679-26797 GCA_964655365.1 uncultured Dehalococcoidia bacterium | reverse complement strand
GTCGATGTAGCGGAAGACCCGGAGCGACGGTGCCCCAAGCATAGTCGCCGCCTCCCGCAACTCATTGTCGATCCCACGTACCACGGCTAACACGCTACGCACGACGAAGGGGTACGCGATCAAACTATGCGCGATAACAAGCACCACCCAGGAGGAGCGCAGGTTCAGTGGTGGCGAATCGAGCGCAATTAAGATCCCAAAAGCCAGTGTGATCGCGGATGCGCCCAGCGGTAACATGAAAATAGCGTCGGCCAGTGTTCTCCGCCGTCCACGCGCGCGGGCCAGAGCAAAGGCGATCGCCGTGCCGAGCGGCACGGCCACCAGCATGGTCATGCCGGCGAACCAGAGCGAGTTTTTCATCGCCGCGCTCAAAGAGACAAAAAAGATCCGTCCACCGCTGTTCGTCTCCAGACCACTGTAGTGTGCAAGTGTGTAGCCCTCACTGCCACTGAACGACCTTTCGAGCAGCGCCAGCAGCGGCGCCAAAACGATCACCAGAACGATCAGAAAGTTTGTGGCAATCAACAAGCGCTCTCTTAAGCCTCGCGGGCGTCGGGATCCAGCTTCGTGAGGCTGAAAATTCACCGGCACGGCGCTGCGCTCCTGGAAGCGCGCGTAGAACAGCATCACCCCAAAGGTGACCATAAGTTGGATCAAAGAGAGCGCCGCCGCTAGTTCGAGTCGGAACAGCCGGGCAGTGAGGTTATAGATCGTCACCTCAACTGTCGCGAACTGTGGGCCGCCCAAAATCAGCACGACCCCGAAACTTGTGAACGAGAATAGAAAAACCAACGAAGCTGCTGCCAGGATCGCGGGCCGAATCTGCGGCAAGGTAACCCGCAGGAAAACCTGCATTGGTCCGGCCCCTAGCAGCCGAGCCGCCTCCTCCGTTCTCGGATCGACATTGGCCCATAACGCCGAGACCGTCCGCACCACGATGGTGTAGTTGAAGAAGGTGTGGGCAAGCAAAATGATCCAGATCGAGCTGGTCAGGTTGATCGGCAGGATTCCGTTCGCTCCTACCAGCGCCACAAAACCAAAGGCCACCACGATCGTGGGCATGACGAAGGGCACCGTCGTCAACGCTCGGATTACTGTCTTCGCAGGAAAGTCGTAGCGCGCAAAGATGTAAGCGCTGGGAAGACCTAGCGCTAGCGTCACCAAAGTCGAGGCCACCGCCTGCCAGAGCGTGAACCAGATCCGGCCCAGAAAGAAGTCGTCGCCCAAAACGGTTCCGAATGGGGCAAGTGAAAACCCGTCACTGGCAAAACTCTCGCGAAAGATCTCCAACAACGGGTAGATGAAGAAGAGCCCCAGAAACCCCAACGGCAACAAGACCAGGAAACGAGCTATCCATGACCCATGGGAAACCACACCATCCGAAGTCGAGTTAGATCGGTCCGACATTAGCCTCGCCTAGTGGCCGTATCTCAGCGAACTACCACATCTGTCCATGCATCCAGCCAGTTTTCCAACTTTTCAGTGACCCGAGCGGGATCGACCTGCGCGACCGTCACCGGCACATCAGCGAAATCGTTGAACGCCTGGGGCAACGCAGCCCCATTGAGCACGGGATAGACGAACATATTCAGTGGAATGTCTTCCTGGAATCGGCGGCTAAGCATGAAGTCGACAAATTCTTTCGCAAGCCCAATATTGTCCGCGTTGCACAGGATGCCAACACCCTCCACCTGCAGGTAGCTCGCCCCGTCGATTAGTAAGTTGGCGGTGGGTGACTCATCCAGTTCCGTCTCGGCGAAAATCACCTCAGCCGCCGGCGACGTCGCGTAGGAATTCACCAACCACGCCTCGCCGTCATACTGCGCAAACGCCACGTAGTAGGCCTCCGCCCAACCGGACGCGATGATCACGTCGTTGGCGCGCATTTCGCGCCACCAATCGAGCCATCCATCCTCACCAAAATAAGCAATTGTCGCCAGCATAAGTTGTTGGCCCGGAGAAGAGGTATTGGGATCCTCGACGGCGACACGACCCTTCCACTCAGATCCGGTCAGGTCTTCCAGCCGCTCCGGCGGGGTCAGACCAGCATCGTTCAGAGCAGCCTTCTGGTAATTGAACAGAACGTATCCATAATCAACCGGTGTGATGCGCCCACTG
>CAZZMQ010000026.1:23341-24669 GCA_964655365.1 uncultured Dehalococcoidia bacterium | reverse complement strand
AGGCCCGGGGACCGGTACTCAATGAAAAGATCATGCTCGATCGCCCGCACAAACGAGACGTTATCCACCCCGAACAGCAAATCGCCTTCAGGGTTGTTCTTGGTCAGGATCGCGCGGTTGAGCGTCTCCACCGCGTCGCCGGTGGGTAACAGTTCCACGCTAACGCCGAACTCAGTCTCGAACGCCTCGATGGTCTCCTCCGAAATAACGAACGACTCATGCGTGATCAGAGTCAGCGTCTGGCCGGTGAAGTCTTTGAGGGTAGCCTCTTCGCTGTCTTCACCTCCGCCGCAAACCGCCGCATCTCCGCCGCAGGCTGCCGCCGTCAGTGCCACGATCAACAATGCCGTCATCAGCGCCCAGACGGGCATCCGTAATCGAGACATGGTCGGTCCTCTCCGCTGCCGCGCGAGCCGAGACTAGGCCGTACTCGGGTCGGCGTAACTCATTCGACCGGCGGCGCGCCTACACGCAAAGAGAAGTGCAACCCGCAGTTGCGCCAACGAGATCCATTCGTATGAAGGTTGAGGCTGGTCAGCCATCAAGCTCCCTACGCCGGTATTAGCCGGATCAGGTTCGTCGGGTTTGCTCTCAGGGCCGAGCACCACACTCGGACCACCCCGGCATCTTGACTGGTAGGTCCATCATACAGGGGTTACACCCAGACGCGACCAGCTGCAGGAGCAGTCATGGCCCACGCCAACCACAATGCACAGCCCGAGTCGATTAGCGCACTAACGCTCTTCGTGAGCGCGATGCAACGCTCCGTCGCATTCTACGAGGCATTGGGCTTCGAGTTGCTCTACGGCGGATCCAACACCTCGTTCAGTTCGTTCCGTGTGGGTAAGGGTTATCTCAACCTGGCGCTGACCGATACGCGCGGGGCGAGTCCCCTCTGGGGCCGAGCAGTTTTCTACGTCAGTGACGTGGACAGCATGCACGAACGCGCAAAGATCTCCGGTATCGAGCCACTGTTCGCACCTCGCGATGCCAGCTGGGGTGAGCGCTATTTCCACCTGCGCGATCCGGACGGCCACGAGATTTCGTTCGCTAGCCCCCTCAAGTCGCGAGCCCCTTCGGCCTAGTCGCTCCACACCAGCGTTCGTACGACGAGGAGTTTCGAGTAGTAACAATCGCAAAGGGGACCAAACGCCTTTCGATCGTCCGTGGCACCACCGGACAAACGCTGACCAACTCGTTATGCGTCCAGGGAAACTACCAACGGGAAACGACAATTCATGCGATTCCCCCTGGACTATTCGAAGGTCCGCGGGCGGACTGCGGGGACTAAACCCACGCGATCAAGCCGCGCTGCCCTGCAACATCTC
>CAZZMQ010000026.1:22059-23331 GCA_964655365.1 uncultured Dehalococcoidia bacterium | reverse complement strand
GGTGTCGGGATCACGAAACAGGCTTGCCCGCCGCAATGCTGAGTTCACGAAGACCGGCTTGCACATCCGCCAACGTGCCACCCCGAGCAATAATCACCCCATTAGCTCCGACCAGAACGAACATTGGACCGGTATCTGCACGCAGCAATCGTCCGACATCGTCGCGCCAGATCAACATGCCGCGCCCATCCGTTTCGTCCTCGAACGGCGCAACCAATGCCAGATCGACACCACTCGCGAAGACGCTCTTGGAAGCTTCTTCGGCGAGGGACTCACAGTCACGACAATCGGGTGGCGAGAACGCCAGCAGCACGGGACCCAGCCGGGTCTGCTCCGACAAGCGCCAACTGAGCCCGCCGTCAGTGACGAGGATGAAGTCCGGCGCCAATTCACCGATCAAGGGGCCCACCTCGCGATCCTCAAGCAGGCGATCGGTAGGCAATGCCTTCGGGCCCGGCAGCAACTCCGGTCCAAGCGGACCTGACAGGTCCGAGAGAATATCGATCGTGAATCGCTCGAAATCCTCGTCCGTCACTTGCCCAGGAAAAATCTGGCTAATCGTGCCATCGACGCGGATAAAGAAAGTCCGGGGTGGACCAGCGTTGTGGGGAAAGAACTCACGTGTGACGCTACCACCGAAGTCCATAGGCAATCTGTACGGGACAGCAAACTCCTCTGCGAATTCATGTGCCGTGCCTCGGGTCTCCTCGATGTTGACCCCAATCACGATGAGTCCTGCGTCGCGAAAGCGATCCGCGAGGCGCACCACCACGGGCGTCTCTCGCCGACAAGGTCCACACCACGAGGCCCAGAAATTGAGAATGATGGGATGCCCCCGGAAGTCGGAGAGGCGAAGGCGTTCCCCGTCGAGAGTTTCCAGTTCAAAGTCGGGCACCAGCGAATCGGCGCCGGCTCGGACGGCAAGGTTGTTCTCGTTAAGATAAGTGGGAATTTTCGTGACTCCGAGGTCACCGGCCAGCCTGGACGAGCTGCCACTTCCCAGAGCCAGCCAAAGCGCCAGCGCGACGGCCCCAACCACGCCCACCGCCGCGAACATGGTGCGCCACCCGTGGTACTCGCGTGGCCGGTTGGGATTCTCTTCCGGAAATCCCTCCTGCGGCGGTGGCTGTGTGGAGGCAAGTGCCTGCTGTTGCTGTTTCTCTCCTGGGCCACGCTTCTTGGTCATCGCCCCTGCCCCACCCTGCTGATCGGTCGCCTAAGAGAAATCTTGCTCCGGACACTCACAGTTCCGCAACGCGCAGTACGTAAGCT
>CAZZMQ010000026.1:8317-22049 GCA_964655365.1 uncultured Dehalococcoidia bacterium | reverse complement strand
CTCTTCTGTAGACTCCCCGCGAGCTTATGACGCTTGGGGACTGATGGTCCACGGAGGCGCCTTCCGCCACCGCTCCTGCCTAACGCCTACCCATCACGGCGGCGGCGCTCAAACTGGATATGGTCCGGGGGAAACCCTATTCTAGGTTCTCTGCTCAGGGCCAAGCTCCGGTCCAAATACGCGGCGCCATTGGACCTGGCACAGGGAGTCCGAATGCCTAACGCAGAACCGATTCCGGCCCAGACCCTGCTCGACGCTCTGCTGGACGCACGCGTAACGGATGTAGTAGCGGTTCCGGATACGCATCAGCGCAGCCTGATCAGCCTGATCCAGGCATCGAACGCGATTCGCTTTATCCAGACCACCACGGAGGACGAAGCGGTCGCAGTATCGGCCGGGCTGATCGTGGGCGGGCGTAGGCCCATGCTCCAGATTCAACACGCCGGGCTCTACGCTTGTGTGAACAACATTCGCGGTGTAGCAATCGACGGGAAATTCCCCCTCGTCTTCCTGATCGGCCTGTTAGGGCGCGACGTGTCCAAGGCGCCAACCGATAACTTCGGCTCAATGGTGCGCCTGGCAGAACCCCTGCTGGACTCGCTCAGCATTCCCCACCATCTGCTCGATCGCAGCGACGACGTGGGATTGATCGCGCAATCCTTCCACGACGCGTCGCAACGTGGCGGACCCGTGGCACTGCTCGTAGGCGCGGAAACGAGCTAGCAATGCCTGACCAAGAACGACGCATGACACGGGATTCGGCCTTGGACGTCCTCGCTCGGCGGCGCAGAGATGAGGTCGTCGTCTCCACCATGACTGCGGTAGGTCCGTGGCGGAAGCGGGCAGGCACCGATCGCGACCTTTTCTGCGTGGGGTTCATGGGTGGAGCGTCGACGCTGGGGCTCGGTGTCGCGCTGGCGCGTCCGGACATACCAGTCTGGATCCTGGATGGTGACGGGTCACTCTCAATGCAGCTGGGTTCGCTAGTCACGATCGCCAGCGCGACGCCGCAGAAGTTCGTCCATATCGTCTTCCACAACGGCGTCTACGAGACAAGCGGGGCGCAGCCACTACCAGCAGAAGGGCGCGTCTCGTTTGCGGCAATGGCCGAAGGTGCGGGCTACACCAAGACCGTCCGCTTCGACGATGTCGAAGCCTTCGACGCGGAGCTGGACGACTTGCTCGATGTCGATGGTCCCGTATTGATCGAATTGATCACGCAGCCGGCCGATTCGTTCTATCAGGCCAGCCCGCCACCGGCAAAGCCAACGAAGAGCGCTCTGGCGCGCAATTGGCCCGGTGTGCACGATGCGCTGGCGGCCGATCCTACGAACTAGTATCTAACCGACCCGCACCGTCGACTCGGGCTCCGGCACGATCCGATTCTCCATCCGTCCAATCTTCTCGATTTCAATTCGCACCACGTCGCCCGCGACGAGGAACTTAGGTGGATCGAATCCGATCGCGACACCACTCGGCGTCCCGGTAGCCACTACGTCGCCCGGCTGGAGCGTGAAGACCGTCGAAAGTAACTCGACCGCTTGGAAACAGTTCAGCATCAGATGCTTCGTGTTGGAATTCTGACGCAACTCACCATTAACCTCGGTGCGGATACTGAGTGTGTGGGGGTCGCCCACTTCGTCAGGCGTGACCAGCCAGGGGCCAATCGGTCCGTGCGTATCCCAGGACTTGCCCAGCGTCATTGTCGGCGCGCGTCCCTGCCAATCCCGCACGCTGACATCATTGACGATGCAATACCCCGCGATAATCTCCTCGGCACGTTCCTTGGGCACGTGGCGGCCGGGTTTTCCGATCACGAAACCTAGTTCGCCCTCGTAGTCCAGCGCCGCGGAGGCGCGCGGCAGGTGTACATCGGAAAAGGGACCATTGGCGCAAGAGGCCTGCTTGTTAAATATCGTAGGAAAGTCCGGTGCTTTGCGACCGGTTTCCGCAATGTGGTCAGCGTAGTTCAATCCCACGGCAAGAAACTTCGGCGGGCGCGGCACGACGGCACCCAGCGTGACATCCGCCAGCGGCAACCCATTCGATGACGCAGCATCGATCTTGCGGGCGGCGTCCATCGCATCATCGCCCAATTCAAGAAAGGCCGTCATATCGCTCGGCAGATCGGGCCGCAGCGCAGCCAAGTCCAACACCTGATCAGCCCGAACCACACCGATCCGTGTTGAACCGTCGTGCGTGAATGTCGCCAGTTTCATCCCAGTCTCTCTTCCTTCGGCCAGGCGAGGAATCCGTTCGTCCGGCAAGCGCGATCTCGATCCCGGCTCGCAGCTCATTTCCGACCGCAGACTACCTCTGTCGGAGGATGTGTCCACAATGAATTGGACATCGAGGCCGGTGCGGGGCCGCAAATTCAGATGAACCTGCTAACTGTTCGGCCAACACGATCCCCAGTGCAAGTGCCGTAGGATACAAATATGACTACCGCGCGAGCTGCCAAGACCATCGTCATCAATCCTCCCCGTCGCGCAACGTTCATGCACGCGCTGGCGTTCGTAGGCGGATTCTCAATCATATTTGTCATCCTCGGCGCTTCCATCGGAAGCATCGGAGTGGCGCTGCAAGACAACATCATCTGGTTTCAACGCATCGCTGGCGCAGCGTTGATCATCCTGGGCCTACACCTGACCGAACTGATCAGGATCCCCTTACTGCTCCGTACGACGCAATTCGGCAACTCCATGCCCCTCGCGACCAACGGCGTGCGTCGCTGCGCGGTGCGCCGCTACGGCCGATCGGCTTTCGTCGGCGGCGCCTTCTCGGTCGGCTGGACACCCTGCGTAGGCCCAATCCTGGCCGGCATCCTGACCCTCGCCGCTGACTCCGGATCGGTCGCGCAAGCCACACTCCTGCTCGTCTTCTACGCAGCGGGGCTCGGTGTACCGTTTCTTATCACGGGTGCCGCGCTCGGCTCGTCAACTGCGCTGCTGAAGAAGATCGGCCCATACTTGCAGGTCATTTCGATCAGCGGTGGAATCCTACTCATCTTCGTCGGTATGTTGATCTTCCTCGACCGCGTCACCGTCTTGAACGACAGCTTCAACTTCCTGCCCAGCGGCGCCGAAGATGCGACCGTAACGGGCGGTGACGTTACCGGACTGTTCGGCTTCGGCATCGCCTTCCTGGGCGGCCTCCTCTCCTTCCTCTCGCCCTGTGTCCTACCCCTAGTGCCGATCTACCTCTCGCACTTGGCAGGCGAGTCGGCGAACGCAATGGCGGCGGCAAACGCGGAAGCCGACTTGTCACCGGAGGCCCCAAACTGACTCAGCGGCAGATCCGTCGACCCACCCACCATGCCAACTACCGGTGACGGCTGACCGCCTACACCAATGTATTGCTCGCTTACCTACCGCTAATCGACATCCGTGCCTAACAAGCGTCTCGCCTCATCCATCGCACCTGCATCACCCGCCAGCGTCAGGCGGTCACGGAGCTGCAACGCAGTGTCCCCCTCTGCCACCAGAGCCGAGCCTTCCCGCGTGATTAGTAATATCCGTACTCCTGCAGGGAGTCCCAGGTCGGCGACCATCCTGCCATCAAGCGCATCGTTCCGGAGCACCGTCTCTCCCAAATCCGCCTCCGCGTCTGAGAGTGCATGAAAGAGACCGGGACGTAGCACCGCACCCGTCAGCGCCGTAGCATTGGCCATCTTCTGCCAGTATGTGTCGACCTCCATCGCCTCCAAACGGGGATCCGGCTCGGCGACCCAGGTCACGATCCGCAAGCCGGTACTCGCATCGCGCACCCCACGCGCCACCTCTACGGTGCGCTCACGATCCGTGACTGCGATTACTACCACCTCAGCGCCATCTAGAGCAGCCTGGGTCAAGATGTGGTGGTCTGTCGCATCGCCCACGATCGTGAGGCACCCTACCTCTGCGAGGTTTCGCAGCGCGACCTCGTCCGTATCGATCGCGATGACCTCCATGCCGGCCGCGCGCAACCGAGGTGCGATTTCGCGCCCAGTGTCTCCGGCACCGATCAGGATCGCGCGCTTGATCGTCTGGTCCATTACCGGCCCGAGCAGGCGCGAGAAGATCGGGGGCGCAACAGCCGTCGTGATCAGCGCGACCACGATCAGCGCCCCGTTAACGGCATCATCGATTAGGTCGAGCTCCAGAGCTATCGCACCAGCCGCCAGAATCAGACTGAGGTTCGTGCTGATCAGGACCCCCGCAGCCAGAGCTCGGCGGAATCCATAGGCCGGCCACAACACGAGCCAGGGCGGAACGGCCTTCGCCACGATCGCAACGCCAACAAATGCCGGGACAAGCAAGAGTGTGTCCGTCTCGGCGAAGATCGCATCCACGTCGATCGATGCACCGGCCGTGATGAAGAAGATTGGCACGAAAAAGCCGTAGCCCATCGCATCCAACTTGACTCGCATGGATGAACCATGCTTAGGCGAGAGAATCGTCAGCGCCAGGCCAGCCAAGAATGCACCCAGCACCAACTCGGTACCCACCACCTGTGAAAGCACGACGAACATCACCAGGACAGTCAACGCCGCACGAATCTGAATCTGTGACGACGCATGCGCTAACTCATGCAGAAGCGCAACACCGGCGGGGAACCGAGCTCGCCCATGAAGTGCCCCCCAAAGAAGGAGAGCAAAGGTCGCCGGAATCGCCAAAATCAGCCAGAACTCAACGCCTAGACCTTCGCGTTCCAACGCCGCCACAACACCTACACCGAGGATAGCGATGAATTCTAGAAGGAACCCGATCACGATGATCGACTGGGCATAGGGTCCGCCGTCATCACGGCTCTTCAGCACGGGCACAACGACACCAACAGCCGTCGCCAACAAGATGAAGAGCAACATCCAAAAATCGTCGACGGGTCCCAGACCGTTGAGCAGGCCCACTCCGACCGCCGTCGTCGCGACGGTGAGACCCAGCACTATACTGCCGGCCAACACCGGCTGGCGCAGGAGCACGGCAGGTCGGTACCACTGCGGACCGATCGGACGCACGAGCAGTGCAATGTTGATCTCTAGGCCCGAGAGAAACATGAGGTAGGCGAAGCCGAACAGCGAGAGGAACGTGAGCCACTCGTTATGATCGATGATGCCAATGACCGACTCGCCGAAGAGAATCCCCGCCAAGATCTCTCCCACCACCGATGGAATTGTGCCATGCGTGAGTCGGTATGTGGCGATCGGAATCAGAAAGGCCAGAGCGGAAACGAGCAGCAGAGGCGAAAAGTCGAGCTCGGGATCCATGTCGTTCCTAAAGCCTTACTGCGTTGCCTTCCCGGACGGAGAGTAACTCGATTTACGATAGCGGGACCAGAACTGTCCGCCACAGTCGTCGCAAGGACCCTCGGCCTGCGAAGGTGAAACCCCGTACTATGGATCGGCCGACTTCCCCCAATCACATCTCCTACCACGGGACTACGAACGGAGTACGCTATGTCTGAAAGTCCTCAAGGCGTCGATCCTCCCAACCCCGCCGCCGCCGATGGGGTGGCTCACCTGCACGGTCCCATCCCCTCGTTCGAGTGGATACTGGAAGGGATGGCGGAAACCGTCGTTCCCCATCTCAAAACGATCGCACCCATCCTGAAGTGGAACGAAGAACACTTCCACGTTTCCACACTGCGTCAGGAAGACCCACAGTTACCCGAATTGTTCCGGATCGAGCTCAGCAACGAGCCGGTAGGCGGTGTTGACTTTCTGCCGTTACCGGCGAAGCGGACGCTCATGCGCCTCTTCCTCTGTTCGGACCTCGGCACGTCCTGCCGAATCGACGACGGCAACAACATCATCCAGGGATTCGCCACTGCCTGGCTGGCGCGCTTGCAGGGACTCGGATTTCTAGCGAACAAAGTCACAAGCCAGGACGCACAGACCCGGGCTCTCGGGTTTTCGCTACCTCCCGACAAGGACTCATCCGAGGAAAGCTGAGGAGTTCCCGGCTACCGTTAGCTAGCTGCGCCTGGGCTATACCGGACGTCGCCGTTAGCTGGAGAATTCGGGCAAGATCTGGGTGGCGAACTTATCCAGCGTATTGAGAATCTTGCCGTGCGGCGTCAGACCGTTGTGTTGCCATGCGAAGATCCAGTCGACCGGGCAGCGAATCCATGTGCACTCCCTATGTCCTACGCAAACATGATGACACGCGCGTCGCTGGCGCCAGCTACTAGACCCATGTAAAAGACTCCGCCATCGCAGGTCCTGGCTTCACGGCGTGCCGCTCAGAGCCGCGGCAGGATTAATCGCCTTCGGGATCCGGATCCTTCGCTGGCGCCTAAATGCGAACCGCCAGCGGGTCCTGCGCCAGTGCAACTAGGGTTCGGTTGACCCGTGCCGCATGGTCGTAGCCAACTGAGCTAAGCCGGTCGGAGTAGTCGACCAACTGCTTGCCACGCAGTTGCTGCAGCTTATCGATGCCAGTCTGGAGATTCTCCGTACCGCCCGCGAAGAGGACGACCAGGGCTTCGCGTTCCGCCGGTGACGTCACCATCTCGCCCGCAAAAGTAGCCTCCTGACGCCCGAAGAAGATCGGCAAGATCTCATGCGCCAGCTCGTGGTGATCCATATACCAGCGCAGATGATGCAAACCGTAGTCCAAATGTCGCTGAGAGTCGCGGGCTAGGTTGCTCCACATCTCCTCTTCGAGCGATGTCTTAGCAAAGTCACCCGCCATCTGAAACATGGAGAGTTCGTACGATTTGTAGATCACGTCGATCGCGATCACGGCTTCTGACAGCTTGAGGGCACCGTACCAGCCTTTGTAATGCAAACCCAACGGTGCCTGCCCAAGACCACCACCGTTGGAGAGGGCGCGCTTGCGCAGCACTTCCGCCTTACGGCCAGCGTCGTATATCTGCGTACCCAGGAACGATTTCGCCTCGTAGAAGCCGTAGGAGATCTCCTCCAGCCACTTGCCGATCACCTTCTGCTCCACGATCCCGTTGCTGCTATAGGTCGTGCAGAGCTGGCAGACGGCACGCTCGAGATCCTCGGGCAACTCCTTAAGTCCGGTTTCCCAGTCGAGGTCGGTCGAACTGATCCAGCGATCGCGAATAGCGTCCTCGTAGAGATCGTCTAAGTTGTCTGCCCAGACCTCGGATTTGTCGAAGATCGAATAGGAGGCCGGGATGTACATCCCCTTCGTGGGGTGCGCGCCACGGGGGGTATCGTTCTCATAGCGCCAGTCATCCGGCACCACGCCGTACGAGCCGATGTTGATGTCCTTAATCCGCAACCCCTCCCGGCCCTGCTCAGCCTTCATCCCCAACTCCGACTTCGTAGTCAAGATGCTCAATGGAGCAGCAACGAAGGGGTTCTCGGGATCGCGCTCGAGGAAGTCGAGCCAACCATTGATCTTCTCCTCGGTGAGAGTGGTGCTGGCGAGGTTGGCGACCTGGTCAGGCCGTGCACCCGAATCGGTGATCCGTCCGATGAGCTCATCGGACCAGCCCCGCGCGCGGACCTTGGCCATGACGGGTGCTGGGATTTCCATCGGATCGGCCTCTCAACACGACAACTCCCCGCCAGATCTAGCGAGGAGCGTCTTCTCTGGCACCGTTCACTGAACTTTTCAGGCTACGTCGCCGAGCAACTCACGCAGCTCGGGAGCCATGCGGTCAGTTCGGTCTAGCCCGACGACCTTGGCGCGGTGCGCGTACTCGATCATCTGCTTGCGCCGCATCTGTAACACCATTTTGAATCCCTCATCCATCTTCTCAATACCGCCACCGGCCAAAATGGCCAGTGCCTCGCCGGTCAAGGGATTGGTGGTCAAGCTAGCCTGCTGGCTCTGGGTCGTTTGGCGCTCCTGGAGGTCCAAGTAGTGGTGCAACTCTTCCTTACGCCACGGCTCGTTCTCCACGACATACTTGACGTGCGTGACACCGAACGCGAGATGGCGACTCTCGTCCTGAGCAGAAAGGCGGAACATACGCTTCTCCGCGTCGTTCTGCGAGATCAGTTCGCCCATCCTGAAGAGAGACTGAACGAGCCCCTCGGCGAAGAGGTGCAAGACCGCGGTCATCTCGGTGAAATCGTCGATCGAGAGCAAAGCGACCGCGCCAAAGCCCGCGTCGGACATGCCGCCACCGTTGACGAAGATGCGCTTACGGAAAACGTCCTGATGGCGGGCCTCATCCATCACCTGGGTGCCCAGGAACAGCTGCGACTCGAAGAAATCCGTCGGCACCTGTTCCAGAAAGCGGCCTGGTAAATCGCCGGCGATGAACTCCACCTGGGTCAAGAACGTGCAGAGGGTGCACATCGCCATCTCAAGGTCATCCGAAAGCGGCTGAACCTTTTCCCAAGGAATGTCCGTGGCACTGGACCACTGGCGCTGATTCGCCTCTTCGTAGAGCAACATGGCGCTGTCCGACCAAACGTCGCCCTTGTAGTGATATTGCCGTGCGTGCGTCGAAGAACGCAGGTCCGGGGCAGAGCCGCGCACGGTCAGAGCACGGTTGCTAACCTCGTCAAGGTTGTCGGGACCGTACATCGTGGAGTTGATCTGTTGGAGCGTCAGGCCGCTGCGCCCCGGTTCGGCCGTTTGACCCTGCTCGGTGTTTACGTTGAGCCAGTCAAGGTTGAGGCCAGGTACGTTGGTAGTGACCATCTGGGCGACTCCTTCGGCGTCGTCGCTACCGCATAGAAACGTAATCGCATTCGCAGAGAACGAGCCACAGGCTGGTTGCGACGGGTTGGTAACCAGGTACTCGAAGAATCATAGAGTCTCGATCGGCAAAAAGAAAAGGGAATTCCGATTCCGTATGCACGGCGAAAATAAGCTGAAGCGAACTACCGATCGCCCCAACGGGACCGGACGTCGGCTAAGAATCTCCTCGCAACGGCTCGTCGAAACTCGCGCGCAGGAAATTGACCAAATTCCAACGTTCCTCCTCGCTGAGCACCTCTTTCCAAGCGGGCATCCCAGTACCGCGGATACCATCGGTGATCCAGGTGAAGAGAACCCCGTCGGCATGGAAAGGCACATGTACGCGAAAATTTGCGGGCGGCATGGGAAGGCTACCCGCTAAGGCACCATCGCCGTCCCCGTCGGTGCCATGACATTGGCTGCAATTCGTCGCGAATAACAGCTCACCACTAGTCACCGAAGCGCCAGTTAGCTCGATCGGGTTCTGCAGTGTCCGCCCCGGATCGACGTGGACGCCAAACGCCAGCACGACCGCGAAGGCCATCGCCAGCGCACCGCCCGCCAACGCCGCATCACCCGTCACGCGATTAACGTGGTCGCGCAAGGTCGCACGGAAGGCCAGCAGCAACCCGGCGGCCAAAACGGCCCAAAGGGCGCCAACGCCGTTCCAGTCGAACTGGCTGATTGGCAGGGCCAGCGAACCAGCCGCACCCTGCCCGAAAGGCAGAACTCCCAGAAAGGGCTGTTCCACGTCTGTAGTAAAGCCCACGAGAGCATCATCGCGGGTCTCGCGGCGCAACTCCAGGTCGACATCCCATTCACCCGCTAGCCCAAAGAACGCCCCCTCCAACTTGAAGCGGGTGCCGTCGTCTCCGAACGGAACTGCCGACGCGATCGCTGCTCCCACAGCGGGGTCCTCATAGCGAAAATGAAGACGAAGCTCCCGCACGGGATCAACCGGTGGGCCACCCCCAACATTGCGCAACTCCAGCTCGTAGCGATTGAAGCCGACTAGGTTCGGCGCGACGGTGAGCCGCGCAACGAGATCGTCAATGAAAATCGTCTGGACAATTGTGTTGTCCTTCTGATCCTGATTCAGCGGCAAAGTGCTGCGGGGCGACGACAGTTGTGTCAGTGCCGCCGTTGACGCCAACACCGCCAACATGAGTGCCGCTTCTACCAGCATCAAGCGGCGAAAATGCCGTTCGGTCTTCGAGGTACGGTGCGGATCGCGCGGCCCGTCGAGCACCCCCCTTGCCGCACCAGCAGCAAAACGAGGTCGCAGGACAATGGCGTTCGCGGCGGCGACAGCGAAGAGAACGGCGAACAGTGCGAGCTTAACCAGCATCGCGGCACCCCAGTCAGAATCAGTAAAGCCGCGCCAGGCTGGGACCTGAATTAGCGTGCTGAGGAAACCCGCCACGATCAGAACCGGTACTACCGCGGCGGCGCCCAGAGAAAAACGACGCACGGACTCGATCCGGAACAAGGAACACACCTTGGCATCGAGCCTGTGCCTGTTTCGACGGGTCCAGTGCCAGGTCCAGATCAACCCAATCAGCATGCCCACCCAGACAGCGGCAGCAGCGAGGTGAACCGCGTCGAACAACGTGCCCCAGATCCCGCCACGGTCCAGCGCGGCACCATGACTGACCCCGGACAGACTGGCGATCAAGCCTGCGCCGACAATCAACATCGCGTTCGAGAGGACATTCGATGGAGCGGGTACAGTCGGCCGGCTGGGACGACAACGGATCACGATCAGAATCAGCGATGCGACGAGTAAGAGCGCCCAGCGCATCTCCAGCCAGAGTCCACTACGCGTGTCGAAGACGAACTCGTCAATAAATTCCAGCCCGCCCAACCGCAGACCACCAGCGACCGCAAAGTAGGTAGTGGTGGCGAATAGCAGGAGAACGGCAATTGTCGTCACGTTCCAGGCATAGCGCAGCGAGACGGCGGCATACGGCCGACCCCGATCGCCTAGCCCGCGTGCGACCGGCTCTCCCACGAACCGGGCGAACAACATGCCGCCGACGAGCAGGATCACGGCCACCAAGCTAAACCATTTCACAGCCGCGTCAGCCGAGGCTGGTGGCCCCGGCGTCGAGAGATGGGGCGTGAAGGCGGCCCCACCCGCCGAACTGCCGTCCGGATTCAGCACCGTGAACGAATATGACCCAGTCCAGGTGTGCCCGTCCACCTGCGACAGGGTGTGCCAAACAACCGTGTAAACACCCGGGGCGAGGCGAGGCACGCCGGTCGTCATGTTTGTCTGGTCGGCCGGGTTGAACCGCACATCGCCGAAGTCACGTCGCCGGCCGTCCGAATCCAACACTTCGACCGAACTGAAGTCCTGTTGCAGCGGCTCCGAGAAAAAGAGGTTCATTACCTGGGGTGATTCGATCAACGCAGCATTGATCTGCGGATCTGCTCGCACAAGCAACGCGTGCGCTTCTGCGCGTCCGTTCGCGAGCAGCAGCCACGAAGCCGCCACCACGATCGCCGCAGCGGTGAAGCGGGGGAAATAGGCGATCAACCTCATGAATGGGTAGTCATGATCGAGACCTCACCGCGCTTACGCCGACCCTTTGCCAGGAAGCCTGCCGCGCCAGTCGTGCCAGCCATGGAACTCGCCCGGCCCCAGCGTCTTCGTCGTGCGCGACTCAATCTCCACCACGTATGTCCCGAATGCACCCCGCAGAAGGATGTGGCGGCCGTCGTCGGACCAAGCAAAATCGGGCTGATCCTCCAACACCGTGGTCAGCCGGCGTAATCCCGATCCATCGGGACGGATCAGCCAGAGATCCTGGACGCCGTTACGAGCGACGCTGACACGACTCGAGATGGAAGGGCCCTCACCGCTGGCCAGGAAAGCGACCACCTGCCCGTCAGGCGAGAACTGGGGAAGCCGAGGGCTCGTCAACCCATCGTCTGCTGCAATCAACGTGCGCTGGGTACCGGTCGCCAAATCAACGATAGCAACGCTACCATCCACTAGCGGATTAGAGACCACGACTAAGGATGCGCCATCGGGCGCCAGGTCGGGGTCACGGGCGTCCCGCACCAGCTCTTCGATCTGGCTGCTAGCGAGGTCGATCCGTTCGACCATGAAGAGAGCACTGCGACCTCCATCCAGCTGAACCTGGTGCGCGTAAATAAGCATCTCTCCGTCGGGAGTCCAGCGCGGTGTCCAGAAAAACTCGCCGTTAGCGGCTGACTTACGCACGATCCGATCGGCTCCTGCTGATCCTGCGATTCGCAGATCGGCACCTATTTGAGTATCCGGCCCGACGCCTACTTTGAACGCAATGTAGGCGACCTGGCTCCCGTCCGGCGAGAAGGTGGGCGAGAGCAGCGAGATCCGCTCCTCGGCCACAACAAACGGCTCGACGTTCCCTATGGTCATTTGCGTGCCTTGTGAACCATCCCGCAGGAAGATGTCGTCGCCCTGCGTATAGACAACGCGCCCCGGAACCCACAGACCGCTCCCATCGGCAATGTCTTCGTCGTCTCCTCCGCTGCAGGCGGCCGCCAGCAACCCAACCGTCACAAGAATCCATGCCAGTCTAGTCACGGCACCTTTCCGCGGCGCGCCCAACTCAGGCACACACCCCCGACGGCGATCCCACCGAGCACGGCCAAGACGATTACGCTGGTCCCAACACCACCCCCTACAGTGAGGGCTCGTTCTGCGATCGGCTCAGGGGGCGGCGGTACGTCCAGGGAGTCATCCTCCGACACATCACCTGGATAGGGAATCAGCAGGTCGGCGGCCAATTCGCGATCCAGTTCTCGCTCCTCAACAGTGGCAGCGCGTCCCACATAGAACGGATAACGACCTTCGTCGCTGTCGCCATCGTCGGCAGAGAGATTGGTCCAACGAACGAGATAACGACCGGAAGGAAGCGGCGTGTCGAGTTGCAACACCAGCAGGCTTCGATCGTCGCTATCGATCACGCCGAGACCAAGCCCCTCGAGCAACCCAACGGGCCCAACTAGATCCAGCGTGTTGGCGCCTGCGCGACGAAAGAGTTGCTGCGTGAAACGCAACTCGATCCGCTCCGGTGCCATGCTCAATTCCTCCGCAAACGCCGGTGACGAGTCAAGGTAGCCCGCATGCGCTGCGGCATAATTGCTTGGGGTTACCACACTGAGCAGAAGGACCACAAGAAACGCTGACAGCGCGAGTGCGTGGCACAAAGAGCCTGGCAACACGGCGCTAGCGCGTCCTATTCGTGATCATCGTGATCGTCGCCTTCAGACTCGTGGTGATGCTCGGTGTCCAGAGCGGGCGGAGGAGGAATCTCGTTCCCGGCGATGAATGCGCTGACCGCCACCTCGAAGGCGTGCGAAATGGCGTGGACGATCGTGGCAGGCCTGCCTGCAGATTCAGCATCGTCGTCGAGGACGGGGACGAGCAGAGCGAGCAGTGCGTCATCCCACTGAGCCGCGTACGTGGCCAACTCCGCCGGCCACGAAGTGGTACGGACGACATCGAGCGCCCGCTGCACGGTACCGGGTGTCGTAGCGAGAATGACGCCATCGTTATTGATGCTCTCATCAATGTTATGAAACTTTTCCGCATCCAGAGCCGGTAGCACGGAAAGCAGTAGCGCGCGCTGGGCAGTGTCTTCAGCTTCCTGAACACGAGTTTGTAGGGCGGCCACCCGACCGCTCAGATCATCAAAATCATTCTGGCCCGCGCTTCCGCAGGAGGCCACAAGCCCACTAATAAGAGTGACCAAGGTACCTAGCACCAGGAGTCGTACCAGCGGGTGCGGTGGGCGCAGCGGTGGGCGGGAGCCTCGAACAATCACAGGTGAATCCTTTACTACGCAGAACTTCTCAGAACGGGAGACGGATCAACGAGGTGGGAGACCTGAAGACCTCGAATCAAATCCCGTGAACGGGGCTTCATTGGGGGCGGCGACACCGAAGGTACGGATCGGGACGTGAGTGAAGACCGAAGTGACCGGTGCAGCGACCAATAGCGGGGATGGCCCATCGCCAATAGGCCCATGTTCGGCGTCGGATGCGTCATTGGGGCTCGTACCAGACGCGTGTAGGAGCGCTGAGTTCTG
>CAZZMQ010000026.1:0-8307 GCA_964655365.1 uncultured Dehalococcoidia bacterium | reverse complement strand
CCAGGGTCATGCGCATGTCCCGTCAGCGACTCTGGGGTGCCAGTCACCAAGGCACCAAACCTCGAGAGGGGCTTGTGGAACGCCCAGTGCCCCGCGAAACTCAGTACTGAAATCCAGACCGCGAACAGGAATGCGGCTCGCCACCCGGCAGATCTGAGCTTGAAGCCTGGAACGAGGGACATCTGCGTCACATCCATTAGTGCAGATTATCGGAGCAGAGCGTCCTTCACCACATCCAGTGGCTAACCGCTAGTTAGGCCCGAGCTCATCACTGTGTCACGCCAGACCCCTGCGCCGGCCTGATCCAGACATCACGTAGCTACCACCTCGACGGCAACAGCCATCTAGAATGCGTTGGGGCAAACCCGAAATGAGGACCCGTATGTTTGTCGCAATGAACAATTTTGACGTCGTGCCCGAACGAGAAACCGCCTTCGAGCAGATCTGGCTGGAGCGCGAGAGCCACCTCCGGGAGGTACCAGGCTTCCTAGAGTTCGCCCTGCTCCGAGGCGACGAGCCTGGACACTATATCTCGCACAGCAGCTGGCAAAGCCAGGAGGCCTTCCTCAACTGGACTCGTAGCGAGGCCTTCGTCAAGGGCCATCAGCAGGGCTCGCTAAAGGGTATCCTTGCCGGACCTCCACGGGTCGTGACGTTCGAGTCCGTCATCCACGAAACGCCGACAAGCAGGGCCGTGACCGACTCCAAGCCAGATGCCGCCCGCCGAGGATTTCAACTCAGCCACTAGTCAATTCAGCCATGAGACAGCTGGGCTGAATTTGCAGATCGATCAGGATTAGAAATGCCCGAATCCGACATCTCCGCCGCAGACCCATACGAGCGTCAGCGCATCGCCGTGCTCGACAGCGAAATAGCCTACGTTGACACAGCCCCCGACGCCGACAGGGGTGACGTCGTCGTCTTCCTACATGGCAACCCCACCTCGTCCTATCTCTGGCGCAACATCATTCCTCACATCGCGGATCAGGCCCGCTGCCTTGCGCCCGATCTGGTCGGCATGGGGCAATCCGGCAAGTCGGGCGATGGCTCCTACCGCTTCGTCGACCATCGTCGGTATCTCGACGCCTGGATAGACGAGATCCTGCCATCCCAACAGCTCACGTTCGTGATCCACGATTGGGGATCTGCGCTCGGCTTCGACTGGACGCAGCGTCACCCCGAACGCACAAAGGGCATCGCCTACATGGAAGCGATCGTGAAGCCCGTGAGCTGGGATGAGTGGCCGGAAGGCGCCCGTAGCGTTTTCCAAGGGTTCCGTTCGGACGCCGGCGAAGACATGGTGCTAATGAAAAATGTCTTTGTCGAGAACGTGCTACCGGGCAGCGTCTTACGCGGCCTGACGGATGACGAGATGGCCGTCTATCGCGAACCGTTCGCCCAGCCAGGAGAAGGTCGGAGGCCAACCCTAACCTGGCCGCGCGAAATCCCGCTCGCAGGCGAACCGCCCGATGTCGTCCAGATCGTGAGCGACTACGGAGCATTCCTGCAAACGAGCGAGATCCCGAAACTGCTGATCGCCGCGAAGCCCGGCGCGATTCTCAATGGCACTCAGTTGGAGTTCGCACGCGCCTGGCCCAACACAACGGAGGTAACCGTGGAAGGCATACACTTCGTTCAAGAGGACTCGCCAACCGCCATAGGTAAAGCGATCGCAAGTTGGTACGCCAACATCTAGCTACGTCGGAGCACCCGAATAGCTCCAATTCAAACTCATTGCGTCTCTCATGGATCGCCCGACGGTGGTGATCGATCACCGCTAGACGGGCGGTGACAATTCCGCGACGGAGTGAGAAAAACAGCACTGCTAATCTGCCCGCGGTAATACGAGCCGTATCAATAGCGTGAAGTCAATCAGGAGGTGCCGACATGGGCAGGCTGGACAACCGAGTAGCAGTGGTTACGGGCTCGGGTCGGGGGATCGGCGCAGAGGTGGCCAAGGCACTCGGCCGCGAAGGCGCCAAGGTCGTCGTCAACGACATTGGTGCGTCGCTCGAAGGCGGCGGTCAAGACACGAGTCCGGCCGATGAGGTCGTGGCAGCAATCAAGGACGCCGGCGGCGAGGCTACCGCCAACTACGACAGCGTGGCGGATTACGACGCCGCCGAAAACATCATCAAAACCGCGCTTGATACCTACGGCGATCTGGACATTCTGGTCAACGTCGCTGGCAACCTGCGAGATCGCATGATCTTCAACATGAATAAGGAAGAATGGGACGCAGTTATCGCAGTCCATCTCAACGGTACGTTTAACACCACGAAGTACGCTTCCATTCACTGGCGCACCGAGCGGAAGGGCCACTATCGGCTGATCAACTTTACCTCTGGCTCAGGCCTTCACGGAGCCGCCGGGCAACCAAACTACGCGGCGGCCAAAATGGGAATCGTGGGCCTAACCTACTCCTGTGCCAACGCCTTGAACCGCTACGGTGTCACTTCCAACTGCATCGCACCGGGCGCAGCAACGCGCATGACGGATAGCGTGCCGGAAGACCGGCGGCGCAGGGCTATGGACAACTCGGACACCATCGCCGAGGAAGATCACCCGCGCTCGCCAAGCCATGTCGCGAAGCCGATCGTCTACATGGCCAGCGAAGACTCGGACTGGCTCAACGGCCGCACGATCCGCACCGCCGGATACCGGATCGGCTTCTACAACAACCCGGCCCTGATCAAAGAGCTACTCAGCGAGAACTCCTGGGCCCTCGACATGGTCTGGCAGGAGTTTGAAAATCAGTTCAAGCCAATCGCTGAAGGGACCGACGGCCAAAACTAGCCGGCACGAACCGCGAGCGGCCAACACCGAGGCCTATCGCGGTCTACGGGCCTCATCCGCGCCGGCGCGGATCGCACAGTAAAAGAGCGAGACATATCCCTTCGCCACGCCGCGAACGTGGATTTGGACGCGGTCCTTCGTCTGACAACCAACATCGTGAGATTCGATTTGAACCGCGTTCAGCTGGGGGTGCACTTCGATGCAATGCTCGAGGACGTGACCAACGCCATCTTACTGATCAGGCTCCGGCCGAGCGGCTAGCGCCCAGTATTCATGGTTCGTCTGGTCGCTCCCTTTACCTTTGTACACAACCTCGGACGAACGAGCTTGTCCATTCTGGAAAGTGCTCCATGACTCAAGCCATCCACGAACGCATCAAGATCATCGACGCAGACAGTCACATCTCCGAACCAGCCACACTATGGACGGACCGGGTCTCGATGAAGAAGTGGGGGGAGCTCGTCCCGCATGTGCAGTTCGACCCGGAGAGCAACGAAGACCGCTGGTTCATGGGCGGCAAGAGGTTCCAGGCCACGGCCGGGGCGGCCATGGCGGGCTGGAAAGACCCGCCGCCCGAGCACCCACCCACACTAGCCGCCGCCGATCATGGCTCGTGGGAAGCAGCCGAGCGGCTCCAACGGATGGATGAATACGGTATCTGGGCTCAGGTGATCTACCCCAACGTAGGCGGCTTTGGCAGCGGCAACTTTCTCGCGCTCAAGGAACCGGCGCTGATGCTGGAATGCGTCAGGGCCTACAACGACTTTCTGATCGACTGGACCGCGATCAACAAAGAGCGCTTCCTGCCGATCATGGCGATGCCATTCTGGGACGTGGACGAATGCGTGAAGGAGATCGAGCGCTCTGCCAAGAACGGCCACCGCGGCATCCTGATGACGAACCAGCCGCACACCTTCGAGTTCCCTCGTATCACAGAGGAGCACTGGAACCCGCTCTGGGCGGCCGCGCAGGACGCGGAGATGTCGATCAATTTCCACATCGGCAGCGGTGATCTGACCCAGCTCCGTGGCGTCACCGTCGACAACGGACGCCAGGCGGCGTACGCCAAGGCCACGGTTCAACTCTTCTTGGACAACTCCCAGGCCGTGATGGACATCGTGCTCTCCGGGCTCTGCCACCGCTTCCCCAAGCTCAACTTCGTCTCCGTCGAAAGCGGCGTCGGCTGGGTGCCCTTCCTGCTGGAGGCGCTGGATTGGCAGTGGCTCAACAGCGGCTGCCGCGAGGAGCATCCCGAGATGGACCTCTTGCCGTCGGAGTACTTCAAGCGCCAGTGCTACGCCTGCTTCTGGTTCGAAGAGGACAGTGCGCGCAAGGCGATTGAGGCGATCGGCGCGGACAACATCCTCTATGAGACCGACTTCCCGCACCCGACATCGATGTCTCCGGGACCAAGCTCCGTCGCGCTCTATCCCAAGGACTTCGTCGAGCAAACCATGAACGGCATTCCTGAGAACGACCTGCTCAAGATCCTACAAACGAATTCAGCGAAGCTCTACCACGTAACCGTGTGACACGAGCAACCTCGCTCACGCCCAAGCCGGCCACGCCGAGGCCCTCCGTTCGCGTTCCACATTTCATGCAGAGCGCTCGACGGGGTCGGGTGAGAAGGTCACGGGCAGGCGCTTCAGGCCGCGCAAGACGACGGTCTCGCGGTAGGGCGAGACGGGCTGGACGGGCTGTAAGTGCGGCATCCGCTGCAGCAGCGTGGGGCTCGCAACGCGTGCCTCCAGGCGGGCCAGGGGCGCTCCCAGGCAGAAATGGATGCCGTGACCGAAGGCGAGGGTGTGCCCCGGCGGCCGGACAATGTTGAATTCGTCGGGCTTGGGGAAGTAACGCGGGTCGCGGTTCGCCGCGCCCAGCACGAGCATCACCATCTCCAGCCGCTCCAACTGCGCCCCCGCGAACTCCATTGGCTCGCCGGCAATTCGGGTCGTGAACTGCACGGGGCCGTCAAAGCGCAACATCTCCTCGATCGCCGCATCGATCAGCGCTGGATCGTCCCGCAGCATCGCGAGCTGATCCGGGTGCTGCAGCAGCGCCTGCATCCCGTTGCCAATTAAATTCGTCGTCGTCTCATTGCCGGCACCCAACAACAGGATCACCGAGGCATAGAGTTCCTCTTCGTTGAGCGACTCGCCCTCGTCCTCCGCCAAGACCAACGCGCTGAGCAGGTCTTCGCGCGGCTCCTTGCGGCGCTCTTCGAACAGCACGGCGAAGTACTCGCGCAGGGCGAGCGTCGCCGCGTCGGCTTTGGCGAGCACCTCGTCCGAAACGAACGGGTCGAGCCCGGCGCCGAGGTCGTCGGACCAGGCCTTGAAACGATCACGATGCTCGGCCGGCACGCCCAGCATCTCCGCGATCACGATCACCGGCAGCGGATAGGCCAAGTCCCGGATCAGATCCATCTCGCCATTTGCCGCTACCTGATCCAACAGCTCGTGGGTGATGGCCTCGATGCGCGGCTGCATCGAGGCGACCGCACGCGGGGTGAACGCCTTGCTGACGAGGCCGCGCAGCCGGGTGTGATCCGGCGGGTTGAGGCTGAGCAGGCTCTGGTCCACAAACTGGAAGAACGGCCCGCGACGGTTGGCGGGCAACTGCTCCATCAGCTCCGAGCGATCGGCGCCCAGCCGGTTGTCGCCGAGCGCCTTCATCACATCGTCGTAGCCGGTCAGCACCTGCCCGCCGATGAGCCGGCTGCGATGTACCGGATCCTTCGTTTGCAACGCGCGATAGGCGGGATAGGGATTGCGCTGGAAGGCACGGGCGGTGGGATCAAAGGCCACGCCGCTTTCGAGTCGTTCGATGCCGACCAGCAGTCGGATCAGGATCCAGCGCAGCGGCGCGATCCCGAGCATGCGCAGCAGCAGCGACCGTTTTATGTGTAGATTCATGGGCTCTCCAGCGGAACGGCGTGCCAAGGCGCCCTCGCGAGACTGATTTCCACGCTACCAGAACCGGAAGATGGATTCCGTTTACCACAGAGCACAGCGCCCGGCTCGCACGCGCCTGCCGTGCAGCGCTGAACGCGCCCCTGCCCCGCGGGCCCACCTGCACTACACTTCCCGACAAACGCTCCACTGAGAGCGGCGGCTGATGGAAGAGGGAACTCATGGCACTGGGTGGCTACGCGAACCACGTTGCGCGAATCGACCTGTCGACCGGCTCGGTCGCTTACGAGCCAATTAATGAAGATGATGCCCGGCTCTACATCGGCGCGCGCGGCTTGGGCGTCAAGTACCTGCTCGACAATGGTCCGCAGATCGACCCCGACGGCGCAGATAACATGCTTGCCTTCGTCAACGGTCCGCTGACCGGCACTGAAGCAACGATGAGCGGCCGGCTCGCGGTGGTATCGAAGTCTCCGCTCACCGGCACCGTTTCAGACAGCCACATCGGCGGCTGGAGTGCCGCTCGGTTGCGCTGGTCCGGATTCGACGCGCTGCTATTCAGCGGCAAATCGCCGAGCCCTGTCTACGCCTACGCCGAGAACGACACGGTCGAACTCCGCCCGGCCGACGATCTCTGGGGCAAAGGCGTCCACGACACCATCGCAACCCTCACCGACCGTTACGGCGAAAACGTCTCGGTCATGGCGATCGGCCAGGCGGGCGAAAACGGGATCCGATTCGCCTCGATCATCAACGAGGATGACCGCGCAGCAGGGCGAGGCGGCATGGGCTGCGTAGCTGGCAATAAGAACCTCAAGGCTGTCGTGATCAAGGCCGGCAACGATCGCATGCCACGTGCCGACGACCGCGACAAGTGGAAAGCGGCACACCAAGTCGCTTTGAAAACCATCCTTGACAGTGAGGTCACTGGACCCAAAACCGGTGGGCTCTCCGTCTACGGCACCAACGTGTTAACCAACCCAGTCAATGCGCTCGGCGCAATGGGCACACGGAACTCCCAAACTACGACCTACAAGGATGCCGAGATGCTCAGCGGGGAGACCGTTCGCGATACGATCCTCGTCGACGAACCAACTTGCCACGCCTGCCCGGTCGCCTGCAAGAAAGAGGTCGAAATCACGGAAGGCCCCTACAAAGGGCTACGCATGGAGTCATTCGAGTACGAGCCGGCTTGGTCGTTAGGCTCGAACTGCGACAACTCGGATGTCGGCGTCGTAGCCAAGGTGATCGACCAGTGTAACGACTACGGCATGGACGCGATCGAGATCGGCAACGTGCTCTCCTCCTACATGGAGGCGACGGAGCGCCAGTTCGTCGGCGGCCCGGGCCTCGCCTGGGGCGACGGCGAGGCGATGGTCGCCACGGCCCAACAGATCGCGCTGCGGGATGGCATCGGCGATACTCTCGCCGAAGGCACCCTGCGCGCTTGCACAACGTGGGGCCACCCAGAGATCGCGATGGTCGTCAAAGGCCAAGCAGTCGCCGCCTACGACCCGCGCGGAATCAAGGGTGAGGGTATCGGCTACGCCACCAGTAACCGTGGCGCTTGCCACCTACGTGGCTACACCCCGGCCTCCGAACTCTTGGGCATCCCAGTCAAAACGGACCCGCTGGAATGGAAGGGCAAGGGCGAGCTGCTCAAAATCTTCCAAGACTTACACGCGTTCTCCGACTCGCTCGACCTCTGCAAGTTCAGCGCCTTCGCAGAAGGTGCCGATGAGTACGCCGCCCAGTACGAAGCGATCGTGGGCGAGGCGCTCACCGCGGACGATGTGATGGTCGCCGGGGAGCGGAGCTACAACCTAGAACGCTACTTCAACAACCAGGCTGGATTCGATGGGAGCCACGACTCGCTGCCCGACCGGTTCACTAGGGAAACCGGCACCGGTGCGGCTGCCGACAGCGTCTGCGAACTCGACGACATGAAGGCTGAGTACTATGCGGCTCGCGGTTGGGATGACGGAATCGCACCGGAATCCAAGCTGCGGGAGCTCGGCATCCTCGGCTAGTAAGCCATGGAGATTCGTGTATATGCAACGCTCCGACCCATCGTGGGTGGGCGCAGCGTGACGCTCGACGCGCCACCCTCATCAGTCGAGGGGGTGATGGACGAATTGCTGCGGCGCTTCCCGGACCTCGCCGAGCGGCTGGTGGAGAGTGGCTCGGTGCGTCCCTATGTGGCCGTGATGGTCAATGGGCGCGATATTCGCCACACCGGTGGGCTCGAGACACCGCTAGATCCAGACGCGGAAATTGACATCTTCCCGCCGGTAGCCGGCGGATGAGCGACAGAGCTGCGGAATCCAGCAGCAGCAACCACTCCACAGACCGCCGCCTCGAGGTGAACCTACGGGGCCTGCCAGAATGGCTGATTCGCAAGTACCTCTCCGAAATTGGTGCCAGCGAGACTGACTCGCCCAAGAAACCGACGATGCATGCCGAGGGCTGGAGCGTCTCCTGGACCAGCCAGCCGAAGCCGATCGCCGGCAGCAACGGACTCGGACTGACACAGTTCGACATGGTCTTCGAGGGTGACGCACATCTTCTACCCAAGGTAGAAGAGCGGTTCATGAAAAAA
>CAZZMQ010000025.1:26238-27170 GCA_964655365.1 uncultured Dehalococcoidia bacterium | reverse complement strand
GCGTCAGGCTTTCGCCCATTGCGCAAGATTCCTCGCTGCTGCCTCCCGTAGGAGTCTGGGCCGTGTCTCAGTCCCAGTCTGGCTGATCGTCCTCTCAGACCAGCTACCGATCGTTGCCTTGGTAGGCCATTACCCCACCAACTAGCTAATCGGACGCAGGCCCCTCCCAGGGCGCCGGAGCTTTCCCCACCGGTCCGAACCGGTGGGCGCATACGGTATTAGCCCGATTTTCACCGAGTTGTCCCCTGCCCCGGTGTAGGTCACTTACGTGTTACTCAGCCGTTTGCCACTCAGTCATTCCTCCCGAAGGAGGAAGCTTCGTTCGACTTGCATGCGTAAGGCACGCCGCCAGCGTTTATCCTGAGCCAGGATCAAACTCGCCATATATGACGAATTGGCTCTTTGCCAAATCAAGTTCGAACTGACCATCCCAAAGCAACCGCAATGCCGAAGCAACACGGACCGCTCGGGACGGACGTCCGCCCAAGCTCGCTGGACTTTCGCTTTCCAGATGTTAAGGTGCCGCTCGCTACGCTATTGCTTGAGACGAAAATGACTCGGCCATCAAGGACGGCCGAGTCTCGACCAAGCACGCGATGCCTGCGCGCAACGGAGAACGTACCACTGCTTTTTCGGCCCTGTCAACGGGCAGCCGAGGGGAATGCATCGCGAGACACGAGATTCGATCTGGCCTCACCCACGCCAGAAGCGCAATTCATCGCCGCGCGCCTGCGCGACAATACCAACACCGCATTCCACGCGATGCCCACCGCGCTGGACGAGGCGCTGCAACGCTTGCAGCCGCTCGTGCGTCGGCGGCATCGCGGCCAACCGCTGGACACAGTCGCGCAGAACACGGCGCTGGATCGCCGGCGGCACAGTGCTTAGTGCGCGCCGGCAGAGGAAGTAGCCGCCCAAGGCCAGCGTCGCGG
>CAZZMQ010000025.1:12762-26228 GCA_964655365.1 uncultured Dehalococcoidia bacterium | reverse complement strand
CATCAAGGTAGTCCCGATCGAGGCGAAGATCATGCGCCAAGCGTCCAAGTGCCTCAACAATTCTGGGGTTGAGAGCGGTGAGCCCGGGCAAAACTTCACTGCGGACGCGACTGCGGAGGTGGGCTAGGTCCATGTTGGCTGGATCATCGACGTATTCCATCTGATGAAAAGCACAAAACGCTCGGGTATCGCGGCCTTCAACATCCAAGAGGGGGCGAAGCAGGGCCACGGAAGGCGGGTCCTCAACCGGCAGGTCTGAGGCGGCTGCCATCGCCGTCAGGCCATCCAGCCCGCTACCACGGATCAGGTGCAGTAATACAGTCTCCGCCTGGTCGTCGGCAGTGTGACCGGTGACAATGGCGTCTGCCTGGAACACAACCGCAGCATTGGCTAGGGCATCGTAGCGTGCGTTTCGTGCAGCCGTTTCCAGGCTTGTGGCTTGTTCAGCGGCCACCGCTGGAGCATCGACCTCCACGATCTGGAGCGGGACCCCCGCACGGCTCGCAACCATGGCAACGGCCCGACGAAATCCGGCACGGGTGGGAGCCGGAGCAATGTTGTGGTCAACGTGAATAGCGCTGAGTGACCAATCTTGTTGATTGGCTCGATCGGCAAGCGCGAGCAAGGTCGCCGACGAATCAGCGCCGCCGGAGGCGGCTACGATCAGGCGTGGCTTGGCGGGCAATGCAGCGTCCTGCATTGCCGCGACCAGAGCCGCTTCAACGCGGTGACCGAAGGCGCGGGCGGCGCGTAACTTCATCGCAACCCCCACGCGGTGTCAGGACCGTTCGGGTAGCAAATTGGTCCACCAAGGAGAGCGGGTGATAGGAAGGCCGCTCCGAAGCGGTGCATCGATCGCGAAGGCCTCCTCACCGACGCGAACAAGACCCAACTCCTCACGCGCGGTACGTTCGACATACTCATTAGAGTCGAGGTATCCGACGAGGGCGCTGAGCTGATCGGCATCCCATTGCAGGTCTGCAATCTCCTTCTGAAGGACTGCAGTTCGGAGGTCGATGCTGTTGTTGTTAATCACGCCGTCTACGGCCGTGAATACAAAGTAACCGACTGCGGCGAGGGCGACGAAGAAGATCAGCAAGGGTGTCAGGCGACGACGCACTACCGGCGTGGACACGCCCGAGTACGGATCGGGCGCTATCGCAGAATCAATTGCGGGCGGGAAACCATCGTGCATCATGCACCCGCCCAGCCACCTGGACCTAGGTTACCACAACAGCGGATCAGGAACGAAGCTCGGAACTAAGGTGGCCAGTATCGTTGAGTGAGTAGAGAGTCACTTGTCCCCTACGCCGCGCGAGAGTGGAACGCGACGTGAGATCAACCTCGAAGCGACGCCAGAAGCGAATTTCCAGGTCGATCGCCTGACAAAGTAGCCCCTTGATCACGAAGTTGTGTGAGACCAGAACGGTGGCGCCGTCCGAGTCCGTACCGGGCGCGGCATTGGCATCCAGCCGTTCCGCAAGGGCGGGCCAGGCTCGTGTGGCCACATCAAGAACGGATTCACCGCCTGGCATAGGTAAAGCATCTGCTTCGGTCTCGATCCATTCGCGGAAGAAATCGGCGTGTTCGGCGCGGGCTCGCTCAAAGGGAACGCCGTCCAACTCGCCAACGTCCATCTCGATCAGACGCTCGTCGGCGTCTGGCTCGATGCCATGGTGCCGGGCGATCGCCGCTGCCGTGTCGTACGCACGCGCGAGCGGACTGGCGACGACGTGAGCGATGCGCTCGCGACGCAGAGCGTCGGCGACCGCGCTCGCCTGGCGCCGCCCCAGGGCCGTCAAGGGCGAATCTTCGCGACCGAGGGAGACGGCATCACGGTTGGCTTCACTCTGAGCGTGACGAACGAGGATGACTCGCGACATGCCTCAACGCCCTCCGTAACCGGCGGCCTTGGCGGCCGCGCGCGCGATCGAAGGCATCTCGAGCTCCAGAGCAGTACGATGCATACGCAGCGGCTCATCGCTTACCCCGAGCGCGCGCGCAACCTGCTCAGGTCGCCCAGCTCCCTTGTCGCCATTAGCAAGCCGCATAAACAGCGTGGTCCGACCAGCGACGATCTTTCGCAATTCAATTTCGTGGATCAGCGGACGTAAATCGTAGCGCTTGAGCTTCTCGCCGCGAGCGTGCTCCCAGGGCAGCGTCTGCTTAGCGAGCAACTCGTCGATATCGGCCTGCCAATCGAACGCCGAGCGACTGTCTTGCATCTCAACCTCATACGAGGCCGCGCGAGTCAGCGACTGCAGCGAGGGTAGGCCCATGGGCAACTCGTCGATAGCGACGACACTCAGCCCGGGCGGAAGTTCCGCCTCGATCACAACTCGGACCTCATCAAAACGAACACGAGCATGGAGCACTACGTCCAGCAATTCTGCCTCAGAGGAAACACCGACCGCGAGCGGCGCCGCCATCGCGATGCGGGGATGGGGCGAGAAACCCTGGGAATATAGAATGGGAACGCGCGCGCGGCGCAGGACGCGCTCCCAGACACGCATAAGGTCCAGATGGGAGATGTACTTCACAGCATCGTCGCAGGCGAAGACGATGCGCAGCCGTTGGACGCGGTCGGAAACGGTGTCTGTCTTCGCAGTATCCATGGCGAGAGGGTACCGGGTAGGAGAGCAGACGGCTGGCCGTTGAGCGAAGCAACGACGTGCATGACCCGGCGCCGGAGGCCGACTAGCCGCTAATCCACTGGTCGACGGCGGTATGGGGATCAAGCTGACGCCCAACGACTGCGGCGACGAGAGCATCCAGCCGGTCCTGGCCACCAGAGTGATCGATTAGCTGAGCCAGCAGACGCCGACGCGCGAGAGCGACGATCTGGCGCCGCGCGCGATTCGCTTCTGAATCGGCGAGTGCACCGGACTCGACGAGGTAAGCGTAATGCTTGTCGCAGGCATCGACGAGTCCCTCAATTCCCTCCGCCTCGGTAGCCGTGACCTTGACGATGGGCGGATCCCATTCCTCAGCCGGTGACAGCGAGAGCAGCGCAGAGAGTTGGCTAACGAGGATATCCGCGCCGGGCAGGTCAGCTTTGTTGACGGCCAACACGTCGGCGATCTCCATAATGCCAGCTTTCATAGCCTGGATATCGTCGCCCGTGCCCGGGGTATTGACGAGAACGGTTGTCATCGCCGTGCCTGCGATCTCGACTTCGTCCTGTCCCGCGCCAACCGTCTCAATCAAGATCACATCCTTCCCGAAGGCATCCAGGACGAGGACGACATCCATGCTGCCCGCGGAGAGCCCGCCCAACGAACCACGACTCGCGAGACTGCGCAAGAAGATGCCACTGTCGCCAGTGAGTTCCTGCATGCGAACGCGGTCACCCAGAATGGCACCCTGCGTGAACGGGCTAGACGGGTCGATCGCAACAATGCCAACAGTCTTGCCTCGCGATCGGTAGGCCTTAGCCATCTCATTCGTGACGGTACTCTTGCCGGCGCCCGGGGAACCTGTCACCCCGATCGTTTGCGCCTGACCGGTGTAGGGGTACAGCGCTTCCATCGCGGCCAGCCCGCGCGGGCCACCGATCTCCACCTCGGTCAGGAGGCGGGCGAGGGCGCGTCGATCGCCTTCCAGCAACCGCTCCTCGAGCGATGGGGGAGAGCTGTCAGAAGTCATGAACGCCTACGTGGGATGGCGGACGTGCTCTCGCACGAACTCGATGATGTCACCTGTATTAGCTCCTGGGCCGAAGACGCCTTTGAAGCCCATCTGCTGAAGCTGCGAGAAATCCTCGTCCGGGATGATGCCCCCGCAGAAGAAAAGTGTCTCCCCGGGGTCAATATCGCGCTCTTTGCAAGCGTCCATCACGCGTGGGAAGAGGTCCAGGTGCGCGCCAGAGAGGATACTGAGGCCAACGACAGCTGCGTCTTCTTGGAGCGCGGCTTCAGCGATCATTTCAGGCGTCTGGCGGATTCCGGTGTAGATCACTTCCATCCCGGCGTCGCGCAGGGCGCGGGCGACGACTTTGGCACCACGGTCGTGCCCATCGAGACCTGGCTTGGCGATCACGATGCGGATTTTTCGCTCTGCCATGTCAGTCGACCTTTCACTGCCCCCCGTCCAATGGGCGCTCGCAGGTGCTGGTTACGTTAGGTCGGGGTCGACTGAGGCGCTACTCGGCGAAGCCAGGTGCGCTCAAGTAACGACGCAGGTCAGCTCGCCAGGATGAGGTGAACGCCGTTGGTCCCATCCGGTCCTACTTCGACAATGCTGCTGTCTCCGTGACGGTCAACACATGTCAACCCAGCAGCCTCTAACTTGGCGACGCAGGCGGCGACGTCGGGGATGTGCAGAACCAGGCGAAAAAGGCCCTCGCCCTTGCTGAGCCTCTCAACAAGCGGATCGGTGGAATCAGCACTGACGGGAGCAACAAATTCAATGCACGCGCTCGCCTCTTCGGCACCACCAAACGCTACGAAAGAACCCGAACCGGCGAAGGACTCGGGAGCATGACGGCCTGCTTCATACATGCCAAAGTGCTTGCAGAAGGTGGTTGCGGCATCGTCGAGATCATGCGTTGCACAGACAGCGTGTTGAATTCGCTGTGGGACAGACGGATCCTCACTTGAAAAACGCGGCGGCTCGTCAAAGAACGGCTGAGCAAACTCTAACAGAAAGCCTCGGTTGGAGCGCGGGTGGAGAAAGCCGATCATGCCTGCGAGACCTTCGCGCGGTATCTCATCGATCATCTGGAGCCCAGCATCACGTGCGACGATCAAGTCCATCGCAACGTCCGTCGACTCAAAGCAGATGTGATGCAAACCCTCCCCACGATCACCCAGGTAGCGGGCGACGCCGCTGTCCGGTGTGACGGGCTGAATCAGTTCAATCTCAGCATTGTCCAGAGCGAGAAGCACACCTCGCACGCCCTGCTCCTCGACGATGCGGTCCTTGGCGATGGGCAAGCCGAGTGTGTCATGCCAGAAGTGCAACGCGGCATCCGCGTCGGCCACGCCGGCGGCCACGTGATGTATCCGATTCAGTGCCATCGGGCGTCCATCCTTGTCGTATCTACGGCTCGATCCTGAGATCCGTTAGCCGAGATACCGTCTTCAAGGACTTGCTGTGCTCGGCGATGGCGCCAGACCAGGATTTCTTTGCGATGCTCACGGTCATGCTCCAGAGCGATACCCAAAATCAAGTGGGCCGCGCTTTCATCGCTGTTAAGTTGCTCGTCATCAAGCTTAAACATGGCCTCCATCAACGCCTCACGGGTCTTACGCATATAACCCAAGATATTCTCTGTCGGCTGGGCACGCAGGGTTTCAACAGCCGCGGCATTGGTACCGTCTATCCGTTTGATCGGGAAGTCGAGCAGCTCCACGCGCTTGCCCCGCAAGTACTGGTCAATGGCCTCATACTCACAACCCTCCCAGAACATGAGGTGGGCCAGGATATCGTGTACTGACCAACTGTCATCGTCGGAAAAATTCAGTGGCTCGCGAACCACGTCAGCGGCCAGCCCGGAAATCGCATCGAGCAGCAGCCGACGCTCCTCGACGATCCAGTAGCGAATGCGCTCAGCGGCGGTATAGCCGGTTTCCAAATTGCCCGTGGAGCGAGAACTACAACGACTCACAACTTGCTCGACCTTCACTCCACCCCACCCTAGCCTCGTGCCCGATAATACGGGTGCACAGACGCGCTGGGCTAGACGACCACCTGCTCCCGATGTTCGCCCCAAACGGCACGCATCGCATCAGAGATCTCCCCCAGGGTCGCCTCAGCCTTGACGGCGGCGAGAATGAGTGGAAGCAGATTCTCCTCGCCGGCCGCGGCCTGTTGGATGCGGTCTAGGCCCACACTCACAGCTTCCGCGTCTCGTGCAACGCGGAGGACATCGAGTTTCTCAATTTGCCGGTCGCGCACAGCCGGATCGACGCGAAGGATCTCGGGCTGGACGTTTCCCTCAGTAATGAAGCGGTTGACCCCGACTTTGACGTGGCCCTCAGCCCCGGGGGGCTCACCGTCCTTTGCCGCGGTGGCTTCGGCCTCAATTCCGCGTTGAAAACGGAGTGCGGTCTCCATTATCTCGCGCTGCTGATAGCCCTTCTCAATAGCACTAACGGCGCCACCCAGAGCATCGATGCTGGCAATGTAGGCCTCCGCCTCAGCCTCAATCTCATCAGTGATCTCTTCAACGTAGAAAGAGCCCGCCAGGGGGTCGATCACGTCGGCGACTCCGTTCTCATGAGCGAGAATCTGCTGGGTACGCAGTGCGATCTCGACGGCACGTTCGGTGGGGAGGCTAAGCGCCTCATCGAGGGAGTTGGTATGCAGAGACTGCGTTCCGCCCAGAACGGCAGCCAACGCCTGGACCGTCGTGCGAACGACGTTGTTGTCGGGCTGTTGCGCGGTCAGAGTGACTCCACCGGTCTGGGTATGGAAGCGCAACATCATGGCGCGCGGGTTGGTGGCGCCGAAGCGATCTCGAGCAATGCGCGCCCAGAGTCGACGGGCAGCTCGAAACTTGGCCACCTCCTCCAGGAAGTTTGAGTGACAAGCAAAGAAGAAGCTGAGCCGACCGCCAAAAGTATCGAAATCGAGTCCGGCAGCGATGGCGGCATCAACGTACGCGATAGCGTTCGCGAGGGTGAAGCCAACCTCTTGAGCAGCAGTGCTTCCGGCCTCACGCATGTGGTAGCCACTGATCGAGATCGTGTTCCAGCGAGGCACTTCCTCCGCACAGTAGGCGAAACTGTCCGTGATCAGACGCAGCGAGGGTGCCGGCGGGTAGATGTACGTCCCGCGTGCAATGTACTCCTTGAGGATGTCATTCTGAATTGTGCCACCAATCTTCGACTTACCAACACCTTGCTCCTCAGCCACGGCAGCGTAGAGAGCCAACAGCGTCGTCGCGGTAGCATTGATCGTCATCGAAGTCGTGACGTGGTCAAGCGGGATGTCGTTGAACAGCGTCCGCATATCGACGATGGAGTCGATCGCAACGCCCACCTTGCCAACCTCACCCTCAGACATGGACGAATCGGAGTCGTATCCGATCTGCGTGGGCAGGTCGAAGGCAACACTCAGGCCAGTCTGTCCCTGGTCGAGCAGGAAGCGGTAGCGACGGTTGCTCGATTCCGCGTCTTCCTGGCCAGCGTACTGGCGCATGGTCCAAAGCCGACCGCGGTACATCGTGGGCTGAATGCCACGAACATACGGAAACTCGCCCGGGAAGCCGTTCTTATCGACATAGCCGGTGCCGCCAGAAGCTCCGATGTCGTGTTGCGGCGCATAGATGGGCTGTAGCGTGTCGCCACTGGAGCGACGGAACTCGCCGCGGCGTTCGCCGTTCTTTTCGGCAGCCTTCTGGTAGGTGCTGTCGAGCCACTCACTCAATGATCTGCTCATGGCCGACCTCCCTCGCAGGCCCGCTCTGTCGTACAACGTCGGGCTCGTATCGAGGCTACGGACGCGATTGAGCGAGTGTCAATCAGAATCGCCTGAACCAACCCTGCGCCCGGGAGAAAGAAAGGGGCAGGAAGCATCGGAGGACGGCGCTCCGTGGTTGGAGAGGGCAAGCGGAGGTGAAACGAGCCCCCCCCCGTTCTGAGGCAGAGTTAGCGCGAAGCCTGCCCACTTCGATGCACGCCGTCAGAGCCACCTGGTTTGTCGAACAGACCACTGAAGCAAGCCATCCCTTCCGCTACACCATCGTCGTCTCAGAAGATTAGCTGGAGCGGTCTGGAGCTGGACGCTTTTCGCCTGCAGCTCGTCCTAGGCTTCATCCAGATCGAGTATCTCGAAAAAAACAAGACCGGCTAGCGAACCATGGATCACCGCCACTCTATCTTCGCAGAGAAGGCAGGCCTTCGCGGCAGGAGAGGATCCGGTCGCCGCGAACGAAGATCTGAGGGATGGAACTTCATCACTTCAAGCCTGGCGGCGTGAGCACGCTGAATCTCGTGGTTTGGCGCGCATGACGCACGCGGTCCAGCACAACCCACTCTCCAGGGTCAGCGAATCCAGGCGGGACGGACAGGCGATCCGTCCAGTGGGGCACCACAAGGCCGGACGTAGTCGGCAGGAGAACGATCTAGCCCCGGGAACGGCGCTCGCTCGCCAATCATGCGTGGTGGGCGATCGGGGATTCGAACCTCGGACCTCCCGGGTGTAAACCGGGCGCTCTAACCAACTGAGCTAATCGCCCACGCCGCTACGGCGTATCCCAATCGAGGCTATGGATGAGGTCGTGAGGGGTCAAATCGTGGCGAGGAAGTCACGCAGGTCCTCTGCTGCCTCGTTGTAGACGAGAAGCGACTCATTGAAGAGCCGGATACCCTGGTTTATGCCACTGATGTCACCGGATTCAATTCCGCTCTGCAGCAAGGCACCGGCCAGCTCTAGCAACTGCAGCGCTTCGACGACTTCTTCGTAGAGCGCCTGCGCCATGTCGGGAGGCGTGATCTCCTGGAAGCGCGACAGGTTTGTCTTCCAGATGTTGACCTGTGCGGTGATGTTGCGTTGCCAAGCAACGTCCTCGGCTCTAGCCGGGTCTGCGACAAGCTGTTCGAAGAGGTTGAGGCTGACCTCATTGTTGGCGGCCTGCGAGTCGAGTGTGGCTATGACCTGGCTCGCAAACGACTCGTCGGTGACGGATCCCGCTGCGATGCTCAGGTCCCTGCCCAAGAGCGAGGCCGAGAGTGTCCGCAGATCTGCCAAAGTTTGGAATCCAATCTTGATGCTGTCGATCCGGCCATCGGCACCGACGTAGAACGTAGTCGGCATGCCACTGATTCGGTAGGGACCACCAGCCGAGGCCAGCTCATCGCGCAAGTCAAGTAAGAGTGTGTAGGTCGCGCCAGTTTGTGTCGCGAATTGGCGCGCGATTCCTCGGGACTCGCCGCGGTTGATGCCAATGATAATGACCTGATCACCGATCGCCTCGTGTAGATGCTGCAGGTCCACCATCTCTTCGATGCAGAAGGCGCACCAGGAAGCCCAAAAGTTCACGATGACCGGTTTGCCAAGGCCGCTTAGCCGAACAGGATTACCGTCGATGTCGAGCAGGCGGAAGTCGGGAACAATCGCACCTTCTTGCGATGCGTCGCCCTCCCGCTCGATATAGCCAAGGAAGGTCTGCCGCTCCAGATCCTCGATACGGGCTTCGATCCTTTCGATCGTCGTTGTATCCGCAGCCGGATCGTCTCGCAGCACGCCGAGCTCAATGCGGGATGCGTCGAGGGCGACCAGGTTGGCAAGGAATCTCGTGCCAGCAACCTGAGACGCATCTTGCGGACTTTTAACAATGAGAAATGGCAAGAATCCAGCCAAAACCACAGCGGCAAGAATACCAACGCGGATGACAAATTCACGGCGAGAGTGATGGCGTTTGAACACGGTGAACTCAATTTTGCGAACGATTCGGAAGAACGGTCCTATGAGCTTGCCCATCAATATCGATCCCATGACCGATGTTCCTTCCACCCTACTCGCCGTCAACCGGTTTCATCGTTTCAAAACACCATCGCCTCTGACTCCATCTGACTAAGATACGGGTGGGGATATGCGGTGGATTCGCACGGCGCGAGCGACACTCCTAAAACGGAGTCTGCATGCAGAGAAATTGACCCTGTAATCTGGGCGTTGGTAGCATGCTGGCGTACCTGCGCAGGCCATGGCAGCGTAGCTCAGTTGGTAGAGCAGGGGATTCATAAGCCCTTGGTCGCAGGTTCAAGTCCTGCCGCTGCTACCAATTCCGCACCTGTGCTGGGGTTGCCTGAAGCGTCGGACACAGTACAGGGCGATTAGCTCAGCTGGCTAGAGCGTTCGGTTCACATCCGAGAGGCCGCTGGTTCAAGTCCAGCATCGCCCACCAGCAACGCCCGCTGGCGGGCGACAAAAGCCCCAGCAGGTCGGGGGGTAGTCACAGGCCGATGTGGCGAAACTGGCAGACGCGCTACGTTCAGGGCGTAGTGGGCATTAGCCCGTGGGGGTTCGAGTCCCTCCATCGGCACCATCCCCCAGTCGCAGTTCGCTGTCGGAAGCAGCGCAGTGACGATCGATCCGCGCTCGTAGCTCAGTGGATAGAGCGCTGCCCTGCGGAGGCAGAGGTCACAGGTTCGAATCCTGTCGAGCGCGCCATGTTCCCGCCCGCAAACCAGCCATCGGCGAGACCGATCGCGCACGTCCAAGCATTGTCGCGAACAACGGCTGCGCACGCGCTTTCCTTGTCGGGTGGGGCATGCACCAACGCCCTTTCGGACCAAATCCGACAGAACTAGGAGCTGAGTGAGCGGTAGGGCAAATACCTACTTCGTGAGGCACCTCGTCCCCTTCTCATTTGGTGAAATCGTAACCACGGTAGCGGCCACCCGGCGACAACCGGACGTATCCTGGTTGGGTCATGCACGACATCGACGCACAGTCCCATCCAGGTCCCAGCGTTAACGGGCGCACTAAACTCGACGCGCACGTCAGGGCACTGCCCTCCAAGCCCGGGGTCTACCTCTTCCGCAACGCGGTCGGCGAGGTGATCTACGTAGGAAAAGCCGCCAACCTGCGCTCGCGGGTGCGGTCATACTTCGGCTCGCCCACCTCGCTCGAGGGCAAGACACGAATTCTGGCGAGCAAAATCGAGGATCTCGAACACATCATCTCTAACACGGAGCAAGAGGCGCTGCACCTAGAAGCAACCCTCTGCAAACGCCACCAGCCGTTCTTCAATGTGCGGCTGAAGGATGACAAACATTACCCCTTCCTCAAGATCGACGTAACGGAGCCTTGGCCACGGGTCTACATCACGCGGCGAGTCGAGCGCGATGGCGCTCGCTACTTCGGTCCCTACGCCAGCGCTAAGTCGGTGCGGACGACGCTGAACTTGGTCAAGAAGCTGTTCCCCTGGCGATCCTGCACCAAGGCGATCACGGGAACAGACCCGCGGCCCTGCCTGGACTACTACATCAACCGGTGTATCGCGCCCTGCACATCATCCTGCACGCCGGCCGAGTATCGCGAGGTGATCGACCAAGTAATCCTGTTCCTGGAAGGCCACACCGATGTAGTAGTGCGAGAACTCAAACATCAAATGACGACGGCCGCGGATCAACTGCAGTTTGAGCGGGCCGCACAGATCCGAGACCAAATTAAGGCCGTCGTGCGAGTGACAGAGTCGCAAGTGACGGCGCAGGTGGAACGCACCAACATCGATGTCTTCGGAATTGCGCAAGATGGCGATGAAACGGTTGTGGAAGTCTTCTTCGTGCGCGGGCAAAAGATGACCGGACGCGACCATTTCGTGCTGGCCGGCACGAAAGACGAAACAGTGAACACCATCCTCGGCGCTTTCTTGAAGCAATTCTACGAGAGTTCGTCGTCCGTGCCGCGACTAGTCTTGGTGCCGCACGCGATCCAGGAATCGGAGTTGATCGAGGGCTGGCTGCGCTCCAAGCGCGGCTCCAATGTGGAGTTGCGGGTACCCAAGCGCGGGGAAAAGCGTCGCCTGGTGGCGATGGCAACAGACAACGCGCGCGAGTCGCTGCAGATGCTACGCGTGAAGTGGATGGCAAATGCGGGGAAGACCAGCAAAGCGCTCAACGAACTGCAGGAAGCGATGAATCTGCCAGCGCGACCGCAGCGGATCGAATGCTACGACATCTCCAATACCCAGGGCACGAACTCCGTCGCAAGCATGGTCGTGTTCCTGAATGGGCAACCTGCAACGCGCGAGTACCGGCGCTTCAAGATTCGCGACGTGGAAGGGGCGAACGACTTCGCGTCGATTGCAGAAGTCCTTCAACGGCGATTCAAACGTATGGCGCGCGAGCGCCAGTCGAATCGAGAACAGGAGCCGTCGATAGGGGAATACAAAGCGATCCCGCCGGACCTTCGCCTACCGGTCTTCGCGGAAGAGCCGCGACCGGTCGGTCCTCCGGCCGATCCGATTGTGGACGCTGAGGGCATCTTCGCCAGCGTCACTGACTCAGGACCTGCATCTAGCGGGTTAGCTGCCGAGGTCGGCGCATCCGAGGCAGCAAACATTACTCAGCGCTCCAAAGAGGGCTGGGAGGCGAAACCCGATCTGGTCATCGTCGACGGCGGCAAGGGCCAACTCTCGGCGGCGCACGACGTGATGCGCAATCTTGGTGTCGATGATCTTCCCTTAGCCGGCTTGGCCAAGCGCGAAGAGGAGTTGTTCGTGGTGGACTCTCGCGAACCAATCCGGCTTGACCCGCGCTCGCAGGGACTCTATCTCGTGCAACGCATCCGCGACGAGGCACATCGCTTCGCTATCACCTACCACCGCAGCCTGCGCGACAAGCGCGGCCTCAAGAGTCCGCTGGACTCCGTGGCGGGAATCGGTCCGAGAAAGAAAAAGATACTGCTTCGCAAGTTCGGTTCAATCAAAGGCTTGCGCGAGGCAACTGTCGACGAGATTGCGGCAACACCAGGCCTAACGCCAGCCTTGGCGAAACTCGTGAAAGACGCAATCTGAACGGACCTGCCCCACCCAGACACCATGCCCAAGAGTTCAGTATCGCTTATATCTCTACACAGACTGTCGCAATGCACTACCTCGATAGCAAAGGCGCTACCCGCGGGTGCCGACGTCCGCGAACGAGGCAATCGTGAGAGCAGTACTACAACGGTCATCGTGGCGGGGAATCGAGGACAAGCGATTAGGTAGTAACAGCGGAGCGTCGCCAATCAGGTGGGTACATCCGAACGAATAGGCGTGGACAATCTGGACAGACAGTGGGCATTCGCTTGTGAGGTGAAAAAGAGGCTGCCTATCATGCCGCCCAGGATCACCAGACCCAGATCAAGTGAGGGCACCTTTCGTGGATCAGCAAGTCAAACACTTCCTGACTTTTATGTCCGTAGAGAAAGGCTCCGCGACGAACACTATCTCGGCCTACCGCAACGACTTGGAGCAATTCCGCGTCTTCATAGCGGACCGCCCAGCCAACGGCGCCCGGCCCGATTGGTGCGACGTTAATCCCGGCCTCCTGCAGGGCTACGTCTCACACCTGCGCGGTAAGGAATATGCCGACGCCACGGTTGCCCGCAAGGTGGCCGCGGTGAAGAGCTTCTTCAGTTACCTCACGGCTGAAGGGGTGGTGCCAGCCGACCCCACCGAATCGCTTTCCTCACCGCGCGTGGGCAAGTCGCTACCGAAGGCTCTCTCGGTACGCGAGGTCGACGAACTACTAGAACAGCCTCGTAAGCGCTCGACGCCGGAGGCGAAACGCGACAAGGCAATGCTGGAGTTGCTCTACGCAACCGGCATGCGCGTGAGTGAACTAGTGGCGCTGGACCTGGATAGTATTGAGCTACACCACAACAAGGCGACGGTCCGATGCATCGGCAAGGCCGGGAAGGAACGGCTGATCCCGATCCACGACCAGGCGGTCCACGCGCTGCGAATCTACCTGCAAGAAGCACGTCCGGAGCTGTCCCGCTCCAAGCGTGAGCGAGCGCTCTTTATCAATCGA
>CAZZMQ010000025.1:9389-12752 GCA_964655365.1 uncultured Dehalococcoidia bacterium | reverse complement strand
GCGGGGAGCGACTATCGCGCCAGGGCTTCTGGCTAATCCTAAAGAACTATGCGAAACAAGCCCATATCTCCAGTGACGTCACACCGCACACGCTGCGCCACTCCTTCGCCACACATATGCTGCGGGGCGGAGCACCACTACGCAGCGTTCAGGAGTTGCTGGGGCACGCCAACATTTCGACGACACAGGTCTACACGCAGCTGACCAACGACCACGTGCGTCGCGTTTACGACAAGGCTCATCCACGCGCGACCTAGGACGGGCACCTCGTTCCATCCGTTGTTCCACTGCAAGGCCGCTCCTAGGATGGGGCGGCCTTGCAGTATTTAAGTCCCTGAGTGCAAGCAGATGGGTCCACGCTTCTCATTCGTGGCTAAATCGGGAGCAGAGGGTCGCAGCGCATGGAAATCGTTGACATCACCGCGCGTGAGGTGATCGACTCGCGCGCAACGCCCACCCTGGAAACAGAAGTCACGCTGTCGCAAGGCGTGATCGGACGGGCGATGGTGCCTTCGGGCGCCAGCACAGGGACGCACGAAGCGGTAGAACGAAGAGACGGAGATGCTGCGCGCTATGGCGGCAAGGGGGTGCTCGGCGCCGTCGAGTCCGTCAAAAGCGAAATCCGGCAAGCACTGCTTGGATTCGATGCCACGCAGCAGATCGAGATTGACCAGACGTTGATTGCGCTGGACGGCACTCCCGACAAGGGGCGCCTAGGGGCGAACGCCATCCTAGGCGCCTCGCTCGCGGTCGCGCATGCGGCTGCCGCAGCGTCGGGACAACCACTCTACGCGTTCCTAGCCGCCTCAGGGGCGCGAACCTTACCCGTGCCAATGGCAAACATCCTCAACGGTGGCAAACACGCTGATGACTCAACAGACTTCCAGGAGTTCATGGTCATGCCAGTGGGGGCCCCTACTTTCCGCGAAGGCGTACGCGTGGTAACGGAGGTCTACCAGGCCCTGAAGGCAAGACTCCTTGCGGGAGGTCTTGCCACTGGTCTGGGAGATGAAGGTGGTTTCGCGCCGTCCTTACCATCCAATGAGGCAGCAATAGAGCTGATCTTGGAATCAATCCAACGAGCGGGTTACGAGCCGGGAGCTGATGTCGCGCTTGCACTCGACCCGGCTTCGACAGAGTTGTTCAAGGACGGTAACTACTTGCTCGAGAAGGAAGGGCACAGTCTCAGTTCGGAACAGCTAGCCGAGTTGTGGGCAGATTGGGTCGATCGCTACCCGATCATCTCAATCGAGGACGGCATGGCGGAGGATGACTGGCAAGGCTGGGCCCAGCTCACCAACCGGATCGGCGATCAAGCGCAGATCGTGGGTGATGACCTACTGGTCACGAACCCGGCGCGGCTGAGGCGCGGAATCTCGGAGGGGTCAGCGAACAGCATCCTGATTAAGGTGAATCAAATCGGCACGCTGACGGAGACGCTGCAAACGATCAAGATGGCGCACGGTGCGGGCTGGACAACGGTGATCAGCCACCGATCAGGGGAGACGGAAGACACCACAATCGCCGACTTGGCGGTAGCGACCAACAGTGGACTGATCAAGATCGGAGCACCCGCCCGATCGGAGCGGGTAGCAAAGTACAACCGGTTGCTTCGGATCGAAGAGGAACTGGGCGACTCAGCGATCTACCCCGGTCATGATGCCATCCCGCAGTCCACACGCCTGCGGTGATGCGGACAAGTGGTGGAAAACATCAAGGAACGAAATGAACGAGATGCGTGGCACGCAGAGCACCATCCGTGGCCTCGTCGACGAGTTGGAGGCGAACCGTGCGATGTTCGAAGCGCTCTGCCTAGCCTGTCGCGGGGATCTACTAGCGTGGTCAGTACCCTCAGGGCATTGGACGGTCCATGACCACATAGCACACATCGCTTCGTACGATGAACTCGCCATCGGGCTACTACTAGACGGCGGACGGGTGGCCGAGACGGTGCTGGCATCGCGGGACAGCGAAAGCTGGAACGAGGCGCACGTAACGCGACGCGAGGGTCGCAGCTTAGAGATGCTGCTGGACGAGATGACCGAACTGCGCGAGCGAAGTGTGAGCCTACTGGAACAGGAAGCCGACGATGAACTCGGCGTGGAAGTATATTTCAGCGGTGATGCTCGGCGGGCCGCGGGGATGATCTCTCTGCGACTCTGGCTAGAGAACTGGAGCCGACACGACATGGTCCACGCGCGATGGATCCTGTCGGCGTTTCCGGAGCTCGCTACGAACGTCGACTATCAATCTTGGCTAGCCGGAGATCCAGTGCTGGATGCGCTAGAGCGGGTAGAGGGTAGAGGGTGATGGGCACCGCTGATCCGGTCACAAACTGGTGGGAAAACGGCGCCGGCCAGCAGCTCTATTTGCGGATGCGCAAAGTCGATGCTGCGAGCCTGCAAGCCGCGCTCGACAATCTTCCCAAGTACGACGGACCAACGGCCGTCTCACCACCCGACCGACCACCGCCGCGTGCCGCCGACCTGCCGGAAGTCCAAGCCCTGCGACTCGACTTGCAGGACCGACGCACGCCGTTTGACACCATCGAACGCTGGATCCGATCCTTGACGATGACCACTAACGAACTGGGTGGCAAACGACCGTTGGAGTGGACGGCAGATGACATCGCCGCGCGCTGCATCACGCTCACAGACGAGGCAAGCAGTAGCTACTGGTCAATTCTGGAAGTCGTGCGTGAGTTCTGGGCTTGGCACCCAGACCGAAACTTCGTTGAAGCACAGAGCCGACGGCTGCAGGCGTTCTTGCGCGCAGCCATCAGCGAGTAACCTCCGCAAACGCGAGTCAACCATGAGTCCCAGCCAAGCCAAGCACCCGAGCGAAGCCAACCCCGAGTCCCCGCCACAACGGGTCGCGCCGATCACATTCCCGCGCGAAGATCCGGTTCTGGCGCGCCCCAATGAAAACGAGGTACTGGCAGTGCGCGACGCGTTTCGTGAAACATTATTTGCGCTACGCCCGGACGTTGATTGGCTGCTGGCAGCGTTGAGGATGCAGCGGCAGATCGTCGAAATCTCAAACCCATCGAAGTTCCGAAATCAGCGCTATGCCTCGGCGCTCTTGTTCTGGTCACGCATCTACGCGACGGGGTTGGAGTTGATGTCGTCGACCGCACGAGCCTCTTACGTGGTGGGACCACCACTGATACGGGCATCGCTTGAGTGGCTTGGCGCGGAGCAGGCCGTCGTTGGCAGCGAACAGGCCGACTACGAAGTGTGGCTGCGCGAGGCGTATGAGCCATCGCGAGAGTTCGCAGCCACAGATGTCGGAATGGGACAGTACATGGCGGGCCAGCAGGTGGCCCAAAGTTAGGAACTGGGCACAATCTACCGGGCGGCCAGC
>CAZZMQ010000025.1:4990-9379 GCA_964655365.1 uncultured Dehalococcoidia bacterium | reverse complement strand
AATTGGGACGCCCGCATTTCGGCGCCTCAGCAATGCTAGTCGCACCTGAATCAAATCGGCAGCGGATCGCGCTCCACTGGGGTGACCAATCATTTCACTTCGGGTGGGCGCAACTGCTGTTCGGATGGCAGATCGCCGTACAGGATCGACAATTACGCTTCGCGATCGGGCGAGACCTGTTCGCAGTGGACGCAGGCGTTCGTGAGGAATATCACGCGCTGCACCGCCGAGCGAGCACGATGCTGGAGTCCGCCGATCGTTGTCGATCGGAATGGGTTGAGCAGGAGGGCCGAGCTCGTCTGCTACTGCACCAATTTCGTCGCCAGCCAAGTGGCGCGCCGAAGCAAATCCTGCTCTAGCATCCCGGTAATTATGCAGAACAGTCCGCTTCGATAATCAACAATCGCCGCGGACAATGGATTGTCTATGAAGCGGCCGTCTGCGACGCTCGCGGCCGGGAGGGCTATAGCATGGTGACCAAGATCGGGATCAACGGATTCGGCCGCATCGGCCGCCAGGTGCTCAAAGGCATTCTGGACTTCCATCAGGACGACCTTAAGGTGGTGGCGCTCAATGATCTGACCGACTCAGACACGAACGCGCATCTCTTCAAATACGACACCAACTACGGACGCTACCCAGGCAATGTCTCCGTTGACGACGGCGCACTGATAATCGACGGTCACAAGATCACGGTGCTGTCTGAGCGCGACCCAGCCAAGATCCCGTGGGGCGACTACGAGGTGGATGTCGTGATCGAGTCAACGGGGATCTTCACCAAGGCGAAGCAGGCCCTGGGCCATTTGGCAAACGGGCCGAAGAAGGTGATCATCTCGGCACCAGCTTCGGATGAAGATCTAACGATTGTGCTCGGTGTCAACGACGACTCCTACGACCCAACCACCCACCACGTAATCTCCAACGCCTCCTGCACGACAAACTGCCTCGCGCCAATGGCGAAGGTGCTGGATGACACGGTGGGAATCAAGAGCGGGATCATGTCGACGATCCACGCCTACACTAATGACCAGTCGATCCTAGATACGGTGCACAGCGATCTGCGTCGAGCGCGGGCGGCAGGGGCGAACATCATCCCTACCTCCACCGGCGCGGCGCGGGCGGTGGGCCTGGTTCTACCGCACCTCAACGGCAAGCTGAATGGGATGGCCTATCGCGTACCCACGACGACAGTGTCGGTCGTCGACCTAGTGATCGACGCGGAGCGTGCAACATCGGTCGAGGAGGTCAATGCCGCCTTCGAGAAGGCGGCAACCGATCGGGAGAGCCCCCTCTATGGGATCATGGATTACAACGAGGAGCCGCTGGTCTCAAGCGACTACCGCGGCTCCCCCTACAGCTCTGTCATCGACGGGCTGAGTACGATGGTTCTCAACGAAACGCAGGTCAAGGTAGTTGCGTGGTACGACAACGAATGGGCGTACTCGGTACGGGTTGGCGATCTCGCGGTCAAACTGGGAGCCGCGCTCTAAATTCCCATCCCAGCCAGCATGGAGTCTGGCAAACCAGAGACAGCAGTCCGGATTAGTCAACGCCTACACTGAATGCCATGTTTGAATCGTTAACCGACAAATTAGGTGGTGTCTTCGGCAAGCTAGGACGCCGCGGCACACTGACCGAAAAAGACCTTGACGAAGCGCTACGCGAAGTACGTCTCGCGCTGCTTGAGGCCGATGTCAACTACAAAGTCGCGCGCGACTTCATCAAGACCATCAAAAGGCGTGCCTCCGCCGACACCATGGCGCAGAGCGTCAACCCAACCCAGCAGGTGATCAACATCATCCACGAGGAGTTGGTGACGCTGCTCGGCGGCGAGGCGCCGCGCATCCAGCGTTCCTCACATCCCCCCACCGTGATCATGCTGGTGGGGCTGCAGGGGGCCGGCAAGACCACGACCGCAGCCAAGCTAGCAGTCCACATGCGACGCGGCGGTGACCGTCCATTGCTCATCGCGGCCGACGTCTATCGACCGGCCGCGATCGAACAACTCAAGCAACTCGGCACGCAACTCGATCTCGACGTTTTCGAGGAGGGACAGGGTGACCCGCGCGAAATCGTCGCACACGGTTTAGCGGAAGCAAAACGGCTGGGGTCAGTGGTGGTGATAGTCGACACAGCCGGACGTTTACACGTCGACCATGAAATGATGCAAGAGATCCGCGACCTCAAGTCGCTCTTCGAACCGCACGAAGTCCTACTCGTCGCAGACTCGATGGCCGGTCAAGATGCCGTCTCGGCAGCAGAGGCGTTCCATCAAGCGGTAACTATCTCGGGTGTCGTGCTAACCAAAATCGACGGCGATGCACGTGGCGGTGCGGCACTTTCGATTCGTGCCGTGACCGGCGCACCGATTAAGTTTCTCGGGACCGGCGAGCGTCCCGACGAATTGGAGTCATTTCATCCAGATCGGCTCGCCGGCCGGATCTTGGGTCAGGGCGACTTGGCAACGCTGGCCGAGCGGGCGCAGGCCGAGTTCGGCGAGGCAGATACAGCAAAGCTGCAGAAGCGAATGCAAGACGGAACGTTCGGACTGGACGACTTTCTGGAGCAGTACAAGCGGGTCGAGAACATGGGCTCGATCAGCCAGCTACTCTCCCTGATCCCCGGCATGGGCAACATCAAGCAGCAACTCAACGTCGACAATCTGGACGAAGGGTTCTTCTCGCGCGTGGAAGCGATCATCTCCTCGATGACACCCTACGAGCGACGTCATCCCGAGGTGATCAAAGGCAGCCGTAAACGACGCATCTCTGCGGGCAGTGGAACTAGCCCCCAAGACGTAAACCAGCTCTTGAATCAGTTCAAAGAAGCAAAGAAGATTATGAAGGCGGTGTCCAGCGGAAAGATGGGTGGCCTCTTGGCTGGCCCCCGCTGATCTCCGACTCGTGCTGAAAACTAAGGTGCCCGATCCCACGGATCGCAGGAAGAGGAAAAGGCTTTGTTGAAATTGCGCCTGGCCCGCACTGGCCGGAAGAAACGACCCTCATACCGCATTGTCGTGACGGAGCACACGGCGCCGCGCGACGGTCGCTTCCTTGAGATCCTGGGGCAGTACGACCCGGTCGTGAACCCTCCCGCAGTGACGTTGAACAATGAGCGCATCGCGCACTGGCTCGCACACGGCGCGCAGCCGACCCAGACCGTGCATCGCCTGTTGGCCAAAGAAGGGCTGATCGCTGATTACGCGACCAAGCCACGCAGCAAACGCGCCGACGCCAAGGCGAAAGCCGCACTTACAGCGGCGGCCGCGGAATCTGCGAGCGAGGATGCCAGCGACAGTACTGATGACGGCAGCAGCGCCGAAACTAAGGAATAATCTGTGCACGACCTGATCGAGTACATCGCCAACTGGATCGTGGACGACGCGGATTCCGTCTCCGTACATGAGAGCACACAAAATAACCGGGCCATCATTCGGCTTGAAGTCGCTGAGTTGGACATGGGCCGTGTGATCGGCCGCGAGGGCCGTCTCGCCAGCGCGATGCGTACATTGCTTCACGTATCGGGCCAAATTCGCGACCAGCAAACCTCGCTCGAAATCCGCTAGCTGGTCATGCCGCTGCGCGCCGTCAAACGACGCCGCACGCCACCCAGCGCCCGCGACGGCTTCCGCGCTGTCGGCCTAATCTTGCGCCCACGTGGCTTGGACGGCGAACTCAAGGTGCAATCACTCACGGACTTTCCTGAACGCTTCTACGTTGGAGCCACCGTTTATCTCGACGGAGAGCCGCGCGAAATCCTAGCGTCTCGCTGCAAAGCCGAAACGGCTCACATCCGGATTACGGGCGTGACAAGTCGCGTCGAGGCGAATCGACTACGCGGGATGCTGCTGGAAGTGCCTGAGAGTGATCGGGGCGATCTCGAGGAGGGCGAGTTCTACCTCGACGAGCTGGAAGGTTGCGCGGTTATGAACGATGCGGGAGCCAGTTTAGGCGTGATACGCGAGGTGCTGCAGCCCGGCGCGAACGATGTCTACGTCATCGCACGCGACGGGCGATCGGATCTGCTGCTACCCGCCATCAAGGGCGTTGTATTGGAGATCCGGATCGAAGATCAAACCGTCGTCGTTGATGTACCGCCGGGCCTGGATCGGGACAAGTAAAGACTAGCGGGCGAACGAGATCAGTCGTCGATTGAATAGGCGCGGGCGGCTGGGTACAGTGAGAAAAGAGCGCACAACCGAGCCAACGGAAGCCCGCGATGTAGCGTCGAGACCCCAGGGGGATATAGCTCAGTTGGGAGAGCGCGTCGTTCGCAACGACGAGGTCGGGGGTTCGAGTCCCCCTATCTCCACCAACTCTCAAGTGCAGTGCGTGAAGACGATCCCGACAGCCCACTACACTCCCGCCGGTGGGTGCTGGCGCAAGAATG
>CAZZMQ010000025.1:1769-4980 GCA_964655365.1 uncultured Dehalococcoidia bacterium | reverse complement strand
ACGTGGCGTACCACAACGTCCACGACGCTTGCCAAGCAGATCGTTTCCTCCTCGCGGATCTGAGGAAATCAGGATCCGATGTTTGCCACTAATATTGGGGTTGTAAGGCGGTAGCTAAGACGCTGGATAATTCCACTCTTACCCGGATGCTCGGGCACGATGTCGATCGGAAAAAACTCGACCATACGGCTGTCTCGGAATAGCTAGACGGTTATGCCCCGTCACTCTGCATGCTGCTGAGCTAAAGTCGAGCCACAGACCACCTATTAACGGGGGGAGCAATCACCGTTCTGCGCGCATTGGCGAAGTTGAGACGAGATGAGAGCGGACACGCCGAACTGCTGATCAACGATCTGGTTAAGGTGGCCGGCGTGATCCTACTCGCGGCCGGGGCCGCGGCGAACGCGGATGTCATCACAATCGTCGGAGGTGTTGTCCTAACGGTGGGCACAGTTGGAACCACCATCCGGCACCACATCACGATCGACTATCCAATCTTCGACCACCTCAACACGCATGAGGGAAAATCCAACGATGCTTAGTTCTCTCCGAATGACCATGCAAAATGCCCAATTGCGCTAGCCTCGCCACCTCGCGCAAGGTAAGGCAGTTATGGGCTGGTCGATAGTACAAGGCATCGGGCTGACGCATCACAATCCGCGACGCAGCTCTAAGGGCTATACCCTGCTGACACCAGTGGGCACCACGAACACATTGCTGGTGGACATGGACGGATGCGTAGTCCATCGCTGGGTCTTTGAAGAGATACGGCCCTTCAACGCACGCCTGCTCGACACTGGAAACCTCTTGGTCCTAGGCACCGATGCATCACTCGTACCTCCGCGGCACGAGTTGGGCGAAATACCACCCTCCGTGCCCGACCGCTATCGGATCATGGGTGGCGGCGGGACACACTTGATAGAGCTGGACTGGGACGGAACTGAGGTCTGGCGCTACGAGAACCCCGGTATCCACCATGACTTTGTGCGACTCGCTAACGGCAACACAATCGTGCCGGTCTGGGTGGAAATGCCAGATTCGGCTGCTAAACCGGTGCGGGGCGGAGTGCGACGGCCACGCGAGAAGTTCCCGCCCATGATCAGTGACGATTTCATGGAGATCGACCCGACCGGGAACGAGGTCGATCGGCTCCATCTCTGGGATTTGCTCGATCCACGCCTAGACCCGATCTGCCCACTCGAACGCAAGTGGGAATGGACCCACACCAACAGCCTCGACCTGACCCACGACGGGAACTTGCTCTTTTCCTGTCGTCAAAACAGCCGCGTGGGCATCATCGACCGCAACACCCGAGAACTGCTCTGGAAATACGGCTACCCCGACGTGGTACATCAGCATCACGCCTCCGCCCTTCCGAACGGTCATGTCCAGATTTTCGACAACGGGATGCATCGGCCCGACGAGATGAGCTACTCGCGTGTCGTCGAAGTCAATCCATCGGACAGCTCGACGATCTGGGAGTACGCCGCCCAACCGCGTGAGCAGTTCTTCAGCGGGCACATCTCGGGCGCGGAACGGCAATCGAACGGCAATACGTTAATCTGCGAAGGCACTGCTGGTCGCATCTTCGAAGTCACGTCGCGAGGAGAGGTCGTCTGGGAATGGATCAGCCCATTCATCGCAAAACATGGTGAGGCCGACATCACCTGGATCTTCCGCGCGCATCGCTACGCGCTGGATCACGCGGCGCTGCGCGGACGCTCGCTGGACTCCTCGGCACACGCCGAGTTTAACCAGCTCCATGGCCTGAACGGACCGACGCGAGATCACCGACGCTAACTGGCCTCATAAACGAGTTCGCCTTCGACCCAGGTCATAGCAATCGGCAAGTCACGCAGCTCCGTCGGAGGTACCAGCCGCAGATCGGCGCTATGGACGACCAGATCGGCAAGCTTGCCAGGCTCCAAGCTACCCTTACTGTCCTCCTCGAAAGACGCGTAGGCACCGTTGATAGTGTGCATGCGCAGAGCAGCATCGAGATCAACGGCCTCTTCGGGGCCACAGACATCTCCCGACATTGTGGCCCGAGTTTGGGCCTGCTCAATTCCGAAGAGGGGGCGGTAGTCAGTGACCGGAGCGTCGGAGGAACCGACAACGCGAACCCCGGCCTCGATCAGAGATTTGACAGGAAACATCACATCGGCGCGATGACGCCCGTAGTTGCGGATGTAACCGTCACCGAACTCCCAAAAGAACGCAGGCTGCATCGCAGGCACAATGCCTTGGGCGATCACGCGTACCTGGAGGTCAGGTGGGGTGATGCCGCAGTGCTCGATACGGTGACGGAGATTCTCGCGCGGGTGCGCCATCTGAGCGCGGGCCATTGCGTCGAGCGTCTGCTCAATACCTCGATCGCCGACCGCATGTACCGTGCACTGCCAGCCAGCGCGATGCGCACGCCCGAGTAAATCATCGAGATCATCCTGATCCCAATAGGCGATCCCAGAATCGTTTTCGTCAATCGTGTAGGGCGCACGGGTAGCCGCGGTAGGGCCGGAGCTGGAACCGTCGGTGATCACCTTAAACGCGCCGATCCGAATCCGGTCGCTGCCGAAACCGGAGCGCAAGCCCGTGGCGAGCACACCGACGTGCGGATGATCGGAAGCGTTGACGGTGAAGAAACTGTAGTAGCGTGCGTGCATCTGTCCGGCGGCGATGAGGTCCGTCGCGATATCGAGTGGAGCACCAGCCAGCCCACCGGCATCGTGCATGCTGGTTCCGCCACTGGCCAGATAGGTCTTGTCAGCAGCAAGCAGCGCATCGCGCACTTCTTTGCTGCTGAGGGCCGCGGCCTGGGACAGCTCAGTGTTGGCGCGCTCGTAGCTAACACCGAGCAACCCGTCACCGTCACGATCGAAACGCCCACCATCCGGGTCGGGAGCCGATTGTTCGAGCCCAGAGATCTCCATCGCTCTCGTGTTCCAGGCGCAGATATGACCACATGTGCGGGTGAAAATGACCGGGTGATCCGTCGTCGCTGCGTCAAAATCGTGTCGGTTGGGGTGGCGTTGCTCGGCCAATTTGGACTGGTCATAGCCGCGCCCACGAATCCAGGATCCGGGTGGCAAGGCGGCGGCGCGCGCGCGAACCGCCTCTACGATGGCAGCGATGCTATCCATGCCCGGCGCCTTGCAGTCGATCTCGTTGGCGGACGAGCCGACGCCTACGATGTGGCAGTGGGCGTCGACGA
>CAZZMQ010000025.1:0-1759 GCA_964655365.1 uncultured Dehalococcoidia bacterium | reverse complement strand
GCGTCTCGGGCCCGGCGCTCGCGAGCACCGCGGCGGCGGAACCAACCACCAGGATGCGACCATCCCGGATTGCGATCGCCTGAGCAATGTTGTTGTCGACGTCAACGGTATGCACCACACCGCCGCTAAAGACCACATCAGCACGATCGAGTTCCAAAGACGACATGGCTCACTCCTAAGTCTGCGTGGGGAGACTAAAGGCCGCTCACTGTCCGAGCCATGCTGGCAACGAGCATGAATAGGCTAATTTGCATCGACAGAAGGCGGTCGATGTAAAATCGATGACTGGCGACGGGGGGGGCTTCCTCAACGGAGCTGATGATCAAGAGGTAATGGAGCCTCTCCATTACGACAACGAAAAGCGCGTCCAGGACGACACGGAGAACCAGCTCGCGATGCTGGAGCCGGCGATGGTTTCGATCACCAGCTTCCGCCCATGCACAGATCCGAAATACACGGCCCGGAATGCTGATCGCATGGAGACGGTCCTCTCGCGCCTACTCTGTAGAGAATTACGCCGCTGACCCCGATCTGCATCAGCCACCACGTTCACGCCTTAACTCCGCACCAAGACCCCCCCCCCACGCGGATCCCCCTTTAGCGAGGCCGGAGCCTCGACCTAGGCCCGCACAGATCAGCCGCTGGTAACCTGTCCGACAAACAGGGGGTCTCACCATGCCTGCGACGATCGAATTGTCCACCGACGAGCTCTTGACTACGACTCGCGCCGTCCGCAAACGGCTGGATTTCGACCGAACCGTCGACTTGGATCTAATCGCAGAATGTCTGCAACTCGGCCTTCAGGCGCCGAGCGGATCAAACGCACAAGGCTGGCACTTCATGCTCGTGACGGACAAGGACAAAAAGCAAGCGATCGGCGAGCTCTACCGGGACGTGTTCTTCAACATGTATGCGCCGTCGCCGGGCTCGGTTCACTCGCGCGCGAAGGAAGCACCAGTGGCCGAGAAGAAGATCGCCATCGCAGTGCGCGACTCAGCCGACCATCTGGCGCACAACATGGAGCGTGTTCCAGTAATGGTGATCCCCTGCATCAGGGGGCGGCTAAACCTCATGCCGCCCGAATCGGCAACGGCCGCGTGGACGGGAGCACTAGGCTCGATCTTTCCTGCAGTCTGGAGTTTCATGCTCGCCGCCCGATCGCGCGGCTTGGGTACCTGCTGGACCTCACTCCATCTTCCTAAGGAACAGGAAGTCGCTGAGATCCTGGGGATCCCCTACGACGAGGTGACCCAGACGGCGCTGATCAGCGTGGGCCACACAATCGGCGACGAGTTCAAAGCGACAACGCGACGCCCCCTGGCAAACGCCCTGCACGTCGATCAGTGGTAAGACAGTGCGGTCTCACAATGCCCTCCGCCAACGATCGCGTGAACGCTACACTCCGAAGCGAGCGGACCTGAACTTGATCGAAGAGAGACCCATCGACGATGCGTGCAGCAGTATTCCACGAAATTGGCCAGCCACTCACAGTCGAGGAGATTGAGGTCGACGCTCCCGGGCCGCGAGAGGTCCTCGTCGACACCGCAGCCTCCGGGGTCTGCCATAGCGATCTCCACTTTGTCGAGGGGCTCTACGACATCGCGATGATGGGGAGCACGCCGGCCATCCTAGGTCATGAGGGCGCCGGCACCGTCGCCGCCGTGGGTGATGCGGTCACCGAGTTCGTCCCCGGCGATCACGTCATCTCCTGCCCGTCCATCTTTTGTGGCAATTGTGACTTCTGCCTGGTCGGGCAAAC
>CAZZMQ010000024.1:26006-27804 GCA_964655365.1 uncultured Dehalococcoidia bacterium | reverse complement strand
ATCAAGGGCGCGTCGCCATCAACCCCCGTCTCCGTCCTCGGTCTGCAAGACGTCGCAAAAGCGGGCGACCGTTTTCGAGCAACCGTCAGCGAGAAAGAAGCCAAGCGTGTCTATGAAAGTGCCAAACGCGAGCGGGAGGCCGTAGAAGCACGGCTCCAACACGCCGCCAGCCTGGACGCACTCTTCGGTGAGATCAGCAGCGGGGATGTGAGCGAACTCAACCTAGTCCTGAAGACTGACGTAGATGGCTCAGTGGAGCCGTTGCGGCAGAGCTTGGAGCAACTGACCAACGACGAGGTCCACGTCAAGGTTGTTCACGCCGCACCCGGCGGTGTCTCAGAGTCAGACATAAACCTGGCGCTCGCTGCCACGGGCATCGTACTGGCGTTCAACACAGCCGTAGCACCGGGAGCACGAAAGCTGGCCGAGAGCGAAGGCATCGAGATCCGCCACTTCGACATCATTTACGACCTGATCGAAACAGTCGAAGCAGCCATCAGCGGCCTGCTGGCGCCTGTCGAAGTAGAACTGATCGACGGCCACGCCGAAGTTCTGCAAATATTCCCGATCCGCGGCGTTGGCAACATCGCCGGTTCCCGCTGCGATGACGGCAGCGTGACGCGCGAGTCATCCGCCAAAGTACTGCGTAGCGGTAGCGAGATCGCGCGCGGAAAGATATCCAGCCTGCGCCGCTTCCAAGACAACGTTCAGGACGTCCAAGCCGGGCAGGAGTTTGGCGTCGGCATTGAGGGCTTCGAGGCCTTCGAGCCCGGCGACCAGCTCGAATTCTTCCACATCGAGATGCAAAGTCGCGTTGTAAGAGCCGGCCGTGTCGAGACGATCACCACCTAGCCTGCAGCAGCTCTATCCGTCCCCCTGCCCCTTGAAGGACACCGATGCCTACTCGCCGCCTGGAACGGATCAACGATCTGCTGCGCGAGTTGATAGCAGAGGTGATCACGTATGAGCTAAAAGATCCCCGCCTGGAACGGGGTTTGATCAGCGTGACGGAAGTCCGGGCCTCCTCTGACCTCAGCCACGCACAAGTCCTGATCTCAGTGCTCGGCAGCGAAAAGGAAGCATACGATGCACTGGCCGCTCTTCAGGGCTCACGTAACTATATCTGGCGAAAACTCCGGCCACAGCTCAAGCTCCGTTCAATCCCTCAACTCGCGTTTCGGCTGGACGACCGCATTGCCGAGGACCGCCGGATTCAGGATCTGATCAGCGAGCTTCCTAGCCCGAATCCGATCAACAACCCCGATCCCGATCTAGGGGACAGCACCAGCGATGACGGTTCACCATGAGCCGGCGCAAGCAACGTGACGAGAACGCTCCAGCGTCGCTCTTCCTGATCGATAAGCCGGAAGGACCCACATCGCACGACATTGTGCAGATGGTGCGTCGCTGGACTGGAGTACGACGCGTTGGGCATGGCGGCACACTCGATCCATTGGCGACCGGACTCCTACCAGTCTTCGTGGGCGGCGCAACACGGCTGATCGAATACCTCAGCGAGCATCCGAAGACCTACACGGCTCGTGTGCGGCTCGGGCAGGCGACCGATACGGACGACTCCCAGGGCACCATCATCGCCGAGCACCCAGTTCCCGAACTTACGGTGGCCAAGATCGAGGAAGCGCTGATCCCATTCCAGGGTGAGATCGAACAATTGCCGCCCGTCTACAGCGCGATAAAGGTCGACGGTGTAACCGCGCACCGTGCGGCCCGCCGTGGCGAGCCCGTTGAGCGGCCAACGCGAATTGTGCAGATCCATGAACTAGTGCTTGATTCGTGG
>CAZZMQ010000024.1:11125-25996 GCA_964655365.1 uncultured Dehalococcoidia bacterium | reverse complement strand
ATCGAACTACGCATGACAGTAGGGTCGGGGACATACGTCCGCGCCATCGCTCGCGACATCGGAAAAACCCTGGGCTGCGGCGCGCATGTCGTTGCGATGAGACGGGCTGCGATCGGGCCGGTTAGCGCCGACGATGCACAGACGCCGGATGCGCTACAAAATGCGGCCGAACAGAACGGTGACATTTGGCCCTTAGCAACCTCACCGCGCATCTTCTTCGAACATTGGCCCCGCGTGGTCGTAAACGATGACCAATGGCGTACGCTTTTGCACGGCCAAGCAATCTGGGCCGCATCTCACAAGAAACAGCACATGCTCGCACTAGCCCGCGATGGAGATCTGGTCGCTGTGCTGACGCGCGACCCTGAAGCCAGCGGCCGCTGGAAGCCAATCAAAGTTCTCGCCAGAAAGAAGGGCTAGCCGGGCATTCGGGTGCTATCCGCCCTATTCTGAAGGAGCGGTTGGGCCACCTCCCGGTGCTGTAAACAACAGCACGAGCGACTCTTCCAACCCCTGCAACGAGTAGACCGCTGCGCCCGGCAGTAGCACGCCGTCCCCAGCCCCCAATTCCGCGTCGTCGTCAACCATACCAACTTTGACCAGACCCTTGGCAACGATCAGCGCGGTCGCCACTTCGGCGCGGCGGTTGAGCATGGTGCGGCCCTCGACCAAGTTGATGCCTTCCGCGCCGACGGCCGATTCGCCCTCCACTTGGGCTCCCAGTGACGCGGCGCGTATGCGTTGCAACGGCATGCGGACGACTACTCAATCCCGTGTTTGGCCAGGTAGCTGATCACATCCTGCACGGTCTGGAGATCCGCGGCGTCGTCCTCACTAATCTCAAGGTCCTTCCCATCGTCGGAGAATTCCTCTTCGATCGCGATGGTGAGATCAACCAGGTCCAGCGAGTCGGCTTTGAGGTCATCGAGCAGATGCGCCTCTAGCATCACGTCCTCGCTTGGGACACGCAGTTGCTCCGCGATGATGGCGAAGGCACGTTCCTGAACGCTGGGCACGAGACTCCCCCAAACCCGCTCACAAGCGATACGGTCGAACTGGCCGACAGATGAAGGCTACCGGTCGACAGCGCCCAGCGCGACAACCGCGTTCTGTCCACCAAAGCCAAAGCCGTTGGCCAATGCGACCTGGATTGAGCCAGGGCGAGCCTGGCCCGGAACATAGTCCAGGTCGCAGTCAGGGTCGGGAGTGCTGAGGTTGATCGTCGGAGGTAACAGGCCATGGTGAATGGCGAGTGCCGAGGCCGCCACAGAGATGCCGCCAGCAGCTCCCATCAGATGGCCAGTCATACTTTTGGGCGAGCTGACCGCCAACCGATAGGCGTGTTCCCCAAAAACCGATTTGAGCGCCAGCGTCTCCGCCAAGTCATTCAGTGACGTGCTAGTACCATGAGCGCAGACGTAATCGACATCCTCGGGCTGAAGACCCGCGTTCTCCAACGCCACTGACATAGCCCGGGCCGCGCCACTACCGTTCGGGCGCGGCTGGGTAATGTGGAAGGCGTCCGTGGTGCGACCAGCACCCAAAACCTCGGCGTAGATCCGTGCTCCACGCGCCGTCGCCGCTTGCAGAGACTCAAGCACGCAAACGACTGCCCCCTCACCGAAGACGAATCCATCACGATCCTTATCAAAGGGCCGGGATGCTCCCTCAGGGTCGTCGTTGTTGCGAGAGAGCGCATGCATGTTGGCAAGCCCCGCTATGCCCAATACAGAGATGTTGGATTCTGTGCCGCCGGCCAAGGCCCAGTCGACCTCGTCAATACGCATCATCACAGCCGCATCCTGAAACGCGTAGATAGAACTGGCACAGGCAGCCGCCGAGGTGATCGCGGGACCTTCCAGACCCAGCTCGATCGAGACCTGGCAAGAGGCCATGTTCATCGCCATCACCGGGACGAAGAAGGGGCTAACTCGGTCCGGTCCGCGGCGGCCAAGCACCTGGGTCTCGTGGGCGATCGTCGTAACAGCTCCGCCGCCGCTGTTGATGACGGAGGCAGCGCGCGAGCGATCCGCCGTATCGAGATCAAGCCCCGCATCCTCTACCGCGAGGCGCGCGGCAGCAACCGCCATCTGCGAGAAACGCGCCATACGCTTGGCCGACTTGGGCGAGATAAATGACTCCGGCTCGAAGTCGTTCACCTCAGCGGCAATCTGGACTTTCTGCTCGCTGGGGTCGTAGGCACCGATACGCGCCACGCCCGAGCGACCGTCGCGCAAGCTGGCCCAGAAAGCATCTACACCGATTCCGATCGGTGTGACGGGACCAATCCCTGTAATAACGACACGTTCGTGCAGACGCGCAGAGTCGATCACTCGGTCCAGCGCTCCAACAACACGGCGGCGTTGTGTCCACCTAGACCAGCAGAGATGGACATCGAGGCCTCAAGATCGACGCGGCGCGCCTCGTTCGGAACACAATCAAGGTCGCAGTCCGGATCCGGCGTCTCGTAGTTAAGTGTGGGTGGAATAGTGCCTTCGCGCAGAGCAAGCGCAGCAACGGCGACCTCTAACGCCCCGCTGGCACCCATCATGTGGCCAGTGGCCGCTTTGATAGACGAGACCAGTAGGTTGTTCGCCTCGCTGCCAAAAGCCTGTTTGATAGCCGCCACTTCCACCGAATCACCCAACTTCGTAGCCGTACCATGTGTGTTGATGTAGCCAACCTTGGCCCGCGAGTCACGACTGGCCGCGGATTCTTGGGCTTCACAGATCGCCTGCTGCATAGCATTCACTAGACCGCGGGCGGATCCCTCCGGCTGGGCCATGTCGAAAGCATCGTTGCCGCTGCCGGATCCTGTCACCTCGGCGTAGATCTTCGCACCGCGCAAGAGCGCGTGTTCAAGATCTTCCACGATCAGAGCCGCGCCGCCTTCGCCCGGGACAAAACCGGTGCGGTTGAGGTCAAACGGCTGACACGATGCGCTAACTGGCTCGACGGGAGTCGCCAGAACACGCATCGCTTCAAAGCAGCCGTGGAACAGCGGCAGAATGACCGCCTCGGAGCCGCCCGCAATCACGGCGTCGGCCTTACCAGCACGGATGTACAAGGCAGCATCGGCTACCGCATTGGCACCACTTGCGCATGCGCTACTGGGGGAGTAGTTAGGACCAGTGGCACCCGTCGCGATCGCGATGTGGCCGCTCGCCGCATCGACGATCATGTTGGACATGAAGAAGGGTGAGAGCCGACGCGGCCCTTTCTGCTTCAACACATCGTGCCACTTCAGCACGGTTTCCAAGCCACCACCTCCGGAGCCAAATATCACTCCGATACGATGACGGTTGTCTTCGTCCACGCGGAGCTCAGAATCCTGAACCGCTTCCAGCGCGGAGATAACCGCGTATTGCACGTTGAGATCCATGTGCTTGAGCGTCTTCGGCTGGATCTGGGCTCCGGGTTCGAAGTCCAGCACTTCCGCAGCGATCGGTACCTTGAAACCCTCAGTATCGAAACGGCGGATGTAATCGACCCCGGTCTTGCCGTCCACGAGGTTGCGCCAGACAGTGGGCATGTCATTGCCTACGGGACAAACGCTGCCGAGGCCAGTGATTACACCGCGGCGAGTCATGGTTGCGGACGTATATAGGGCAAGATCACTTGGGGATGCCGTCACTCATGTCCGGATAGTCGCGTGTAGCCAAGCCCTCTTCCTCGTCGGAGACAGGGAAAGTCCAGGCACTCTTCGAGATTCGCCGCACAAGCTTTGTCAGCACATCACCCGGGCCTGCCTCGACGAACAGTCCAGCACCGTGCCGCGCCATCTGCTTGACACTGCCGGTCCAGTTCACCGGACGTAGGAGCGCGACATTGAGCTCTTCAATGATGGCGTCTCGCGTCTCAATGAGACCGGCCGTGACATTACTCACGACAGGGACCTGCGGGTCGCGCCACGGCATCCCTGCAACAACCTCCCGGAACTGGTCCTGCGCGTCCATCATCAGGGGCGAATGCGAGGCAATCGAGATCGGTAATCGGACTACGCGCCGGGCGCCCTTCAATTCGGCCAATTGCATGACACGTGCAAGCGCAGATTCCTCTCCGCTAACAACGGTGTGGCCGGGGCAGTTGTCGTTGGCCACCACAACGGTACCGACGACAGAAGCGTCGCCAACGATCTTCGCGAGCGCTCGATTCTTGAGCCCAATGATTGAAGCCATCCCACCGGGCCGACGTCGATCGGCTTCATCCATCAGTTGGCCACGAGCGCGAACGAGCTCCAGCCCACTCTCAAAGTCGAGCGCTCCGGCAGCAACCAAAGCCGTGATCTGTCCCATGCTGTGGCCAGCCATGGCAACCGGCTCGAGGCAACGTCCAGACTGCTGCCACTCACCCTCGAGCGCCTCCCACCAGGCGATGCTGGCGGTGTAAATAGCAGGCTGAGAGTGCGAGGTATTGTCGAGCTGTGCCAGCGGTCCATCCTCGATCAAGCCAAGCAGGTCGTACCCCAGCAGATCGGAAGCGCGTTCGAAGCGCAGCCGTGATTCAGGATGGACGGCCAGAACCTTGCCAGCCATGCCAAGTGATTGAGAACCCTGGCCAGGGAAAACGACAGCGACGCCGAGTTCGTCATCCATACCGATATCAAAGGGGGTGGCAGCGGTCGTCACGGATCGCTTACCTCATTTCGAGCGATGTCGCTCAGAGAACAAAGAGCGGCACAAGCGCCGACGATGGGAGCACGGTATCACGGGCGTGATCCCCTCACAACGAGACCACGATCAGATTCTATATTTGATATCGATGGAGCCAATACGTCCAGCAAGCTCCGCCCAAATCCGACCAGAACCATTAAACTCGGTGAATCACCGTGAATAGGTGCTGGAATGTCATGAGCTCAGAGTTACGGTGCTTTGCAGCTCCGTTAGGCCATAACCATCCCGCCATCGACGTGGATCACCTGGCCCGTGACATAGCGACCACCCTCACCAGCCAAGAATGCGACCAGCGGAGCGACATCGCCGGGCTCACCAAGTCGCTGCAGCGCGATCTGGCCCATAACCATGTCGATAGCTTCGCTGGAAAGATCCGCCGTGATATCGGTCTGGATGAAGCCCGGCGAGACTACGTTCGCCGTAATGTTGCGGCTTCCCACCTCCTTAGCAACCGCCTTCGTCATACCAGCCAGCCCGGCTTTCGCTGCGGCGTAGTTGGCCTGGCCGGGGTTCCCCATGGAGCCAATCACGGAACCGACATTAATGATGCGGCCCCACCGAGCGCGCATCATGCCCCGCATGCACGCCCGTGTAACAAAGAAGGCACCGGTTAGATCGGTCGCCAAGACATCGTCCCAATCCTCGTCCTTCATCCGCATAACCAGCCCATCACGCGTAATTCCGGCGTTATTGACCACGATGTCGGGGGGGGCTAGCTCCGCGTCAACCTCTTTGACCATGGCAGCCACAGCGGCGCCGTCCGCCACGTCGCACCGCACAACATGTGCCTGGACTCCTAGTGCGACCGCTGCCGCCGCCGTCTCGCTAGCACCGTCTGCGCGGGCAACGTAGTTGACCGCGATATCGGCACCGTGCGCCGCGAGTTCGAGTGCAATCGCCCGTCCGATTCCCCGCGAGCCTCCCGTAACGAGAGCCGTGCGGCCCGTCAGGTCCCTAAAAGCAGCGTGATCACCTGGCGCGCTGACGGCCATACGGAATCTCCTATCCAACGGGAAATGGGGTACCGACAGCCAGGCTATGCACTTGGGGTATCCCTGAACGCGTTGCGAGCGATCACGTCGCGACGCAGAAGATATGGGCAGTCATGCGATCGCTGATCGCGACCGCACCCTGCTCCGTCTCCAGCGTGTACACGCCATCCGGACCCACCTCAACGACACGAAAGCGCACCTGGGGATGGATGTGTTTTTCATCGCAGAAGCGCAACAGGGCAGTGTCGTCCTCGATCGCCTCGGAGACGCGAGCTATTTCGCCACGCTCGTCGCTCTGGAATGAAGAGAGCCGACGCCAATCGGCGTCACCATCGTCGGGAAAGTTGCCCGGAATCGGAGCACCGTGTGGACAGGTTTGCGGGTGATCGAGCAGCGCGGACAAGCGCGCTTCGACATTCTCGCTAATGGCATGCTCGAGTCGATGCGCCTCTTCGTGAGCGGAGACCCAATCGAGACCCAACATGTCGACCAAGAAACGCTCGGTCAAACGGTGACGTCGATTGATGCTGTCGGCCGCTTTGCAACCAACTCCGGTTAGATGAATGCGGTGATCGTCAGCGACCTCGACGAGGCCCTGCTCTTTCATTCGCTCCAGCGTCTGTGAGACCGAGGCAGCTGAGACGCGAAGCCGCTCCGCTAGTCGCGCGGCGCGAACGTCACCCACCTCGTCGCGAAGTGCGTCGATCGCTTGGAGATAGTCCTCAGTCGTCGGGGTGAGAGCCGCCATGGGGGCAGTCTATCACTGGACTCTGCGAACGCAGGGAAACATCGGAAAAACCCGCCGCTAAGGGCGAGATAAAGTCTCCTCTACTGGCAGCGGAGACTGTTCATCTGAATGTAACCGCTCCCCCTTCCGGCCGAGGCACCGACGCACAAGACTGTGACCCACAACTGATTCTCTAGTGGCGGACTTTCTCACCGTCACAATCCTTGGAGGTGTCCCATGATCGATACCGGCGACACTGCCTGGATCCTTACGGCATCCGCACTTGTCTTGCTGATGACGCCGGGCCTGGCATTCTTCTACAGCGGCTTAGTCCGCAGCAAAAGCGCGGCCGCCACCATCATGCAGTCTTTCGTAATGATGATGGTGGTCAGCGTCGTCTGGGTGCTGTGGGGATACAGCCTGGCCTTCAGCGGCGATGTCGGCGGATTCGTCGGCAATCTGGAGTGGTTCGGGCTACGCAACGTCGGCCTCGAGCCGGGACCATATTCGGACACGATCCCACATCTGGTTTTTATGGCATTCCAGATGATGTTTGCAATCATCACCCCAGCACTGATTACGGGCGCCTTCGTGGAACGGATCAAGTTCAGTTCCCTGCTAGTTTTCACGGTTCTCTGGGTGACAGTCGTCTACGCACCGCTGTGCCACTGGGTCTGGGGCGGCGGCTGGATCGGCAGCGAGCTGGAAGCGCTCGACTTCGCAGGCGGAACCGTAGTGCACATCAACGCAGCATTCGCTGCCGTGGCAGCGGCACTAGTGGTGGGACGGCGACGCGGGATCACGCGCGACACGATCCCGCATGACGTCTCGAAGGTCGTACTCGGAACTGGGCTGCTCTGGTTCGGATGGTTCGGCTTTAACGCCGGCTCGTCGCTCGCCGCAGACGGCAGCGCAGCCAACGCCTTTGTGCAAACAAACAGCGCCGCGGCGATGGCCGCCGTCGTCTGGATGGGGCTGTCCTGGTGGAAGACCGGGAAGCCATCGATCGTCGGCGCCGCGACAGGCGCCGTCGCCGGCCTCGTGGCAATTACACCGGCCGCGGGCTTCATTGGCGCCTGGCCTGACCTGGAAGGCTACGGCAACATCTTCCCGGCGTTGATCATTGGTGCGGGCGCGAGCCTGTTTGGCTTCTATGCGGTGCGTTTGCTACATCGGGTGAAGGAGTTGGACGACACGCTGGACGTATTCGCGGTACACGGTATAGGCGGGCTCTGGGGTGCTTTCGCCACAGGCCTGTTTGCTGTCTCCTCGATCGCCGGTGTCAACGGGCTGGTCGAAGGAAGCTTCGATCTGCTCTGGCGCCAGATCGCCGCGATGGGCGCCGCGCTAGGTTGGTCCTTCGTCATGAGCGGCGCGATCATGCTCGCAATCAAGCAGTTCATGGCGGTACGTGTCGAAGAGGATGAGGAACTCGCCGGTCTCGACCGAAGTGAGCATGACGAGCCCGCCTACCAGTTCGACGAGCCGGGATTCTACTCTGGGGGCGTCTCGACGATGGTATCGGGGACTCCGGATGCCTCTCCGGAACCGACCAGCGTGACCGCTGCAGGAACGGAGTAGTCCCGTGGCAATGAAAAAAGTCGAGGCCATTATCCGACCGGAGCGACTCGAGCCGGTCAAACTTGCCTTGATTGAGGCGGGGATCACAGGTCTACATGTGGAGAACGTCGTTGGTCACGGAAACCAACGCGGCGTCGTGCACAGCAGCCGTGGTGGCGAATCCTATGTGATCGACATGTTGCCCAAGGTCAAGTTGGTCACCGTCGTCTCCGACTGGAACGTGGACAACGTGGTCAAGATCGTCGTTGAGACAGCCGCTACCGGCAACATCGGCGACGGCAAGATCTTCGTCAGCGAGATCGAAGACGCCATCCGCGTACGCACGGGCGAACACGGTAACGACGTCCTCTAGCGCCCAGTTAGTCCAGCACCGTGGGGAGGCGTGCCTCCCCACGGCCGTTCGTCGAGCCAAATCGCTCAGGCCTTCTCGATCGTCGCGGTTAATCCTTGTAACTCGAGCCGAGCACGATACAGCTCGGCCCGCTCCAGCGGACAACTGATGACATGAGCCCTTCCTTCGACATGCGCCGTCAGCATGACTCGGACGGCCCCCTCCTGCTCCAACTCTGGAACGCATGCCAAGAGCGACTGGACGACATGATTCATCGAATTGTAATCGTCGTTGTGCAGGATCACTGCATAAGGCGGAAGGCTGAGCAAAACGGTCTCGTCGGCAGGAAGCCGAACCGGCAGCGACGGTCGAGGGGCTTCGCTCATGGAACGACCTTGGTTACGAGCAGCGGGATTCGTAGCCGGAGCACGTCCGCACAGGCAACGCAGGGTATTTGGGGTAGCCGGAATCGAGCTGGTGGAGCAGGCAGAGTAGGAACGTTGATTGGCGGGCGCTCGTGACCCACGAGGCATGGCGGCAGTCCTCGCAAAGTCCAACCCGGCAATCGCCAACTGAGGACTGGTCCGACATGCAACCATCATCGCATCGTACGCTCGTTCCGGCAGCACATGTTGGCCCGAACGCATTCCCGCAACTTTCGTGTTCGCAGCTGTCAGGCAGCAGGTTGCGACCCGGACCGGCATTCGCGCGAAGTCAGTTTGACTGGCTTGAAAGGTAATTGACGCTCGAATCGAGCCACCTTAGGATCACCGGCCCTGGTCGGCCATCAGTCTGGAGAGGCCTCCCGTGCGTCTCACCGTTCTTGGATCCGGAGCGGCCTGCCCACCAGCGGGGGCGAATAGTTCCGGCTACCTAGTGGAGGACGACGGTCAGTCGCTGCTGCTGGACTGCGGGCATGGAATCGCCTCTGCCGTGCTGGGCGTGCGCCCCGACTTCGATATCGATCACATCGTGATCACGCACATGCATGCGGACCACTTCATCGACGTGATCCCATTGCGCTTCCGCGTCACGCGGGACATGGAAGGCATCCAGAACCGACGCACCCAGCTCCATCTACCACCCGGTGGAACGGACGCGTTACGTCAGGTGATGCGCGCCATCAGCTTCCCCGACGACTTCTGCGCCAACACGTTCGACGTGCGCGAGTATGACCCTGACACGGTACTCCAGTTGGGGGCACTGCAGGTTCGTTTCGCCCAGGCTGAGCATTACATCCCCGCTTGGTCCATCCGCCTAGACGGCAATGGTTCGCTAGCCTACACCGGAGACACAGCGCCGAAAGACGAAGTCACGGAACTGGCTCGGAACTGCGATCTGCTCGTCGCGGAGGCCACGCTCGCGGAAGCCGAGACTGGGGTCGTGCGGGGCCACCTAACACCCGAGCAGGCCGCCGCGATGGCCAGTGAAGCAAACGCTGAAGAAATGCTGTTGACTCACTTCTGGTATGGCACAAATCTCCAAGAAGCGGAGCGGCGCGCCGCGAGCATCTTCTCCGGCCCAATCAGTGTCGCCAGCGATGGACTCGGCCGCGATGTAAACAGCCGTCAGGCCAGCTGATTCGGCCCCTACTAAGGCCTTCATCAACCACGAATCTTCATCGTGCCCCACTTTTCCTCTTTTTCATCATTTATTGACGGTAAGTTGGTTCCTTCCTAGGGTTCAAGTCTAGTTGTGAACGGCTCTATCGAGGCGACAATGACCGCTGATGGCACCCGAGAAGAGCTCTTGGCCCACATCGTGGACCATGGCGGCGCTACAGTTGCCGAACTGTGCGTGGCGTTACGGCTGTCCGATGCCAGCGTAAGACGGCACCTGGACCGACTGTGCGTGGACGGGCTGCTAACCGCAAACGAAATCCGCCAGTCGACAGGCCGTCCGTACCGACGCTACCGCGCCACGGACGCGGGCGTCAGCCGTCAGCGCGACCACTCCGCCTCCCTAGCCACTCGCCTGCTCTCCCAGATCAAGCGCGGTCGGCATGAGAAATCAGAGATGGCGCGAGGCATGGCAGATGAAATGGTCGCCGAGCACCGCTCCCAGGTACAAGCCATCGACCTTGGGAAGCGTATTGAACAGACCGTCGCGGTGCTACGCACCGAGGGAATCCTGGATGGCTGGGAGGCCACGACTTCCGGCTACACGCTGCGCAACCATGCCTGCCCGTATCGCAGCGCCGCGGACGAGAGCGACTGCGTCTGCGAATCAGACCGGCTCGCAATCGAGAGCCTCTTGGGCACAGCGGTGACGCAAGTCGCCCGTGTAGCGCGGGGCGATGCAGCCTGCGAGTACTTCGTCAATATCGCCGATCTCGGCGGGGCAACAGAACCAACATGAGATCCGAGCGAAAATCGGACCGGGACGCCCTGAACGGGCACGAAAGGATGGCGGACGGCCCATGAACGGACCGCTGCTAGAAATCGATAGCCTACATATCAGCGTGGGCGAGCTGCCAATCGTGCAAGGACTCTCGCTGAAAATTGAGTCGGGCGAAGTGCACGCCATGATGGGGCCCAACGGATCTGGGAAGAGCACTCTGGCCAACACACTAATGGGCCACCCTCGCTACTCCGTAACGGGTGGCGACGTGCGCTTCCGCGGCGACTCGATCCTCTCTTTGCGGCCAGACCAGCGCTCCCGCCTTGGTCTCTTCCTGGCGATGCAGTACCCCACCGACGTACCCGGCGTTTCGATGATCAACTTCCTACGCCGAGCCATGAGCGCCCGCCGCGGCCAGGAGATCTCGGTCAAGGAATACCGTAAGGAACTCAACGCCGTGCTCGGGCGCCTGCAAATGGATGAGTCGTTCGTGCGGCGCTACGTCAACGACGGCTTCTCCGGTGGTGAGAAGAAGCGCGCTGAGACGTTACAGCTAGGTCTGCTCAAGCCCGACTTAGCAATCATGGACGAGACGGACTCCGGCCTCGACATCGATGCACTGCGGGTCGTCGCGCAGGGCATCAACGAATTCCGCAACGAGTCCAACGGCATCTTGATGATCACGCACTACCAGCGCCTCCTCGATTACGTACGGCCCGACTACGTACACGTACTAGCTAATGGTCGGATTGTGGAGTCGGGCGACTTCTCGCTGGCAGAACGGCTGGAAGCCGAAGGTTACGACCCCATATTGGAGCGTGTCGCGGACGGAGCATCAGCATAATGGTTACCGAAGAACGGTCCCACCCTGACCTGGAGAAGCCCGGCGTCGTCAAGGGCGACTATCAGTATGGCTTCCACGACGACGCCGAGGCTTTGATCAAGCTGCCGAAGGGTCTCAGCCCTGAAGTGGTCAACAAAATCTCGGACTTGAAGAAGGAGCCTGACTGGATGCGCCAGCTGCGGCTGCGCGCCTTGGAGCACTTCCGCTCACGACCGTTGCCCGACTGGGGTGGCGAGTTGGGCGGAGTCGACTTCGACGACATCCATTACTTCGTGCGCGCCTCCGACCGCGATGAAGAGTCTTGGGAAGACGTACCCGAGTACATCAAGGACACCTACGACAAGCTAGGTATCCCCGAAGCCGAAAAGCAGGGATTGCTGGCCGGCGTTGGCGCCCAGTACGACTCCGAGGTCGTCTATCACAACATCCGAGAGGATCTAGAGGAGAAAGGTGTCATCTTCCTCAGCACCGACCAGGCGCTGCAGGAGCACGAGGAGATCTTTAAGGAATACTACTCGACCGTCATTCCTGCCAACGACAACAAGTTCGCGGCACTGAACACGGCCGTCTGGTCCGGCGGATCGTTCATTTACGTGCCCAAGGGCGTCAAAGTCGATGTGCCGCTACAGGCTTATTTCCGGATAAACACGGAAAACATGGGGCAGTTTGAACGCACACTGATCATCGCAGACGAAGGTGCCGACATACACTACGTTGAGGGCTGCACGGCCCCGATCTACTCCAGCGATTCGCTGCACAGCGCCGTCGTCGAGATCGTCTGCAAAAAAGGTGCCAAGGTCCGCTACACGACGATCCAGAATTGGTCAAACAATGTCTACAACCTGGTGACAAAGCGAGCGGTGGCATACGAGAAAGCCGTCATGACTTGGGTCGACGGCAACCTCGGCAGCAAGCTAACGATGAAGTACCCGGCCGTCTATCTCATGGAACCCGGCGCGCACGGTGAAGTGCTCTCGATCGCGTCGGCCAGCCACGGGCAACATCAAGACGCGGGCGCCAAGATGGTGCACGTAGCACCAAACACCACGTCAGTAATCAACAGTAAGAGCCTGGCGATCGATGGTGGTCGCAGTTCCTACCGTGGCTTGGTCAAGATCTACGACGGCGCCGATGGCTGCAAAGCCAACGTGCGCTGCGATGCACTGATGTTGGACGACCAATCCCGCTCCGACACCTACCCCGCCATGGAGGTCGACGAGAAGAAAGTCGATATCACCCACGAGGCAACGGTTTCCAAGGTGGGCGAGGATCAACTCTTCTACCTGATGTCACGTGGTCTGACAGAGGATGAAGCGACCAAGCTGATCGTGAACGGCTTCGTTGAGCCGATCATCAAACAGCTGCCGATGGAATACGCCGTCGAAATGAACCGACTCATCGAACTGCAAATGGAAGGGGCGATCGGTTAGACCGATCAGTCACGCAAGCCCCTGATCAAAAGCGAACACAAGGACACTAACGAGTGAGCGACACAACTGTCGCGGAGACCCTAACGACGCCTCCCAGCGCCGAACTGGTGGAAGCGATCTCGTCGCAGTTAGATGAACCGGGCTGGTTGCGTGATGCACGCCTTGCCGCGCTCAAACAGTACGCAGCACTAGGCTGGCCCTCCGGACAGGAGGAGACTTGGCGTCGCACACCACTGGACGGCCTGCAGCTTGAGCGGTGGACACTCGAGACGGCAAGCGCCCTGCCGGAGGCAGCGGAGGGACTGATCGGAAACGGTCGGGCCGGACTGCTCAGCCACAACGACGAGGGCACAAGCGTACTAGCCAGAGCCGCGGCGCAGCGCGGGGTAATCTTCTCTTCGCTCTCGCAGGCTGCGCGCGAGCACGAAGAACTCGTGCGAACACATCTCGGCAGCATAGTCAACTCGGACCTCGCGGCCGTTGGGCACGCTCGGCTTGTAGCGCTGAACGCCGCACTCTGGACGCAAAGTCTGTTCTGCTATCTACCGCGAGATGTCGCGCTCGACGAACCGCTCTACCATCTGCTGAGCAAAGCCTCGACAACGACCGGCCTGTTCGGACGCACGTTGGTCGTCGCCGAAGTTGGCTCCCAGTTGACGCTGGTGGAAGTCGGGGCGTCCGATTCAGATGACGCGGCGGAAGAGAGCCTAGTCCAGCGCACGATCGAAGTGGTGGCCGGCGACGGCAGCCGGGTTGATGTGATGCAACTCAACCGCTGGGGTAACGATGTCTCCGCCTTCAGTTCAGTCGGCGGGAAGCTCGGCCGTGGCACCCAGGCGACTTGGGGGTCGGCCGTCTTCGGGAGTCGGCTGCACAAGGAGCAAGTCAGCTTTGAGATCGGCCCCGACCACAGCCACCTGGATATCCTGGCCATCTTCGTGGGCTCGAGCTCACAGCATATCGAGCACATCACGCAACAGCTCCACACTGCCCCCGGCGGAAGCAGTGAACTGACCATTAAGGGCGCACTGGACGCCGATTCCAAGGCCGTCCAGTACGGCACAATCCATATCACACCCCAGGGTCAGCGCACTGCGGCCGAACAATCGATGCGCAATCTGCTCCTGAGCGACGGCGCCAGCGCTGACCCGATCCCCGTCCTAGAGATCGAAGCTGACGACGTCAAGTGCGCGCACGCCGCCGCTGTTGGCCCCGTCGATCCGGAGCATCTTTTCTATCTTGAGTCGCGCGGAATCAACCGCTCGGCGGCCGAGCGGCTCGTCGTCCAAGGCTTTCTCACGGCGCTGGTTGATCGACTGCCAGACCCGCACTCGCGTGAAGTAATTACACAGCTCATCGATGAGCAGCTATCCGGTGAGGCATGACGAAATACGTGAGTGTGGGGCCAGTGGGCGAAATCCCCGGAGGCGAATCCCGTATCGTCGAGATCGACGGCGTCAGCCTCGCGATCTGCCATGTCGCGGAAGAGGGCTTCTTCGCTATTGAAAACCGTTGCTCCCATGACAACGGTCCTCTGGGCGAAGGCGAGCTGGTCGATGGCCGCATCGAGTGTCCACGGCACGGTGCCCTATTCGATGTACGCACGGGTGCTGCCAAGACGCTGCCGGCCGTGCGCGGCGTAACGTGTTACGAAGTCCGTGTGGACGGCGACGATATCCAAGTCGGCCTCGACTGAGGACTTCTCAGGTGACGGAGCGAACTGCGATGGTCCAAAGGATCAGCCCTCTGGCAATCGAGAAGATTCGCGCCGACTTTCCGATCCTCACGCGCGAGGTCAACGGGCGTCCACTGATCTACCTCGACAATGCGGCCACGACACAAAAACCGCAGTCAGTGATCGACACTCTGACGCACTACTACTCCACAATGAACGCCAATATTCACCGCGGCCTGCACACCCTGGCTGAGGAGGCGACGACCGCCTACGAGGCC
>CAZZMQ010000024.1:5215-11115 GCA_964655365.1 uncultured Dehalococcoidia bacterium | reverse complement strand
CAAGGAGGTGATCTTCACCCGCAACACGACCGAGTCACTCAACCTTCTTGCTTACAGTCTGGGCCGGAGGCTGCAGGCCGGCGACGAAATCGTCCTGAGTGACATGGAGCACCATTCCAACCTGGTGCCCTGGCAAATACTAGCCCAGCGCCAAGACGTGAAGTTGGTCTTCCTCGACGTCGATAAGCAGGGCAAGCTCTCGCTCGATCAGGCCAACGAACTAATCGGTCCACGTACACGTATCGTCTCGATCGTGCACCAGTCGAACGTGCTGGGTACGATCAATCCAGTCTCCGAAATCGCCGAGATGGCACGCGCCGCGGGCGCGACAATGATCGTCGACGGTGCACAGAGTGTGCCGCACATGCCAACCGACGTGCGCGCGCTGGGAGCCGACTACCTCGCCTTCTCGGCTCACAAAATGCTCGGGCCTACCGGTGTTGGCATCCTCTGGGGGCGCCAGGAACTACTGGGGGATCTCGATCCGTTCTTGGGCGGCGGCGAGATGATCAGCGTCGTCACGCGCGAGGAATCGACCTGGGCCGCACTGCCACACAAATTCGAAGCTGGGACGCCCAACATCGACTCCGTAATCGCGTTCGGTCCGGCACTGACCTATCTCAGCTTGCTGGGCATGCGCAAGGTGCAGGAGCACTCGCACGATCTGACCGCCTACGCGATGGAGCGGCTCAACAGCCTCGAAGGCATCCAGCTCTACGGACCGCGCGATCCCGCCGAGCACGGTGCAGTCTGCGCCTTCAACTTTCTGGATATCCACCCGCACGATATCAGCACGATCGTGGACCAGTACGGCGTCGCCATCCGGGCAGGCCACCATTGCGCACAGCCATTGCATCGCTGTCTCTCTACGCCGGCCACAGCCCGAGCCTCGTTCTACGTCTACAACCAGCGCGAAGAGATCGACACCCTAATCGACGCGCTTGGTGAAGCGGCCAAAGTCTTCGGACACGGAGAGGCCAGCCAATGACCCTCGAGGCCCAGAATCCCGTCGACTTCGACGATCTCTATCGCGACCTCATCCTGGACCATTACCGGCGCCCCCGGCACAAGGGTTCACTGAAGGCGGCAAGCGTGGCAGCGGAGGGCCTGAACCCCTCTTGCGGTGACGAGATCCGGGTGGAGTTACAGGTCGAGGAGGGCAAGCTGGTCGATATCGCATTCAGCGGCATGGGCTGCTCCATCAGTCAGGCTTCTGCATCGATGATGGCCGGCGAGTCTGAATCAAGACCACTGAGAGAGATCGAACAGCTCTCGCGAGAAGTGCAAGAGATGCTAACGCGCGAAGGATTCGACGTGGACTCAGTTGAGATAGGAGATCTGGAATCGCTGCAGGGTGTGGCAAAATTCCCTGTTCGGATTAAATGCGCGCTATTGGCCTGGAAAGTGTTAGACATGGCACTGGCCGAAGCACGCGGCGAGACCGTCGGCACCAACGACTCGGACATCCCGATCCGCATCGCATCCACCGACTGACCAATGCCCGAAAGGATTACTATGGCGACGACAGACGACGTTCTCGAAACCTTGAAGACGGTCTTCGACCCCGAAATTGGGATCAATATCGTCGATCTCGGTCTAATCTACGATGTCAACGAACTCGACGAGCAGGTGGGATTCCGCATCACTTTCACGCTGACGACACCCGCCTGCCCAGTCGGCCCCATGATTCAATCCCAAATCCAAGAAGCGGTCCAGAACATAGATGGCGTCGATGAGGTGGAAACGGAGATCGTCTTCAGCCCGCCTTGGGACCCCCGCGAGATGTGCTCCGACGAAGCGAAGTTCGAGCTGGGAATCTTCTAGCCCAGCGCACAAGCGTTTGCCGCCCCGCGCCTCAGCAGGGATGATCTCCCAACGATGGGAGATCGACCATGGCCATCCCCGATCTAAATCGCATCCGCGAAGCGGAAGCCAACTGGCACGGCAACTACGAGAAAGCGCGCGATCGTAATGGCGAACGGCTCGAGTCATTCTCGACATCCAGCGTCAAGGTAAAGGCACTTTACCATCCGCTATCCGCCGAACACGGCGGTAACGAAGAACTTCCGAATGACGACTCACTCGGAGTCTTTCTCGATCGCGTCGGCTTCCCCGGCCAGTACCCGTACACGCGCGGCGTGCAGCCATCCATGTACCGCGGGCGGCTCTGGACGATGCGCCAGTACGCCGGCTTCGGCACGCCGGAGGAAACGAATCGCAAATTCCACACGCTGCTGGAGATGGGTCAGACCGGGCTGAGCATCGCCTTCGACCTGCCAACTCAGCTCGGCTACGACAGCGACAATCCACTGGCCCGCGACGAGGTTGGACAAGTAGGCGTCGCGATCGACTCTCTGGCCGACTTCGAAACGGTCTTTGACGGGATCCCCCTCGACAAGATCAGCACTTCGATGACAATCAATGCACCGGCGGCGGTGCTGCTGGCGATGTACGTCGCGATCGGGGAAAAACAAGGCGTCGCTCGTGAAGCTCTGCGCGGCACCGTCCAAAATGACGTACTGAAGGAGTATGTCGCGCGGGGTACCTACATCTTCCCGCCGAACCCCTCTTTGCGTCTGGCAGCCGACGTTATGGAATTCTGTGCCCACGAGGTTCCCAAGTTCAACGCCATCTCCATCTCCGGCTATCACATCCGTGATGCGGGTAGCACAGCGGCACAGGAGATCGGGTTCACATTAGCGAACGCGATAGCCTATGTAGATGCGGCCAAAGCGCGTGGCCTCCCCGTCGACGACTTCGCAGGTGGAATCTCCTGGATCTTCAACACGCACAACGCGTTTTTCGAAGAGATCGCCAAATTCCGGGCCTTGCGTCGGATGTGGGCGCAGCTAATGCGCGAACACTATGGGGCACAAAACTCACGCTCGTGGATGCTGCGCACCCACACACAAACGGGGGGCAGCACACTGACAGCGCAGCAGCCGGAGAACAACATCGCACGCACCGCGATCCAGGGACTAGCCGGCGTCCTAGGCGGTGTGCAGAGCATGGCGCTCTCCTGCTTCGACGAGGCACTGTCGCTGCCGACCGATGCGGCACAACGCACAGCGCTGCGCACGCAGCAGATCATTGCGCACGAGACAGGCACGGCCGACACCATCGACCCACTGGCAGGATCTTATTTCGTGGAGCAGTTGACCGACGAACTGGAAAGGGAAGCCACTGAGATCATGCATCGAGTGCACGACCTAGGAGGGGCTGTCGCCTCGATCGAGACGGGTTATATGCAGACCGAGATTGCTGAAGCAGCGGCGCGCTACCAACGCGAGCTCGATGCGGGAAACCGCGTCGTCGTCGGAGTCAATGCGTTCACTGATGGAAACGACGAGGAAGCGACACCAATCTTCCGGGTTGACCGCGTGCTATCGGTAGCGCAGCAGGAGCGACTCGCAAGTTTCCGGGCCTCGCGGGACGAGGGAGTGTCCGGAGCAGCGCTAGAGCAATTACGCGCGGAGGCAAGAATCGAGACAAACCTAATGGAGCCGTTGATCGAGGCGGTCCAATCCTACGCGACGGTCGGTGAAATCTGCGCAGTACTCCGCGACGAGTTCGGCGAGTACACCCCTCCCACTGTGATCTGAAACTCAGACTGCCCACAGCTTGAGACTCGCTGCACTAGTCCCCGGCGGTATGGCGAAATCGAGAGACCAAAACGAAGCTGCGAATCAACTAGGAACGCGGTGCGCCTTCGAGAACTGTAAGAGGTTATGGATCGGGCAAACGAATGCCAACCTCCGGAGCCAATTCCGGTTCGGGAATGACCGGGCGAGGCAAACGGGAAGCCAACCAAAACAGCAAGAATGAGACGCCAATGGCGGAAGCGAACATGACGAGCGCCCAATCGTAGGAACCAGTCGCGTCGAAGAGGGCGCCCGCGATCGTGGGGCTCAAGATCTGGCCGACTGTCTCAACAACAGCAACCACGCCGAGGAGGCTGGCGAAATGGGCAACACCGAACGATCGCGTCAGCAACAGCGGTTCGATCATCGGGCCGCCTCCCGATCCCACGATCCAGAAGGTAATGAAGATTGCTAGCCCGGCGACAGAGCCGCCTGAGATCAGCAGTGTAAGCATTGAACAGCCCAGAAACACGGCCAGCACCATCGATGCGACCTCGATGCTACGGATGCGATCGGCGAGGTACCCAAAGGCCAGCCGGCTAAAGATGCCACCCCCGGCGGCGATTGATACCAGCGCCGCAGCCCAGCCCGTGGAGACGCCGACCGATTCATAGAACGGAACCGCGTGCACCATCCAGCCAAACATGCCATAGAAGAACGTCATCAGGGCAAGTGCGACTACCCAGAAGAGCGGGGTCCGAATCGCGTCTCGCACGGTCACCCCCGCCATCATCCCGGCACCAGCGGCACGGGTAGGCGGAGTGTCGTCTCCATCGACGTATGCACCCACATCGGCCGGGTGATCCCGCACCAACAACAGGCTGAGGGGCACAAACACGGCCGTGACCACGATTCCTGCAAAAATGAAAGAACCATCCCAGGCAACGGCGTCGATCACGAGACGCATGATTGGCACGACCACAAATCCGCCCAAGGAAAATCCCGTCGCCAGAATACCAACCGCGATGCCCCGGCGCCGGTCGAACCACCGCGTGACCAGTGCTTGGAACGGGATAAAGAACATCAGTTGGCGGAAAACAGCGTTAATCGCCTGGAAGACGAACCAGTGCCAGAGCGTGTCAGTTATGGCGAGTAGGAGGTAACTTGCGGCGGTCAACACCGCGCCAACAAGGATGACGCGTCGAGGACCGTAGCGGTCGATCCAGCGACCCACAAGGGGTGCCGCCAACCCACTCACGAGCAACCCAACCGAGAAGCCGCCGGCGATCTCAGCCCGTGACCAGCCAAACTGATCCTCTAGAGGACCAACGTAGAGTCCGAATGCCCAAAAGCTGACGCCGCTGCCAATCGCCATCGCGACGACAGAACCAGCCAACAGCCACCAGCCGTAGTAGACATGGCGACGGCCCGTGAGCACCAGGAGAATGTCCATCCAGAGCTGGGGCAAACCCGTCTCTCACTCCGCGTCACCGAGCCGACCCAGGGCAGGACCAGTACGCTAAGTATAGGAAGGGCTGAGCATTGACTCCGTCGTTGGCACAACGGACGGTGCCGAAAAGAATGCCAGCGTGCTCAGCGAAGGGATCTTGTCATGTCCAACGTGCCCGACGAGCTGCCCCAGTACATCGACCTACCGTTTAAGGACGGCAACCCAGCCAAAACCGCCTGGGGCCTATTCGGCGACAACGACGATGTGGGCATGTTGAACTTGCAGACAGCCGAGCGCGTCGCAGCGGCAGCGAAGTTGGTTAAGAAAGGCGCCGTCTTCGCGATGAACTGGGAACACGAGAAGCCCAGTCCACCGCTCTACAATCGGGGGGCGTTCCGCCACCGAGTCTTCCGGGATATCCCGGTCGGGAACCACGGCGACGACGTACTGGACAACTTCTATACCCAAGCCTCCAGTCAGTGGGACGGGCTAACCCACGTGGGCGACTACGAACATGGCTTCTGGGGTGGGCTGACCGCGGCTGAACTGCGCACGAGCGGCGATAAATCCCGCCTCGGAATCGATCATTGGGCACGGCGTGGGATCGCCGGCCGGGGCGTGGTCCTAGACCTAGCAGCCTACCTGGCGTCTGAAGGGCGGATACTAGACTGCAGCGACACGGTGCGCATTAGTGTGTCCGACCTCGAGGCGACACGCGCCGCCCAGGGCGTGAAACTCGAACCCGGTGACGTATTGCTGTTACACACGGGCTGGATCGCCTGGTACGAGCAGCAACCGAGCCGGGTTCGGCAAGCCCTGGCCGTCACTGCGAACCTCAGGACTCCCGGGCTGGATTGCTCCGATGAGAT
>CAZZMQ010000024.1:3993-5205 GCA_964655365.1 uncultured Dehalococcoidia bacterium | reverse complement strand
CACCCTTCCGCGATCTGTAGCGACAATCCCGCCTTAGAGGCCTGGCCGCCGCCCGACTTCACCGATCCGGACGGTTTCCTACATCACTGGATCATCGGTCGCTTCGGTATGGCAATCGGGGAGATGTTCCAACTCGGCCCTCTGGCAGCCGACTGTGCGTCGGACGGAGTGTACGAATGCTTCTTCACAGGGGCACCGCTGAACATACAGGGCGGCACCGGCAGCCCTCCCAATGCGCTCGCGATCAAATAGAAATGGTCAGGCAAGCTCGATGGCGACCATAATCGAAGTCGTACAAGGGGACATCACAGAGCAAGACGTCGATGCAATCGTGAACGCGGCCAACAACGAACTCTGGATGGGCGCAGGCGTAGCTGGGGCGATCATACGACGAGGAGGACGCGAGATCGAAGCAGACGCGATCCGCCAGGGGCCGATCGTGGTTGGCGAGGCGGTCATCACCGGTGCGGGAGCGCTGACCGCGCGCCACGTTATTCATACGGCGGTGATGGGCCAGGATTTGCGAACCGATCGAGAAAAGATCCGGCAGGCAACGGAAAGTGCACTCGCCCTGGCCGAAGAACGTAACCTCGACTCGATCGCCTTCCCGGCGCTAGGAACCGGCGTCGGCGGCTTCCCGCTAGAGGAATGCGCAGCAGTGATGATGAGCGTCGTGCGCGATCGTGCTCACGGCTCGAAAGCACTAAACACGGTGCGCTTCACCCTCTTCGATCCCGTGGCCTCCGAGACATTTCGCGCGATCACGCTGCGCTAGTTATTTGGCTCACACGACAAACGGCTCGGATCCGACATTAGCTATGATCGATTGGTACTGTTCGAAACGAATGCGTGAAAGCCATGCCCGCCGGCGACAAACCGCAGTCGGTCAGGCTCAAGCAGCCGCGCATAAAGATTGAACCTACTTAAGTCGTGCAAACGTCATTTCAGTCAACCAGAGCCGGCCGATCCCGAGCGACAAGAATACAACGCGATCCGCTAGCGGATCTGGCCAACCATGACGTAACAGCCAACGGCGGTGCGCCTCGACCCACAGCGAAATCAAGTGTCACTTCACCGACAGCAGCTGCTTCGATACGGACTCGATGAGCGCGGAGGAATGGCGCGGGCTGCGAACGCGTCGTAACCGATGCATCAATTTCGACCCTGCCCCCGACATCGAACCAGAGACAATGCACCGACGGTGAACGATTC
>CAZZMQ010000024.1:0-3983 GCA_964655365.1 uncultured Dehalococcoidia bacterium | reverse complement strand
CGCGTGGGAGCCGGGGCGATCGTGGTGCGCGACGGCGGCCTATTGCTGGTGCGTCTAACCTACGGTTGGGCAGCGGGACGCTGGGTAGTGCCCAACGGCGCCCAGGATCCAGGCGAGACTCTGGCAGAGTGCGCCGAGCGGGAGCTGGCGGAGGAGACAGGCTTGGTCGGCAAAGCCGGGCGGCTTGTCGCCCTGCGCTCGCTATCGTCGCCAGCGGGCTCCGACACCTTCGTCGGCCTGATGACGGCCGTCTTTGACGGAGCACCGTGTCCGGACGGCGAGGAGACCGATGACGCGCAATTCTTCGATCTCGCCTCCGTGCGCGAACTGGATGAGCGAGACCGTATCGTAAGAATGCACCGGCTAATCGCGGAGCACGTACTGGAATCTGGCTCAGAGGCAAGGATCCAGACACTGCCAGCACGCGATCGCGACGGCAACATGGCCACAGCAGTCATTTACCTGCTCTGAGCACATTCCTGTCGGCCGGACGAGGACAGAAATGGATGGGCAGCTGGATGTAGCACAGGCGTGGTCATCAGCCCTCCTCCGACGCAGGCGCAGTACAATTCGGGAGTGCCACACTACACCGCCACCGGGGACAACGGCGAAACCACCCTATGGGGGGGAGCCCGCGTGCCCAAACACCACCCCCAGCCCGAAACATACGGGGCGCTCGACGAAGCGACGAGCGCCCTAGGCCTAGCACGCGCGTTATCGATAGCGCCACGCACAGACAGCGTGGCACAAGAACTGCAGGAACACTTCTACCGGCTGATGGCCGAACTGGCTGTGGCTCCCGGGAAGCCGATTCCGAAGCAGTTCGTGACGAATGAGGCGCACGTGGCAGCGATCGAATCCGTAATCGACACGCTTGAGTCAGATGCACCGCCTCCAACCGAATTCGTCCTGCCGGGCGGCAGCGCGGCAGGCGGAGCGATCGACTTGGCACGGGCGATCACGCGTCGCGCCGAACGCGAGGCGAGTCGCCTTAGGGCCAGCGGCTACGATCTCAACCCACAGGTCATGCGCCTACTCAATCGGGCCTCGGCGCTGCTCTACTCACTCGCGCGTTATGAGGAGCACGCGGGCGGCAATGATGCACCAACGATGCACATGCCAAATAAGGGTGGCGGAGGATGAGCATCGCGGGAAGTGCACCATGGTAGGTCCAATGCCGCACGATCAAGCACCGGAGAACAGCCAAGCGAACCCAAAACTGGCGGTCGTCAGCGCCGAGAGCAACATCGACGTCCGAAGGATCAGCGCGATCCCGTCTGACGACACTGCGCCAATCGTCGTGGCGAATTCTGCCGAGCAGAAATTGCGCTTTAGCTGGCCATGCTGGTCACCTGACGGAGGTGCGCTACTAATCAGCGGAAACGGGAACGATGATGACGGGGACGTTCGGATGGAGGTGTGGCGCGTCATGGGGGAGGGTTCCGAGAAACCCAGTCTCGTCTTCAGCAACGATTCGGATGCACCGAGCATGATCGCGCCGGGGGTGCCGCACTACGTCAACTGGTCGCCGTCTGGACGCATAGCGGCGCTCGTCGCGCAAACCCGCAAGGGGATGATGTTGCACCTAGTCGACGCAAGGCGCGCGGCCCCCGCACAAGCCTTGATGGCCGGAGGTCCGCTTTACTTCGCGTGGGCGCCCGACAGTCAGGCCCTGGCAATCCACAACGGTATGGAGATCTTGTTGTTCGACACGGCAAGCGTCGGCCGCGGAACGGTCAGCGCTGCCAGAGAAGGACTTGATGCGAGTGGCTCGCACCGCCTCGCCCACGACAGCCCCACCTTCCGTACTCCTGTCAGGAACCTAGATGGGTCCGGCTTCCTCTACTCCACACCCAACTCATCCGGTGACGTTACTCTGTGGCGCTCGCCACGCAAAGGCGAGGGCCGAGTAGCCATCACAACCCTCGAAGCCAACGCCAACCTGCTGCGGGCCCCACGATCGGAACTCGTCGCGGTATTGCCAGCGACGGCAGACGGGATGACGGCGGGACAAGGACTCAGCATAGTCGGTCCAGAAGGCCTACTGGAACAGTTTGCGACGGGACCAATCACCGCCGCGATCTGGGCACCCGCCGCCGCGGCACTGTATTACATTAGCCCGCTGGGCGCGGAAGCGAACCTGAACTTGTTGCGTCTCGACCTCGAGAGCTGCCGCACGCAACCGCTAGCCGAGTTCCGGCCCAGCATCGAATTCGCAACGCTACTGGCCTTTTTCGATCAGTACGCCCAGTCGCACAGCCTGATCTCCCCAGACGGCCGCTGGCTCACCTTCGCCGGGCTAGCGGCCAACAATGGCGGCGGTGGCCGCTTGGGTATGGCACCGCAAAACGGCTGCTACGTCGTGCCAACCGACGGATCCCAGGCGCCACGGCGCGTGTCGGAGGGCGAGATCAGCTTCTTCCCGCCAGCCTCGTCGACAGAAGGCGTCTCGAACCAGCCTGACCGCTTTCGGGAGCCGCCAGCGGTCACCTAGGACTAGTATGGAATTGAAGGCCAGATCCCCGCGAGCAAGACATGAGCTGTGATACCAGCACGACAGAACTGTTGCACTCGCGGGGCCTGCGAGCGACCTGGCAACGTCAGTTGATCGCAGGCGCTCTGCGGCATCACGACGGCCACCGTCACGCTCAAGCAATCCTCGATGAGGTGCAGAGCGGTCATCCAACAATCAATGCCAGCACCATCTATCGGACACTGTCATCGTTCCGCGATGCTGGCTTGGTAGCGGAGACGAACCTCGGCACAGGCGAACTCTCATATGCCTGGTTGGGCGACGATCGACACCATCATCTGATATGCCGCGAGTGCCACCGGACGATCGAACTCGATCACCGCTACTTGGAGGAGTTGCGCGGCGCAATCCAGCGTGACTATCAGTTCGCGGCCACCGTCGACCACTTCGCCATTTTTGGATTCTGCTCCGATTGTCACCAGAAGGCCGGAACCTCCTAGCCCGGCTCGCCTTATCCTGACTCGAACGCGGTTATCGAAGTCTGGGGAGAAAACTCGTGGTGGAACTGCCCGACGGTTTTGTGCGGCATCGTGCCGAAATCACCGCCGAAATGCGAGCCGTGTTGGAAAGTCGCAGCCTACCGCTCTACGACATGGTTCGATATGCGCTGGGCTGGCAAGAGAGCGATGGTACCCCGCACGAGGGTGGCGGCAAGGGGCTCCGTCCTTCTCTGACTCTGATGACAGCTGAGGCACTCAAACCCGACTCACCGGATGAGGCGCGGAGGCATGCTGTCGGCGGCGCGGCAGCCATCGAGCTAGTCCACTCATTCTCTCTGGTGCATGACGATATCCAAGACGGCGACGTCAAACGTCACCATCGTGAGACGGTTTGGATGGTCTGGGGCCGTTCGCAGGCAATTAACGTCGGGGACGCCCTACGAGAGCTCTCGGAGCAAGCACTGCGACGATCGTCGCAGGCCGGCGTGAGAGCAGAGTCAGTTCTGGAAGCCCAGCGGCTACTCAACGAAACTACTCTAGAAATGATTGAGGGCCAGTACATGGACCTCGAATTCGAGGCTCGTGCCGACGTCAGCGTAGATGAGTACCTGACCATGATCGAACGTAAGACGGGCGCGATGATTGGCTGCTCGATGGCGATGGCGGGTCTGCTCGCGAGCGACGATAAAGACACCGCCGTCACTCTCGATCGGGCGGGACGCCACCTCGGGCTGTGCTTCCAGATTCGCGACGACTGGCTCGGGATTTGGGGGAACAGCGATGCGACGGGAAAATCAAGTGACAATGACATCCGGCGTCGCAAAAAGACGTACCCGGTGGTGTACGCCTTCGAGCACGCAGATCAGAATACACGGAGCACATTGGATTCGATCTATGCACAGGAAACGCTGAGCGACGCCGACGCGGATACAGTGCTGGGAATCGAGACGTCGCTGGGAGCGGGGGAGGCCGCGAATACTGCGGCGGCGATGCAACTAGAAGCGATCAGG
>CAZZMQ010000023.1:27490-28033 GCA_964655365.1 uncultured Dehalococcoidia bacterium | reverse complement strand
GAGACCGACGCCGCCAAAATGACCGATCGTTGCCGCTACCAGCCCAGCGCAGTCATCGGACGACATTACATCCATCGACCGGACCAGAGGCTCCTGTCCCGTTGTACGGATCGCCGCCGCCGCTGCACTTAGCGGACCTTCGCGACGCGCGCCGATCGCGACGTTGCAGCCCTCAAGTGCGAACAAACGCGCTGCTTCCGCGCCGATACCCTCGCTGCCGCCCGTGATGATGGCGACCTTTCCATCGAGTCCCAATTCCATCGTTGCCCCCTTCCAAGCGCGGGGCAGCATAGCAGTGTGCCAGGGCATGTTTCTGGTTGGTTTGACTGGCTGGCCCAATCACCCGAAACGGAGGTGCAAGTCACGAACCTTGATTTTGTTGGCAAATGGATCCCGGACCCTCCCATGGTGAACTGATAGGTCAACGTGATACTGATCAGCGGTGGGAGTGCGGAAGGCGTCACCGTTTATGATTTCTTCGGCTTCATGCTTGTTCTGCCCAAAGGCATAGAGATCATCAGTGCCGGACTGGCACTAGTAGCC
>CAZZMQ010000023.1:7426-27463 GCA_964655365.1 uncultured Dehalococcoidia bacterium | reverse complement strand
AACGAGCGTAAGGCGAATCCCAGGTTGGCCGGCCGCTCCGCCAATCGTCGCATGAAGTAGGCGTACCAGTGCTGGCCGTATGGGAGGTACAAGCGGAGTGGATACCCATCGGCGAGTAGCTGCTGCTGCTGGCGCCGACGCACGCCGTAGAGCATCTGTACTTCCCAGCGGTCGTCGGGGGTCCGCTTTCGGTGACTGCGGGTCCGAGTTCCCGCGATCAACCGGAGATCGTGCGTTGCGACAGCCAGTGATGCGCCCGCGGCGATCGATTTTGGTTCGAGCAGCGCACGTTTGAGAGCGTAAAATGCTCGCTCGATCTCATCGCTCTCCTGGTAGGCGACGTCGGCAGATTCCCTGTAGGCGCCCTTGACCAGTCGGACCCGTGCGATTCCGTCCGCGATCAGGGTATCGACGTCTCCTGCGCTTCGCCGTAGGTACGCGGGAATCGCGATGTGGAGGTTCGCGGTTTCGCTCGCGCCACTGCGGAATAATGCCAGCGTGTCGTCGACGGTGTTTGAGCGCTCCATGTCGAGTTCAACACCCACGCCAACCCAGCGCGCTGCTTCCAAAATGCCGTTGAAGTTGCCTTGCGCCGTCTCGAAGCTCAGGCCGAGTCCCAGCAGTGTTGGTTTGACCGCGATCTTTGATTTCGAGGCGAGACCCGCGTTCGCGATTCGCTGCAACAGTTCCCGATACTCGCTGCTCGCCGCGGCCGCCGCGGCCTCATCCCCAGCGTCTTCACCCAGCAGTGAGAACGTGACGCGATAACCGGCCTCAACCAGTGGCCGGGCTGTCTCGACGGCCTCTTCGTGCGACTGGCCTGCCACGAAGCGCCCGATCACCTGATTCGCAAACGGGGACCCTTCCAAGGCGTTGCCCAGCACCACCTGGCGTGAAAGCCAGAGCAGTAGCGTGCGTAGTACCGTTATCATGAGCATTGCTCGGCGCGCGTGGACAGCCTGGAAGAAACCGGAGGCAAGCCCGGCTTCGGCGCGGTTCGCATAGTGCGGGTTAGCCCTGTCGCTGGATGTGTCGCGGGTTCACGCTGCAGATCACGTAGATGCGCCCCTTGCGTCGCACGATCTGGCAGTCACGGCAGCGTTTCTTAACTGAGTTTTGGACCTTCATCACTCTGCTCCCGGTCCTCGAACGCACGGTCGAGACCGTCCGTAGAACGGTCCCCACGATACCATCGCGCGGCTCAGCGACTAGGCGTCGGGCAACACTCTGCTGTAGAGCTATCCACGCGATCGTGGTTGCATGGGTGGCTCGGACTGGTAGGCGAACCTAGATAGCATTGGGATATGGCCAGTATACCTTCTTTGCTCACGAGTGCTCGCGACGTGGCTAACGTCTGCCGCGCGATTCGTAACCGTGGAGCCTTCGCGCTCGACACCGAATTTGTGACTGAGCACACGTATCACCCTGAACTTGCCTTGATCCAGATAGCCGTCCCGGACGAGATCTTTCTAATTGATCCGATCGCCGGTCCATCCCTGGAAGAGATCTGGAATTTGGTTGCTGATCCGTCGATCGTTTCGATCATGCACGGCGCAGAGCAAGAGGCGCGCTTTTGTTGGCAGGAAACGGGCGTCATGCCCGGCGCTCTTTTTGACGTTCAACTCGCTGTCGCGTTCACCGGTGCACGATTTCCTTTGAACTACGCCAGTCTTGTCCAGAGTGTGCTGGGAGTGCGTATGCACCAGAACCAGACCCGCACCGACTGGACTCGGCGGCCGCTTGCCCCTGCCCAACTGGGATACGCCGTCGAGGATGTTGTCCATCTCTTTCCCGTGCGTGAACGCTTGATGGAACAGCTTCACCAACTCGACCGGCTTGTATGGCTCGAAGAGGAAAACGCAGAACGATTGGCTTCAATTGAACACGACTTGACCCACCCTCGCTGGTGGCGGGTCTCGGGCACCCAGGGGCTAAGTCGGCGCTCACTGGCGGCCGTACGCGAGTTGTTCTTCTGGCGTGAGGAACTCGCATCGCGGCGCGACATGCCTCGACGCCGCGTCCTGCGCGACGACCTGATCGTTTCCGCTTCGTCCGCTCTGCCGCCGACAGAGCACGATCTGCGCCGCCTGCGCGGCTTTGAGAAACGACAGCGCCACGAGGTCGAAGCCGTGCTGGCTTGCGTGCGACGTGCGATAGATATGCCGGAGTCCGAGTTACCTGAATCGCGCCGGCCGCGTGGGCAGAAGGCGCTCGCCAGGATGCTTTCGTTGCTCATGGAGGCGGTGTTGGAGGAGACTTGTGTTGACCAGCAGATTGATGCAAGTTTGGTGGGAACGGCTTCTGATCTGCGTGAACTCGTGCGTTGGCATCTTGCTGGCCGGAACGAACAATCGCTGCCGTCGCTCAAGCGAGGTTGGCGCGCCAACGTCTGCGGCGACATCTTGGAGGCGGTGTTGTTGGGCGAGATACAAGTTTCGGTCACAGACCCCGGGGCTAGTCGCCCGCTTGTGATTGAGCGATCGGATTTAGTTTAAATGGAAACTGGCATTGGGTGGCCATACCACCCGCCCGCCATTTCCATAGAGCTCTTTACGGTCGCTTGGTGGTATGACTGAAGAAAATCTCTTCGGGGCAACGAGATCGACGGGTAGTGCTAACAATCATTCCGACACGAACCGTGTCTTCTGCATCCAATGCGCGGACCAAGCTTGACGGCTGCAGTTCGGCGTTTTTAATCTCCAAAGAATTACGTTAGAGAATAGGAGGAAGGGGCTTGTACTTACCGGTCGGAGCCGAGATTCCCGATAGTTCTTTGACATACTGTTTGGCCGCGTCGAAGTCGTAGTTTCGCATCGTCATCATTTTTTGCGCGGCCAACGATCCTTCCGCATGGAGAGCAAGGACTGCTTTGTGGCCCGCCTTCGCATCCGCCGCTAGATCGCCGATCAGGTGCCATAGGCGCACGTGATCCTCGCCGTTGGCTTCCTCACCGCCGGAACCCAGATATTTCTCGAACGCCGCGTGCAAGTCTTCATGTCGGTAGTCGGCTTCGGTAGGAGCGGTCGCGACGATAGCCCCTGAGATGTCAAGCAGATTCTTGACCAAGTCATGGTATTGGCTGGCGAACGTGTACTTGCCCACATTGGTGATCGTTTCGTTGGGTACAGCGACGCCGTCGCGCGTCTCGCAGGAGACGGCGGCAGCTTGGATAAAGGCGTCGATTGCACTGGCCGTCATCGCGAACTGGAATAGCTTGTCTTGGATGTGGGGTACCTTCTCGATTCCCAGATACTCGGCGGCCAGCGCGGCCGAGCCGGCGAGCATCTCCAGTGTTGGCTTCTTGTAGCACATGGCGCTATAGCGCTGCCACAGACCGAGTGAATAGGCGATCGGACCGGCCAGTTCGCTCTCGCCGTTCTGGAAGACGCGGTCCCAAGGGACCAGCACGTCATCGAACCAGACAAACGCCTCGCCTCCCACGCCGCCGTAGGCCAAAGGGTGATCGAAATCTGAGCTGTCCTGGTAATCCATCCGCTCAATGATTCGTACCCCCGGCGTGTTCGGTTTCACCATCGCCGCGATCGAGTACTCCTTTTCGTCATCGCGCATGCGCTTTGTGGGCAGCACGATCAGTTCGTCGACGAAAGGGGCCCAGGAGATATGCGCCTTCATGCCGCGAATCACGATGCCGTCGGCGTTCTCGTCGACCTTTCGTACGTACATGTCTGGGTCCGCTAGTTGCGACGGATGTTTGGTTCGGTCGCCCTTAGTGTCTGACATCACGATCGACATGGTCAGGTTTTGCTCGCGGCAGCGGCGGAAGCCAGCCTCGATATTTTCGCGGTACTGTGGGTTGAACTTTGCTAGTTCGGGCGAGACCCAGCGCAGCGAAAGAATCGCGTCAGAGCCGAATGAGGGGCCGCCGTAGCGCATGCCGAAATCGATTGCACGGGCACGGGCCAGGAGATCCTCGGCGTTGGTCGGCGGTACCAGGAAGCGATCCGTTTCCTCCCCTGTTTCGGGGTCGTCTGTCACGAAAATGTCTTTTCGTTCGTCGTGGTAGGACTCGAAGGAGTTTGCTTGCTGCAAGGCGCGTCTGCGGGTGTTGGGGTGGGTGGTAACGTCGTCGATTAGTTCGCCGCCGTTGTAGACTTGGCGCCCGTCGCGCATAGCCTCAAGTGCTTGCTCCGGGGTTCGAAATGTCATTTCCTTCTACTCCTTTGGCCTGTGCAGCGGACGCGGTCGTAATGCACAAAGCGCCAGCCGAGAGTTCTCGGTCAGGCCCGGGCAATCCTACCCCATGGCCACGTGATCCCCTTCCCCTGCGGTGTTGTGGTCGCGACTGAGGCCACGCGTGTCGGCCGCCGAAAGTTCAACTGAGCTAAGGAACTGTTGATGACCGGCGAGTTGGTTCAGAAATACGATCGACTGTCGATGGGCATTCGCCAACTAGGATGGCCTAGCGGAGGATCCGGGCTAGTTGTGCCTCTGGGGGGTGCGTCAACTGGCGGACCTGGCACTCTATGCTGGCCGCGCGACGAAGCAGACATTCAGCGAGGTCGTCGGGAACAGACAAAAGTTATCCTGGATACCGGCTTTGGCTGGGATCTCCTCTCGACGAATCTTGGCGACCATGGCGAGACCACCAGTGTCTTCCTCGGAAAGTGCACTCCGACGTTCGTTGGATCTTGGGGGGGGCCTACATCCGAAACAGGCCGAAGCTCGTGTCGTCGATCGGGACGTTGAGCGATGCTCGGATGCCCTGCCCCAACGCGGCGCGTGTTTCGATCGGATCGAGGATTCCGTCATCCCAAATCCTTGCTGTTGAGTAATACGCACTGCCCTCTTCCTGGTACTTTGCCAGGGTGGGCGCCATGAACTCAGCTTGCTCGATGTTTGACATCGATTCGCCACGCGACTCGAGATTGTTGAGTCGCACGGTCAACAGCACATTGGCCGCCTGCTCCCCGCCCATGACGGACCTCCGGGCGTTGGGCCACATCCAAAGGAGGCGCGGCGCGTACGCACGCCCACACATGGCGTAATTTCCGGCTCCGAATGAACCACCGATCACGATCGTGAACTTCGGCACTGCCGCTGTCGCGACCGCCGTCACCATCTTTGCTCCGTGCTTCGCGATCCCTTCGTGCTCGTAGCGCTCGCCGACCATGAAACCGGTGATGTTTTGCAGGAAGACGAGCGGAATCTTGCGCTGGGCACAGAGCTCGATAAAATGCGCTCCCTTCTGCGCACTTTCAGAAAAGAGGATGCCATTGTTCGCGACGATCCCGATCGGATATCCGTGCAATCGGGAAAAGCCGCAGACTAGCGTCGTTCCATAACGGCGCTTGAATTCGTGGAAGCGGCTCCCATCGACGAGCCGGGCGATCACTTCACGAACGTCATACTGGCGTCGCGATGAGGCAGGGATCACGCCGTACAGCTCCGCCGGGTCGTAAGCGGGCTCTTCTGTTGCATTGCGCTCCCAGGGCGCAGAGGGTGGATCCGAGCCGAGGTTAGCGACGGCTGCCCGGACCATGCGGAGTGCCCCGCCGTCGTCGTCCGCGAAGTGATCCGCGACCCCGGATTCCTCCGTGTGGACGTGAGCCCCGCCCAGCTCTTCAGCAGAGATGTCCTCGCCCGTTGCTGCCTTTACCAGGGGCGGACCGCCCAAGAAGATTGTGCCCGTCCCGTTTACGATGATCGATTCGTCACTCATCGCCGGCACATAGGCCCCCCCCGCCGTGCATGAGCCCCTCACAGCGGCGATCTGTGGGATCCCTTTGCTCGACATTCGGGCTTGGTTGTAGAAGATGCGTCCGAAGTGCTCACGGTCGGGGAAGACATTGGCTTGCTCGGGTAGGAACGCGCCACCGGAATCGACTAGATAGATACAGGGAAGGCCGTTTTGTTCAGCGACCTCTTGAGCGCGTAGATGCTTCTTCACGGTGAGGGGGTAGTAGGTTCCGCCTTTCACTGTGGCGTCGTTGGCGACGATCATGACGTCGCGACCGGAGACCTGGCCGATTCCTGTCACGATTCCGGCGGACGGAGCGTCTCCGTCGTACATCTCGCTGGCGGCGAGCTCGCTAAGTTCCAGGAAGACGGAGTCTTTATCGATCAAGGCATCCACCCGTTCTCGAACTGGTAGCTTTCCGCGTGATCGATGTCGCTCCATTTGCGCCTTGCCACCGCCTTGTTGGACTGACTCACGTCGCGATCGCAACTCCTCCAGCAACCCGCGCATCTGCTCGGCATTTTCCATGAAGCGCTTGCTATTTGGCTCGACTCGCGTGCGCAGGACTGGCACATCCTCGACAGACATGGCGACCTCCTCGATTTCTCGCTGCGTAGGGTGTCCGATGCGCGCATACACTGCGATTGTCGGACGTTTAGAAGGAGGATACTGATGGCTTCCAGGGATACCAGTGGAAATCCGGATCCGAGCGCCAAAACGCTGAGTGGGAAGACAGTACTTGTGACCGGCGCAAACTCCGGAATAGGCTACGAAACGGCGCTTGGTTTGGCCGCGCTGGGGGCACGCGTGGGCATGGTTTGTCGCAATCGGGCCAAGGGTGAGGCCGCGCAGGCGGCAATCAGATCGCTGGTTGGCAACAACACAGCCGATCTGTTCATCGCCGATCTTGGTTCACAGACTGCGATTACCCAGCTGATCGACGAGGTGGGCACTACCTACGACCAGATTGACGTGCTCATCAACAACGCCGGTGTCGTCCTCACTTCGCGTGAGACCTCGACCGACGGTTACGAACTGACGCTCGCCACTAATCACCTAGCTCCGTATCAGCTTACGGTCGGCTTGGTCGAGCGGCTCAAAGCCGCCGGTGAGTCTCGCGTTATCACCGTCTCCTCACGCATGCATACCCGAGCGCAGATTCACTTCGACGACCTACAGCTGGAGCAGAAATATGGTTGGATGCTTGCCTACGGGCAATCTAAGCTGGCCAACGTGCTCTTCGCCAGCGAACTGTCTAAGCGAACTGCCGGCAGCGGCATCGTCTCGACATCGATGCATCCTGGTGCGGTCGCGACGAACTTTGGCAGAGCCAACCGCGGTCTTGGTGGAGTGTTCTGGCGCGCTTTCACCACGCTTGGCCGACCCGTCATACGCAGCCCGCGCAAGGGTGCGGAGACGGTCATTTGGCTGGCCGAATCACCACACGCGAGATCTGATAACGGATCCTACTTCGTCGATCGCAAGGTGAAGCAACCCTCCGATCGCGCCCGTGATCCTAAGACGGCGCGTCGGCTGTGGGAGGTCAGCGCGGTACTGACGGGCGTCGATCTGCCGAGTTGAGGCGTGGCTAACCCAGCGCTAATCCTGCAACTCGTACTTCGGCATGCGCGACCATTGGTCCGTCGGCGGATTCTCTTGCATGCCCAATGCCCGGTCGCGGTGTTTCTTGGCCAGCTTTTCGCCCTGCCGGATGATCTTACGCTCCGCTGTCAGCTTGGCGCGTACCACCCGAGACCGTTCTGCATTCTTCTTGCGACGCTTGCCCGCCGTTACTGTCACGCGTCCCTCTTGCTGCAGTTGTGACAGATGCGTGCGGACGTTGCCGTCGGCGGCGCGGCGCAGCCGCTTGTTCACGTCGGGGTATATCTCTTCCATGATCTGCCAGGAAGTGACGGGCTCACCACGCTCCAAAACCGTCAGGATCTGTTCCTCGCGCATGTTGCGATGTTCGATATAAGTCTGCAACCGTTCCCTTGCATCGTGTACAAGTGGGCCGTGGCCGGGGCAGAGCACCTTGAGGTTGGGAAGTTCGACGAGTCGCTGCAGAGACTCGCGGTACGCTGCTAGGTCGCCGATTACTGTTGTTCCGACGCCGAGCAGGGTGTCGCCCGTGAAGAGCACTCCCTCCTCCTCGAGGTAGTAGCAGATCGAATCGACGGAGTGTCCTGGCGAGCCGATTACCTGCAGCCGCACTCCTCCGTCGAGATCAATGATTTGACCATCGCTGAGCGTGTCGAATCCGCTGTCGGGTAGGCGACCTTTGAGCAGAGAGACGCCATCTTTCGGGACGGCCACTTTTGCCTTGAGCACGTCATTGAGGTCTCGCAGGTTGCCGCTGTGGTCCCAGTGATGATGCGTGATTCCCGCGATCGCGATCTCCGACCTCTCGATCGCTGCGAGGTAGCCGCGCAGCATCCACTTGAACTTGTCGATTGCCTCACCGGAGTCGATCGACATTACCTCGCCCTGGCCGACGATGAAGATGTTGGTTTGTTGTGGGCGCATTGGCTCCGATTCGGGTACCGCAATCATCCTCACGTTCGTGGTCACCTGCATTGCGGACTCCTCTTGCCTTGGCTGCTTGAGACATGTCGCAGTGTATCGCGCGCCGGGAGCACGCTTTTGACGGCTGATTACGGGACGGATGGATGGGGGAGGGTACAGTACCTCCTCTGTCGACCGGGCTGGCCCGATCGGCTTAGCTGCAGCTTCGTGGGGCCTAGACCTGGGTGGTCTCCGGCAGTTTCACCTCTGCGCCCATCTACTTGGCGGTACCCATCGCGTCAGAGATGACAACGTAGTCTGCCAGCATGTCGTTCTTGATCTGAAATATGCCGGCGACCTTGCACGATACCTTGATCCAGGTCGGCGGCACGTCGAAGAACTCGCGCGCCGGCGTGCCCGTCCAAGTCCAGAGCCCGACCGCGCCATCGTCTGAGGCGATTATGCGTTCCAGTTCAACCTCCAGGTCGGGGATGGCGGACCGGAATCTGGTTACGTGTTGCACTAGCCCGGCTCGGACCGGCGTGTCGTTCGTATGGTCTTCCATGTCCTCGGCGGCTAGCTCGGGCAGCAGCTCCAGCTTGCCTTGTGCGACGACCTAGGTTGGGTAGCGTCTTATGATCTCTTTGGAACGCTCTCGTGGCATGGTCTTTCTCCATATTCCGGGTCCGACTGTCTTCTGAGCCTAATTAATTACCGGGTCGGTATTCTCTGTAGCGAATCATCCTGTGGGTTCTCGGTGTGAGCGTCGGTGACCGGCTCGGCACGATTCCGCCGTCGCGCCCGTTTGGAACTAACCGATCGAGATCGATTACACAATGATACCTGTGGCTAGATTGGTGTCCGCTCGGTCCGACGGTCGGCAGAGTTAGGTTTTCGGGCCGGTCCTTCCAAGGCTGGCAGGCCTTTGGACTCAGAGGGGAAGTTATTTTGAGTCTGGCCTTGACTGCTGGGAGCGAGATCTGGAGGCCTCCGCCAGGGTCAGTCCTGATTCAGTTCTGCGAACCCTCGGCGGGGATTGGCTGGCGCGGCCGTATGACGAGTTGGTGCCGCATGCATCACGCAGTCGCGGACGATAAGCGTGGGGCTAGTTCGGGTCGCGTCTCGCAATGGTCATTCGCCGGACGGCATCAGTGCTGCGTGGCTGGGCAGATCGTTCCTGGAGAGGCGCAGGGCTCTTCCTGATCTGCTATCTGACATGCAGGTGAATGGACCGCGGACCGTCTGAGCACCTATCGTCATTGTGAAGCCGAAGTGGCGGAATTGGTAGACGCGACGGTCTCAAAAACCGTTGGGGGGCGACTCCCGTGCCGGTTCGAGTCCGGCCTTCGGTACCAGATCACAAGAACCCCGCCAGAGCGGGGTTCTACAAGGGCGAGGCGGCCACCGTCAGGCCAATCCGTGCAGTTGCTTAGGTCGTTGCCGAGTAGTGTAATGGTAGCACGCGGGTCTTTGGAACCCTCAGTTCAGGTTCGAGCCCTGGCTCGGCAGCCAACCTTCCACAGCATTCCCCGATAGCTCAATCGGTAGAGCATGCGGCTGTTAACCGCAGGGTTGTAGGTTCGAGTCCTACTCGGGGAGCCACCCCAGGCCTTTTTGTGTCCTTTTCTGACCTCGCCACGGACATCTGTCCGACGAGGCTACAGCTTGGCCGAAGCCCAGTCCGCTTTAAGCGCAACCCCAGCGGAGCTGCAGTTGCTGGGAGCCTGAGGGCCCCGCGTAAACTATCTCACGTGTTGGGTGTCGTTCGAGGGTGTTTCCGCTACTCTTTGCCCCGCGTTTCCATAAACCTTGGTAGCGTATGTGTAGCGCTCTGAGTAGAGCGTGACACCAGCTTCGTCCGCGGTCGTTCTCTTTCGCACGTCCCGTAGCCGATTCTGTGATTCCCGATAGGTCGCGTCTTACGCGGCATCAGACGCCGGTACAGGCCGGCGAGAGAGTGAACGATATGACCCAGAAGATCTATGTTGGAAACCTGCCCTTCTCGTCTACAGACGAAGAAGTGCGGGCCTTGTTCGCGACGTACGGCGAGGTGCTCAGCTGTGCGCTGCCGACGGACCGTGACACGGGCCGCCCTCGTGGTTTCGGTTTTGTTGAAATGGACGACTCCAACGCATCGCAGGCCATCGGCGCCCTGAATGGGACCGAGTTTGGTGGCCGTACATTGACAGTGAACGAGGCTCGCCCACGCGAACCCCGAGGCGGCGGCGGCGGCGGCAACCGTTGGTAGTTGACCGCGCTATCTGATTTGTCAGTTGACATGGCTCCCGCTTTGGCGGGAGCCATGTTCTTTTGTACAGAAGCAGAGCTCGCGGATGAGTGTTGTCCGTCTGCTATTCGCTGGACTGCCGGCGGGTGTGGTCTCTAGGTGCCCAGACTGATGGCCGCACTCACCCCGCCTAGATAACCTAGTAAAATTAACAGCCCGATCGCGCGGGAACGTCGTTTGTGACCAATTGCGTCGTGTTGACCGTGGTCACTGAGGGCGAAGATAGCCAGACCCATCAACAACAGCCCGAAGGCCGCCGTCACAACCTGTTCGCTTTGCGCTGCGTCGATCAGCGCCCCACGATCGAAGGCGATGTCGCTAGGGAAAATTACTGCCAGGTTGAAGAGATTACTGCCGAAAGCATTGCCCACGACGAGCCCCGGGGCCCCTTTGCGAAGTGCCGCGATACTGGTCACGACTTCCGGTAGCGACGTCGCGAAGGCTACACCGACGACTCCTACAACCCCGCCTGTCACATTAAGCTCGCGGGCGATTCCGTCGGCGGCGTCGGCCAGGGCCACAGCCGCTACGAAGACCACGACGCTGCATATCAGTAGCACTCCGATAGCAGCCCTCAGCGAATGAGACACTGAGTAGAAGCGGTGAGTTTCTGGGGGAGCCGCTTCCGCCGCACGGGTGACTGTCTGGCTATTCGTGTTGCGTGACCTTTTCTCTTGGCCAAGTTGAGCTAACCGATCATGGCGAAAGAGGACGAACGCCGATAGCCCGTACAGGGCGATCAACACCACTGCTCCCAGCCCCAGTTGACCTAAGGTTGGTTCATCAACGAAGAGAAAGATGAGGACGGCGGTGCCCAGCACAACCGCGGCATAGCCCGCCCGCTGGCCCGCTGGGCTGGGCCTTATTGCGAGGGGTGCCGTGAGCGCCACGGTTCCGAAGATTGCCATGTTGAACAGATTTGAGCCCAGCACCGTTCCGATCGCCAGATCTGCTTCGCCGAGGGCCCCTGCAGAGGTGACGCTGACAACCTCCGGTAGGGAGGTCGCTCCGGCCAGTAGCACGCCACCCAGGAAGACATGGCCGATCCCGGTTCGTTCGCCGACCGCATCTACGGCGTCAACCAGCAACGTTCCAGCGGCAGCGATCGCAATCGCGCAAATGGTGAAGACTGCGAAATCCATCGATCAGGCCCTCGTGGACGGCCCCGAGAGGGCGCCCCTGGAGGTGTCATTCGCTGGAAGTGGATCGATTGCCACGAGGCTGATGCGACGTTCGTCGGCTGCCTTGACGGTGAAACGATAGCCTTCGTATTCCGCCTCGGCATTCACTTCAGGGATGCGACGCAGCAGCGCTAAGACGAGTCCCGCCACCGTGTCGGCGTCAGGGTGCGTTAGTTTCAACCCCAACTCCTCGTCTAAGTCGGACAGCGAGCGGTTACCCTCCACGTAGAGTTTGCCGCCGATGCGAACCGGAATGTCTTCTCCTTGTGGTCCACTCTCGCTCTGGATCCGTCCTAGAACTTCTTCGCTGATGTCCTCTAGTGTCACCAATCCCGAGGTGGAGCCGTACTCGTCGATCAGAATTAGCAACTGCGCTCCCGTTTCTCGCATGGTGTTGAACGCGCGGGCGACCGATGCGGCCTCCGACTCGAAGGGCGCCTCTCGCATGATTTCACGCGCCTCGATCTCCCGGCGTCCTTCTGCGTATGCAGCGGCGACATCGCGCACATGGATGTAGCCCACAACATTGTCGGGTGAGCCTGAGACCACGGGTAGGCGCAGGAAGCCGGCCTCTGACAGCCGTGAGGCAACAGCCTCCAGGCCCTCATCGGCCTCAGCTGCAATCATGTTCACCCGTGGCGTCATAATTCGCCGTACCTGTGTTTGTTCCAGATCCAAAGCCCCTAGCAGCATTGTTGATTGATCTTCCTCGATCGCCCCCACCTCCGCCCCGATCCGGATTGCAGTACGCAGTTCGCCTGCACTCAGCGTCTGGCGCTCACTGCCACCTTCACCGATCAAGCCTAGGAGGGTGCGACTAATTCCGTCGAGCACGCTCACGGCTGGCCGGATGAGTACGGCCCATCCTTGCAGTGGTAGGGCATAGAGCCGTGAGAGCCGGAAGCTATGGTGCAGCGCGATCGTCTTTGGGCCAACCTCTCCGAACACGACCAGCAGGATCGTGACAATCAGCGTTGCCGCGACGACGCCCGCTCCATCACTGACGATTTCTGCCGCCAGCACCGTTCCGACAGCGGCTGCACCGGTGTTAACGAGATTGTTGCCTACCAAAATCGCGGACAACAGGCGTCGCGGGGTCGACAGTAAGGCAGAGACGCGTGCCGCTCCGGGCACCCCTTCTCGCACTTGGTGTTCGAGCTGTACCCGCCCCAGGGACAGAAACGCCGTCTCTGCGCTCGAGAAGAGCGCTGACAGCACGAGTAACACGACGAGGACTGCAATCTCGATCGCCACAGGAACCCTCCCGGCGACGGTCTTGTTTCCGTCGCCCGTTCACAGCAAAACGCTACACCCGACGCTCGCCCCCGGGATCCGGTATGTCGACTCCTAGCACTGCTGGGATCGGGATACGTTATCGCCAGGGGTACCTGCTTTAGGCTTATGGTGAGCGCGCACCGCAGCAGGCATGTCCTCGTGGAACTCTCGCTTCCCGTCCTTGCCACCAGCACTGAAGTCGCCGGGCAACTTGTTGTGCTCGTCGTAGCCGCCGTGATCGGCGGATACCTAGCGCACTTAATGCGAGCTCCTCTGGTGGTCGGTTACATAGTGGGAGGGCTGATTGTTGGTCCATCCGTCAGCGGGGTCGTGCAGGAGATCGACGACATTGAATTTGTTGGCGAACTCGGCGTTGCACTTTTGCTGTTCTCGATCGGTCTCGAATTTCCCCTAGAACAGTTCCGCCGACTCGGGCGGCGCGTCTACATCGCAGCCGTGGTGCAGATTAGCGTGCTGGGGATCGTTGGCTACGGAATCGCCGTGAGCTTCGGTTTTAGTGCCCCCGCGGCGACGCTGGTCGCCGGAGCGATGGCGTTTTCTAGCACGGCGCTTCTGGTTCGAATCCTGGCGCAATCGGCGACCCGGCATAGTGCCGCGTTCCAGTGGGTACTGAGCATCGCCTTGATCCAGGACCTCGTGGCAGTGCCGTTGTTGGTCGTGCTACCGCAGCTTGGTGAGACGACGGGCGGAGAGCTCATATCCGACGTTCTCATCGCGATGGCCAAGGGCGTTGGGTTGGTCGCCGGCGTGCTGCTCTTCGGCCGGGTAGCGGTTCCTTGGATTATGGAGCGTGCACTCTCCGTCCGCTCGAGCGAGCTGTTTTTGGTGACCACTTTTGACTTGGCCAGTGGTGTAGCTGTCGGTTCCTTCGCTGTTGGACTCTCGCTCGCCTTTGGTGCCTTCCTAGCTGGCCTGGCTACCGCACAATCCGTTTATGCGAGCCGAGCCCTGCACGAACTGGTTCCGCTGCGCGATCTGTTTGCCGCAACCTTTTTCGTCAGTATCGGGGTGTTGCTCGATGTCAGTGCCATCGAAGATGAGCTCTGGCTCTTTGTCGTACTGGTGCTGTGGGGTGCCTTAGGTAAGATCGGGTTGGTCTTCGCTCTGGCTCGCTGGTCCCGTTTCGATTCCGCCCGTTCCCTGAGGATGGGATTACTGCTGGGCCAGGTTGGAGAGTTCTCATTCTTGTTTGCAGCCGCGGCTAGCCCGGTCGCTAGACACGAGGTGGGCGAGGTTGTTGTCGCGGTCGGGGCTGTCAGCATGGCTCTGTCCGCAGCCGCGATCCGTTTCGGTGACTCGATCGAACAGTGCCTCTTGCGGATCCCGGGCCTGGAGCCGCACTGGTTGTTAACTCCCGAGCTTGATGCATCGGTAACGGAGATGCGCCAGCACACGGTGATCGCAGGCTACGGCGAGACCGGGCGCGAAGTCGCGCATATGTTGCGTCGGCGGGAGTTCCAGTTCGTCGCTATCGACTCAGACCCTAATTTGCCGAGAGAGTTACGCGAAGCCGGTGTCCACTTTGTCTGGGGCGATTTGGCAAACCCTGCCACGCTCGATGAATCGATTCTTAAGCATGCCCGTATCCTCGCCATTACCATCCCGGACATGCTGGTCTCGGAGGCCGTCATCCGCAGGGTGCGCTATGACTATCCGCGCCTGTTCATCGTTGCCCGCGGCGAAGGGCCCCGCAGCAATGCACGCCTGCGAGAGGCGGGGGCAAACGCTGTCGTACTGCAGATGTTGGAGGTCGGGCTGGAGTTGGCACATCGCGTGGCGCACCGCTACGGCATCACGAATGCTGAGATTCGCAGCGCCAGTGCGCAGCGTCGTGAGGACTATGAGGGTTGAGCCCGCTGGAGACTATCCCCAGCGCGGGCGGAAGTTCGATGAGATACCCAAGCTGCGTTTGGCGATCGACTCTAAGGCGATAACGTCCGAGGGCGGATGGGCCTTGCCCGCCCGAACGTCACGGTAGAGCCTTTCCAGTCCGAACCGCCGAAAAAGGCCCGGACCGCCAGCGATGTCCATTGCGAGATCCACGACACGGACGTGGTTGTTCGTCGTGATGTACTTGCAGATTCCCCCCTTCCCGGACGTTTCTTCCGTTCCCCAGGGCCTAGCGATCCAGTCCTCTGCAGACGAGCGCACGAGCGCACGAGAAGCTTCGTTGAGTGCCACCATCTCGGCCAACTGGTATTGCAGGCCGGGCATGTGTGAGAGCGGTCGGTCCTCGGTTGGAGGTTGGCGCTCCTTCATGTAAGCGATTGCCCAATCGGTTGCGGCCTGCGCGATGCCAAGGTAGGTGGCGCTCACGGTGACGTTAAACCAAGCCAGAAACGCCGTCATCCCGCCCAGAAAGACTTGTTCCGCGGGGGCTGCCGGTGGCATCATCATGTCCGGCACGAAGACCTCCTTGAATTCTACGTCCACGGATCCACTCGCCCTTACCCCCATCACGTTCCACGATTCGGTGCCCAGGCTCCTAACTCCGGGGGTGTTCTTGGGAAGTCCGATCATTGCCAGCATGTCGTCTCCGTCGGGATGGTCAACCATGTGGCAGAGCGCGCCCACGAAGTCGGCGGCGGGAAAGTTGGAGTTGTACGATTTTCTCCCGTTAATCTGCCAGCCGCCTTCGACGCGGGTCGCTTTGGTTGAGGGCAGAAAGTAGGCGCCCGCCTGGCCTGTCTCGCTGAAAGAGGCCGATAGGATCGATTTGTTTGTCGCCATCAGCGTCAGGAGCATTTCGACCTGAGTCTGACGTTCCGGGGAGGCGTCCTTGGCGTCGTGCTGCATCGCTCCCAGGCCGAAGATGTGCATGTTGACTCCGATTGTCGTGCCGCCGCAGCCTTGAGCTAATTGCTCTTGGCAGGCGCACAATTCCAACAGATCAACATCTTCTCCACCCAAGCGGGCGGGCAGCGTCATGTGCGCGTAGCCACTGGCGCGCATGGCGTCGTAGTTCTCGACCGGGAACGAGTTATCGCGATCGTGTTGATCCGCCCGTGTTGCGAAATCGGCGGCGTGCGCTCGCGCCCGCCCCAGCAGCTTAAGTTGCCGCTCTGTCAGAGGCTTGCGTAGGAGTGTTGCGTAATCTGGCCATGCCCCCTCGAGTTCGGTCTGGCTTTCGGCTGGGGCTGAATCCGTCGTCATCGAACACTCCCATCGGGACCATCGGTCGTTTCTCTGACGCTTGGAGCGCGTCCTGCGTTCATCGTACGCACCCCACGCGCGCGAGAAAACGTGATATGGACGGTCCCCATAGACGGAATGGCTGGTCCCGGAGCCTGGCGGCAGTAATCGTCGTCGGTCGCACCGAGCCCGCATGAAATGTCTAGACTATGCGGGAGCTGGATGCACCTAATTTTCACCTGTATCCACGCGGTCGGCGAGGAGGCAGCCATGGCGTCGAAGGACAGAGGTGGCAAAAACAAGAAGCAGGCAGCCTCAAAGTCGCTCAAAGAGAAGCGCCAGGCTAAAGCGGAGAAGAAAGCCGCCAAGGCCAGAGCTGCCGTGGCAGCGCCGGGAACCTAGCTGCGCTATTGCACATGTGGCGGTCTGATAGGGCCCTGGACAAAAATTCAAGTACCGGATTGCGCTGTTTCCGAGTCGGGAGCGCTCAGTACTTGTGGAGCAGGCCATCGCTCTTTGGTAAGAAGTACTGGAGATCCGGGGTCAAGCTTCGGATCGGTTCGTCTTTAATGATGCCGAAGTCGGTCAAGCTCAAGCCATGTAGCTATGAGTCTTCCAGTGCAGAAACTTCGCCGATCGCGACGGCAATCTCTACGAACTGGTCGCAAACGGTGATCACGTCAGGATGCTCCGAGGAGTAGGAAACAGGGACTCGATCGTCCCCATTGCTCTCAGGATCCCGCTAAAGGCGGTGCTGTCATCGCTCGACCTCGGGACTTCCAGTCAGGGTTAAGGTGGGTCGAATTCGTCGTCGGCGTCCTGAGCAGGATCTGTGGAGAGATCGAGCGCCGCTTGCACGGCTGTGTGATTGCCGGGATTCTTGGCCTAAGCGGACTGAATGCACGGCATTAGGAGGTCGCCGCAATCGATGTGGAGATCTGACGGCGCCGTAGCGCCTCGCTTCGATTTATTAGTGGCGCGGTCCAGCCAGCTCGATAGACTCAGTTCGTTTGAAACGGCCAGCAGTGATTAAAGCACGAACTTCGATGTCGTGACGGGCGTGCCATTCGTAGCCAGTGGTATGTAGCAGCCACGCCGTTCGGATCCACCTGAAGCAATGCGGCGACGCGGCTGACAGATGGAGGGTTGGTGCCGAGGGGCAGCATCGAACTGCCGACACCGCGATATTCAGTCGCGTGCTCTACCAACTGAGCTACCTCGGCCTGCTCGCAGTCTGCCTGTCGCGTACGAGCAAACCGCCGATTCATTTCATCGGACCGCACCGTCTCCGTCAACCATCAACCGTCGGTTGGGTAGTCAGCACTTAGTCTGGTGCGTGCGACCCCATCTGACTTCGACTGGCATAGGACATAACGGTTGCTATGTGCCCGTCGTTGTCTGGCGGTGTCCGGTCGCTTCTCTCCCAGGAACCTACTCGGCCCTTAGCCGGTGCCTTGATATAATTCCACCGTTCACGCCCTTTCTCCAGCGCCCGGAACGAGAGGATTGCCGTGGCAACGTTGATAGTCACCTCCGCACTGCCTGGCGATGGAAAATCTGTCGTTGCCACCGGGATCGCCGCAGCCTTACGTGCGGGCGGATCGACTGTGCGACTGGCGCGAATCTCAGGCAACGAAAGCTCCATTTCGGACGCGAAGCAGTTTGCACACATTCAGGGCGTCCGTGTTTCCAGTGTCCCCGTCGATGCTGGCCAGCTCCCACTCGACACCGACTTTACCGTCTTCGAGGTCGGAGATCCCGAAACCGCTGCTGAGCTCTGCAAGAGTGACGACTTCCTCATCCTCGTGACACGTGAGGGAGAATCTGACGATTTCACGCTCGAACGCTTGGTTGCCGAGATCCAGGTGAGCGGAATTGTGATCAACGCTGCGCCGCCGGAGGAGCTTGAGAATATCGCCAAATCCGCTGAGTTGGCGGCCCCTGTCCTTGGGGTCCTGCCTCAGGATCGATTGCTTGCCGCTCCCTCGTTCAATGGGATGGCTCAAGCTGTTGGCGGCACACTGGTTGGTCCCGAGCATCTCTATACCGACGCGGCTGAGTGGCTCGTTGTTGGACCGATCAGCGCGCATGGCGGCATGCCGTACTTTGACCAATTCCCACACGCTGTCGTTGTCACCCGTCATGACCGTGTTGATATCGCTCTGGGCGCTCTCAATCAGCACCCGGCCGGCCTGATCCTGACCGGTGGTGAGCCTACTTTGCCCTATGTAGCGCAGCGCGCCGAGAGCGAAGAGTTCGCGCTGATTGTGACCGGTCTGAGCACCGCCGATGCGGTCAAGCGGATCGGGGACCTCTATGCTCAAGGTAGCTTCGAGGGTACGCGCAAGGCCCAGCGGGCCATCGATCTAGTTGCGGCGCACCTCAGCCTAGACATTTTGCAGGCTTCCGCGACCGTCTGATGCAGCGGCAATGGAGTGCCGCCTGGGATCCGCGTGAGGACTAGGCCCCCGCCGTTGAGGAGGTCGTGTGGTGATCGGACGCATCAGCCCCTTTGGAGATCCATCAACTGGGTGGCTACATTCCGTTTGTATCAATCGCGTTGGCATCGCCTATATCTCGAGCCGGGTGACGATCGATAGAGAGGGTAACGGTGTGGGGCCCGGCGACCTGGAGGTCCAGGCCAAGTAGGCTTTCGTCAACCTGGAGGATACGCGCGTTTCGGCCGAAGGAGATTTCTCCGACGTAGCGAAGCTCGAAACCTATATTGTCGATTGTGGCCTAGGGGCGGAACCGGCGCTTAAAACGCCGAGCTTCAGCTCCCGCCCGGCGGCGGTAGTGGTCTGGCCGCGAGCGGGTTGATTGGCGTTCAGACGTGGGCCCCGCCCGAGCCCATGATCGCGGCCGTCGTTGATCCAGATTAGCTGTACGCTCGCAGCTCCAGTAGGTTTCCGTCCGGGTCTTTGATGTAGATGCCTTTGGCTAGGCCGCGCGCGCCGTAGAGCCACTGGTCGGGGTTGTCCCGTTCGATCTCGAATTCACCCGACTCGCGCACCGTTACTAGATCCTCGGCCGAGACGACCATGCAGAAATGGTTCAGATTCTCGCCCGAGCGCTGGCCCTCGATCAGATCGATGATGGTCGACTCGCTGACCCGAACCGACGGGAATGGCGCTTCGCCAGATTCCCACTCCCTCACCCGGACACCATTCAGTCCCAGTACCTCTCGGTACCAAGTCAACGACCGTGCCACGTCTGTGACGTTCAACACGATGTGGTCAAATGCTTCCACATGCAGCATGGCTCAAGCCCTCCAAGTCCTTCACTGTGGCCCAGATTTCTGTTGCGCCGACTTCCAGCGTCTGCGTCGCGCGATCGAATGTCGTTGTCTAGGGCGGTTCGACTGATTCAGGCACCACACCGAGTTCGGGCCTAGTCGGCGGCAACGATTCGGCTAGGATTGCCGCGATCGGAAGTATGGCCGCGGCGGAAGGGGCTCGACGTCTTCGCTTGTTGTGCCGGTTTTGGCGTAGGATCTGGGCGAGTTTCGCTGGTGGGCTCAGACCTTTTAACTGATGAGGTGAACTCATCGGCGGTTTGGTCTTGTGTCCCTAGGGCCTGATCCACGTCCGTGGGGCGTTGATCGGTTGGGGTGGCACACCAAGGGCAGGCGATCCAGGCAAATGAGACAGCGCGCTTGCATTCATCGCAGGGATGTTTGAGTGCCGTCGTACAGTGGGGACAAGCGACGTAGTCGTCGGCGACGTCACGCGCGCAGTTTGGGCAGGCCAGTGTGTCGTCCAGCTCACGACGTAAGGCCTCCTCTTCCAGTTGCCGCTCGTAAATATCAGCCAAGGTCATTGGTGGGCGCACCACTTGATATAGCACCCATCCTGGCAGATTGAAGATAAAAACCATTAGGAAAGCGACAATATGCGTCACAGGGACATCGGACCGGTCGCGCACGTCGCCGATGGTCC
>CAZZMQ010000023.1:0-7416 GCA_964655365.1 uncultured Dehalococcoidia bacterium | reverse complement strand
GGCAAGAAAGGTGGTGGTGGTGGTGGTGGTCAGGAAGATGAAGACGATCAGGAAGGCGACGATCTGCGTGACGGTGTCGGCTGACCGGTCGCGCACGTCGCGGATGGTCCAGATCAGTGCGGCCAACCAAAGCGCGCCCAGATATGCACCCACGATGATTCCGGCGATGATCCCTGTATTTTCAGGGCTTCCGCCCGGCCAACCGATCAATGGAATCAAGTCTGGCATCGTGTCCTCGCTGCCTCGCCCGCCGCCACAGCGCTTGGCAGAAAACAGCGTGTCCGAATACGCACTATAACACTTGTCGCCGTTCACCGAAGCGATCGGATTACTGGTCGCAACGGCATCTCACCCCATTGGAACGATCCACTCCCGGGATTTGTTCCGCGAATGTCCTTCACGAACCGCGCGCGGGGCGCCCACCATTCGCGCTTAATCGGTCTCAGCCAGCAAGAACATGGGTGCTAACCTGAGTCCATGCCCCTCCACGCGTCGGCGCTCGCGCTTCTCGACGGCTTGAACTCCGCCCAGCTAGATGCTGTTAAGCACCCGGCCGGCCCGATGCTGATCGTGGCTGGTCCCGGCAGCGGAAAGACGCGTGTGATTGCACATCGCATTGCCTGGCTCGTACGCGAGCAAGGTGTGCAGCCTTGGCAGATCCTGGCCGTCACTTTTACCAAGAAGGCTGCACGTGAGCTGCGGGATCGTGTGGCCGGTTTGATTGGCGGCGAGATCGAAGGCATGTCGCTGGGTACGTTTCACTCAACCTGCGCACGCATGCTTCGCATTGATGGCGTCTCGATCGGTGTCCCGCGCGAGTTCGTTATTTACGATGATGCCGACCAAGACATTGTGATCCGACGCGCCCTAGCGACACTCGGCGTCGATCCGAAACAGTACAACCCCCGCGCTATCCGCAGTGGCATCTCGCGTCTCAAGAGCGATGGTGTCTCAGTCGAGGATGCCAAGAACCGCAGCGGGACGTACTTCGAAGAGGTCGTTGCACGCCTTTTCGAACACTACGATGCCATCCTGCACGACAATGGCGCCCTCGACTTTGACGATCTATTGAGGAGGACCGTGGAGCTTTTCGAGCGCGACGCCGCCGTCGCCGAGCGCTACCAGCGTCGCTACCGGCACGTCCTGGTCGACGAGTTCCAGGACACAAACCTGGTGCAATACGAACTTAGCCGGCAATGGGCGGCAGGTAGCAATAACCTCACCGTCGTTGGTGACCCCGACCAATCGATCTACTCTTGGCGCGCTGCCGACATCCGCAACATCCTCTACTTTGAGCGCGATTATCCGGACGCCTCCATCGTGCGGCTGGAGCAAAATTATCGCTCGACGAAGTCGATCTTGCGCGTGGCCGACGCGGTGATCGATAAGGCCACCGAGCGTATTCACAAGCAACTTTGGACCGAGAACGAGGATGGCATCAAGCCGATCGTGTACGAGGCCTACTCAGAGGCTGACGAAGCGGACTTTGTTGCGCGTGAAATCGAGAGCGGCATAGTACGGGGCGATTGCCGCGCCGGCGACGTCGCGGTCATGTACCGCACCAATGCCCAATCTCGTGTCGTTGAGGAGGCGTTTCTTCGTCGAGGCATCCCTTATCGCCTGATCGGCGGAACCCGCTTCTACTCCCGCCGCGAGGTGAAGGATACGCTGGCCTTCCTGCGCCTGGTCCAGAACTCCGAGGACGCACTCGCCTTCGAGCGGGTGATCAACGTGCCTGCCCGTGGACTGGGTCAGAAGTCCCAGGCTGAGGTTCGAGTTTGGGCAGAGGAGAACGGAGGTGGGCTGCTCAATGCTGCCTCACGTGCGGGCGAGCCGGATGGCCCAGCCGTCACGGCACGAGCGGCGCGTGCACTGCACGCCTTTTACCAAATGATCTGTGATGCACAGAATCGCGCCGCTGATGGCACCATCGAGCAGGTGATCGACGTCATTCTGCGCGAGACTGGTTATCAGGACTTTCTCTTTCGCGAGTTCGACGATGCCGAAGACCGTTGGCAGAATGTGCTCGAGCTGCGTACGGTGGCTGGCAACTACACAGAGATCGCGCCGGAGGCCGCACTGAGCACGTTCCTGGAAGACGTGGCTTTGGTGGCGGATATCGATGCGATGGGCGAAGAACCACCCCAGGCGGTTACGCTAATCACCCTGCATGCTGCAAAGGGTCTGGAATTCCCCACTGCTTTTCTGATCGGTGTCGAAGAGGGAGTCCTGCCCCACAAGCGTTCTTTCGATGACCCAGTTCAGATGGAAGAGGAGCGCCGTCTTTGCTACGTTGGCCTGACTCGTGCCCAGCGCGCGCTTTACATGGTCCACGCGTTCCGTCGCTCTCAGGCTGGGTCGACCGGTCACAACCCCCGCTCTCGTTTCGTCGACGATATCCCTGCAGAAATGGTGGATTTTCGTGGCCGCAAGATTGCGACCGACTCAGAAGACGTGCGGCCCGCGCGAAACCGCTGGCTTACTTGGGACGAATTCGACGAGGACCCTCTGATTCAACGCCCCGCTGGGACCGTTCGTGGTGATGATTACGCTGATCCCAACTACGCAGACGGGTCGTTACAAGTGCTGCTTGACCAAGGTCAGCGCGTGCGCCATGAAGCGTTCGGGTTGGGAACCGTCGTTACCAACAAACAGCGCGGTGTCGACTCCGAGGTCACGGTCGACTTCGACGAAGTGGGGATCAAGAAACTGCTGCTCTCGCTGGCGCCGCTCGAAAAGGTCTGAGAGTTACTGCTGTTGAAGTCCGCGTAGAGATCACCCGTTAGCGTTTTGTGCGGTGGTCGATTCTACGGCCTATGTTGCTTCGCAATGCGAGGGTGGTGCTCGTACCAGAACTTGTCACCGATCGCTGCTTGCCACGATCACTTCGACCTAGTGCCTGGAGCAAAAAGATGCGCTGGAACCTATCCAGCTTGTGATGGGCACTCTCCCTGTAGCAGAGGCAGGATGGTGGTCGAAGTTCTCGCGCATCGCTACGTTCGTGTATACCATCGCTCCGATGGACGTCTCGATGTTTCGCCTCAGCCGCGGCGAAGGTGATGGCAGTCGACTACGCCCTGTGTCACGCAGTGTGGGCCATACCACGACGTTTTCAATGCAGTCGTGGATCGCGTCGCATACTAAGGCTACGAGGACAGCAGCCAGATCGACCCCCGCTGGCTTACCCACCACCATATGGATGACGCCTTGCTTAACAAGCAACTTATAGTCGGCTGTCATCGGCACCGGATCGTGCCCTAGTCGTTCCAGACGGACTGCACAGGCCGCTCGCGCGGCGTTGATACCGTCCGTTCTCGTCAATCGAATCGAATTAGTCACGCTGGGGAATCACTGAGCAACGCCAGAAATCGACCTCGCCTAGCGACTCATCCCTCGCGGAGACTAGGACGGTCGACTCACTGCGGTGCTTTGCTGATGCTGCACGAACTGTGATCGCACATGGTGCGACGGTGGAACATGGTGTTTTCAGGCAATCCTGACCCGCTCGATGCTGCTAGCCGATCCTTGCTCACCCGGCTGTCGAGCACGCATCCGCGCTCGGGCTCTTGTAGATTTTCGGACCTCCAACAATGAAGTCAGATCTCTGAAGATTGGGGAATTCGTCGCCGGGCTGTTGTGGTCTAGTTCCGCCACTCGCAGGCGACCTCGCCTAAATTTCTCGATGCCCTCCCCCGCGGGCGAACTATGCTCTTGCGTCCAGACTGCAAGCCGGATCTTGGGTCTCGGCCATGCGTTCGGGATCCACGATTCAAAGGCGTCGACGATCTTGTCGAACCTCCGACATACATCCTGTGCGAAGCGCTCGAAGTTCTGTCCGTTCATATTGGTTCGCCTCCCTTGCCCTGTCCCCGCGCACCTTCCAGTGATTTCACGGCTTCCCAGCGTCGTATCTGTTCGGTGCGATCGACGTCCTCCATCGACAGCCCGTCCTCGCGCAGCTGCTTTTCGAAGACGCGGTAGCGACGATCGAATTTCTCCGTCGCCTCGCGCAGCGCATCCTCGAGAGGAACCTCTTGTCGCCGTGCGAAGTTGGCGAGGGCGAAGAGCAGGTTGCCGAATTGGGCTTGCCGCCTTTCCCCCGTTTCCGCTCTGGCGATCTCTCGCAGCGTGATTGCCAGATTGGCGAGCAGATTGTCGTCCGTCGGCCAGAAAAAGCCGCGTCGCTGCGCACGTCCAGTCAGGCTTTGCGCGCGCTGCAGCGATGGCAGAGCGCGCGGTACGCCATCCAGCGCCGAGGTATCCGGCTGCCGCTCATCTGTCTTGAGTTTGTCCCAGTTCGCAGTGACTTCCTCCGATGTTTCGGCCGTGACATTGCCGAACACATGAGGATGACGTCGAACCAGCTTTGCCCGGATCCCTTCTGCCACGTCGTCCAAGTCGAACTCACCACTCTGCGATGCGATCTCACTATGCAACACGATCTGCATGTAGAGATCGCCCAGTTCCTCCGCTAATAGCGTGGGATCGCCGCTGTCAAGCGCTTGCAGAACCTCGTACGTCTCTTCTAACAAATGCGGTCGCAGCGTCTGGTGATCTTGCTCCAGATCCCAAGGGCAGCCTGAGAGTGGATCGCGTAAAGCCTGGATCACTCCACGGAGACCCACCGGGTCGAAGCGGGCATCGGCCGCCCTCAGGGCGGGGATCCCCAGCGCGACTGCGCCGGCTGGCAGGCCCTCGGCGCGGATTGTTCCGGCCGTGGTTGGAGTGGTGCGAAGATCACTGTCGATGACGTTCAGTAAGGCGTCGTCGGGGTATTTAGCCAGCGCATCAGGCGGTAGCGTTGTGTCACCCAGGCGCATCAGGATCGCCGATGTCGGGTCAAGCGAACGTAGGTGCTGTGGCCCGGCAATTTGGAGTGGTTCACTCCAGTCCAGTTTAACTGCCTTTGCCAGCGCCTCGATCGATGGCCAATTCCGCTCAGGCATCCGCTTTTCACCCCTCACCAAATAAATCTCAGCGAGCCGATACAGTGAATTCGACAGTGTGAAGCGAGGATATCGCAGCCAATGCGTTCCCAGTCTTATGCGCAATCGGAAACTGGAGTATGCGAGCCGCTAGCCGCCGGCGGTGACGCGAGTTCCGACGACCGGTCTTCCTCCCTCGATCGTCTGATCTGGCGTTTCCTCATAATCCTTTTCGCGATCGCAGTTCTGACGCTGCCGATCGCCTGGTCGGTTCGTTTTGCGGCGCAGTCGGACTGGTGGTGGGAGCGTGGTTTCGACCGTTTTGACGTCGAGCACCGGACGGGGCTGGACCGATCAGAGATCGATCAGATCGGCATGACAATCAGGGCCTATTTCCTCAACGAAACAGAGCGACTCATGGTGTCGGTCAGCACACCTGACGGTACGAGTGAGCCGTTCTTCAAGCAGCGTGAGACGCTGCACATGGTTGACGTCAAACGCCTGATCGAACGCACTTACGATGCGGGTTGGGCCTCACTCGGATTTCTTATAGCGTTCGTGATTGGCGTGGTCTGGTGGCGTCGCCGCACTGCCGGATCTGGTGCAGCGCTGTTTCTGGCTCGGGCAGGTTTCTATGGCGGCCTTGGCGTTGCGTCCGCCGTTGCGATCCTAGCCATAGTCGCTACCGCCGGGTTCGAGACCGCGTTTCGTCAGTTCCACTTGATCTTCTTCACGAACGATCTTTGGCAACTCGGAAACCGTGACCGACTGATACAGCTCTTTCCACAGGGTTTCTTCTTCGAGACGACTTTGCTGATCGGCTCAACAGCGATCACCTTCGCGCTGCTCATCACAGGATCCGCGTTCTGGTACCTGAGGAGATTCGAGAGCGGTGCGGGATTGCCGAAACTGTTTCGTGCCTCGTCGAACAGCTAGCCGTGTAACGCGCGTGGCCGCTTAGAAGTCGCCGCAGCCGCAGGTTCCGCGGCCACAGGCGCAGCCGGCAGCGTTTGAGGGCGCCTCCGCGGCTGCTACATCAGTGTTGAAACCATTCGCGAAGACTGTCGCTGTGGTTAGGACTGTCATCGCTTTGTGCCCGGAGCCGCACTTGCTTGGCTTGCCTGCCGTGGCGATAGGGCGGAGTTGGGTGAACTTCTCGTTGCACTTGCGACAATAAAACTCGTACAGCGGCATCGATGTTCTTGGCTCCCAGGGGTGGTTCAGGTCGGGCTCTTCGGAGCATGCAGCATATGCAGCGCAGTGGCTCGCGGCAAATCTAGTTGGCACGTCAGACCTTTCGGTCATCTGGAGCGGGCAACCATGACGTGAACATGCATCGCTTGATCTTAAGTTTTACGAGCGGCTTCTTGAACATCCTGCCGAGATTGCTTCGACGCGCTTCGTGGCGCCGTGCTTGTTGATGATCCGACGAAAGTATGTCCAAATCGACTCGTTATTGATCACCCATGTCTAGCCCTTGACAGTGACTGTTCGTACGGAACAGTCCGTCACCGAACACAGCGCTAGCGAGCGCCTATTGACATCCCAGTGGTGCCTGGTCCGCCGATCAAACAGTTTCGTGGCTGGCTGGTAGCCTCTCGTCACCGAAAGGTTCTGCGGGAAGACAGCATGGTGGAGAGGAACGCATGGTGCAAAAACGGAAGCTCCGACGCCCGGGCTGGGCGCCGGAGGCGCAGATCCGTGCGGCGGCGTTTTTGGTGGTCTTGACCGCCGTCGGCTGGGCGCTACTTTCCGGCGCGCTGGTGGCCAGTAGCGCCTCGCCTGCGACGTCAGTTGCCGTTGCGTCCGCCGTTCAGTCTGCGATGGCCGTCGCTCCTCCGGTGGTTGTTCAGCCTTCGAGGCTCGTTCACCCTGCGACGGGAATTGCTTCTATATTCGCACAGGCCGAGGTGCTCGGAACGCAGTCGGATCCGGATACCATGCCAGGAAACGTATTGGATGCGCCGCTGGCTCTCGTCTCATATTCCGTCTCGGAACAATCTCCACTCAACCCACTGTTGGCCCGTCTCGCACCTATGATTGATCGCTTCCCGGCCCTCGCCGGTGTGGCGGTGGTTGACTTGCAGACCGGGGATCGCGGTGGTCTTAACCAGCACCGGCAGTTCCAGGCCGCAAGCACGGTCAAGTTTTATGCAGCGCTCTCCGCTTTCCGTGATGTGGCGGATGGCACCTATCCATTGGACGGTATCCGCGCTGACCTGGCGGCCACAATGCAGCGCGAGAGCAACGTTGCTGGACGCAGCTTGATGAACCGAACGGGCATTCCCGTGATCAATGTGCGCCTTGCCTCCTGGGGTCTTAGGAACACGATTATCACTCACCCCGCTGGCTACGAGCACGAACCCCATCCCTCTTATCTGGAGACAGACAATCAGAACTGGACCACCCCTTCTGATGCCGCACACGCCCTTAGCGCGCTCTATAGTGGAGAGATCTTGGGTCCGCTTTTGAGCCGCACCTTGATCGATGA
>CAZZMQ010000022.1:18556-28417 GCA_964655365.1 uncultured Dehalococcoidia bacterium | reverse complement strand
CGGCGCAAGGTCGTTTTGCGACGAGAGATTTGCGCTGAGCGTTGGCACCGGATGCAGTGGATCGAAGTCGAACTGTGAGGTCACCCCTGGTCCATTCGGCGCCGTCAGTTGCAGCGTCCCATCACTGTGCAGATAGAACGCTGTGGTGCGTGCCCGCTCCAGCGGCCATTCAGCCTCATCTCGCCAGGCTCCGCCGTGATCCAAACGGCCCCCCATCGACTCCGGCAATCGCCGCCCACTACCCCCACCCATGACGAATGTCCTCACTGGCGCTTCCTCCGCCACCCCATTTGCCATGCCCTTCAAGTAATGGTCGAAGAATCGCAGCTGCAGATGCGGTAACGACGGTGCCAGGTTTCCGTCTACGGGCGCCGTGGTCCCGAACTCCAGATCACCCGAGTGCGACCGGCTCAGCGCTGCATCTCCATGTGTCCAGGGCCCCATTAGCAAATGCTGCCGCGAGCTCTTTTGGCGCGAGAAGTGTGCGTAGGCTGACGTTGTCTCGCGCGTGTATGAGTCGTACCAACCGCTCGAGTACATCGTCGGCACGTCCGCATGCTGTTCGGCATACCGCTCGAAGTTAATCCCCGTGCTCTGCCACAGCGGGTTCGTCGACAGCCCATGCCGGTAGATGTCCAGCGCCCAGCGTTCATAGTTCGGAATCGCGGCTAGTGGCGTCTCGCCTTCTTGCCAGGGCATCCGCCGCAGCCAGTCCCGGAACGCTGTTGCTCCACGGTCCATCGTGGCTGCCACCCGCGGGTCTGCCCGCGCCTCCTTGCTCACCGATCCGCCCCAGAAGGCCCATGACAACCAGCGCAGTTCTAGCGCTCCGCCTTGCCGCAATGAGGATGTTAGCCCGTTGAACGCGCCCTGGTTTACCCACATCGCCGATAAGTGCGGCGGATTTAGGCAGGCCGCCGCCGACTGCACCCACGCCAGATAGGACGTGCCCATGGTGCCTACTTGGCCATCGCACCATCGCTGCGCCGCCACCCACTCGACTGTGGCGTAGCCGGCCGGTCCCTCGTCACGAAGGAGGTAGAATTCGCCCCCCGAGTTGTAGCGCCCCCGTACGTCCTGCACCACCTGTACGTAGCCCCGCCGCGCCCAGAATTCCGGCTCGTTCCCTGCCAGCGTCACATTCTTGTCGTAGGGCGTGCGGATCAGGATTGCCGGGAACGGTCCCGGCGCCAGTTCGCTGTCCAGCGTCGGGCGGTAAATGTCCGCTGACAGCTCTACTCCATCACGCATCGGCACCGGCACGTTCCGCAGAACTGCCACATCGTACTTTGCTTCCGATTGGGGCCAGTGGAAATCAGCCAAGGTTCACCTCCGGTCCGGAAGTCTAACCACTCTCCCGCGTCGTGTGGCAACGATCCGAGCCGCTGGCGACCGCTGTTGGAATGCGGAGTCGATGGGGTCCCCGACATCATTGTGATCACCGAATGCCGTCTCGATTGCCGCCGCTGATGTTGGGATCACTGCGCGGCTTTCTCCAATACTGCTTTCGTTTCCGGGGCCGGATCGCCTCGTTGGCAGATCGTTCGCGTGAGGCTCAAACAGTGATGGCATCAAGGAGGAGTCGTGGGTCTCCGGAATTGCACCTGTGAAAGCCGTGTCCGGATTGATCCTTGCCTTGCTGTCTCACTTCATGACCTCATTCGATATTCTTAGTTCGGTCGTCTGGCGAGTTCGAACGCAATCACGATGAGCTTCTCGCTCGTCCTTCTCCTCCGTCCATCAACCGCCACCATCCCAATTAGGGGAATCGCCTTCGCATTGGAGCTGACCCGGCTTTCGCCAACGGCTTTGGCTGCGTGCCCGACTGCTAGCGTCCGTCTTCGCGCCTATCCTGACTGGGGAGATGCTCATGGACGATTTCGATTTCACCGCATCTGACGCCGAGCGCCTCATCCGTCAGTTCGAGGCCCAGGGCGACCACCGCACTGGTGGTCGCGGCGACGATGCATGCACTCTCTGGCTGATCGACGAACTCAGCCGTCACGGTATCGATGGTCATGCCCAGCCTTACACCTTTCCCTGTCTTTCCATTGAGCGCGCCGAACTCGCGATCAGGAGCAGGACGGTGCCTGGCATTCCCCTCTACGACGGCGGCTTCACTCCGCCCGACGGCGTCCACGCGGAACTAGTCGAGGTTCCCCCAGACGAAATACCAGCTGTTCCCGGCGCGATCGCTCTCTGGTACCGCGGGGCGGACCCTAACTTCTTTGCCCCCGATATGTACGATCCGCTCCAGGCAGCGAGCGAAGCGGGCACCCTGGGTGTCGTCATCGTTGTCGGCGACGACCAGGGTGCCCCCGTTGTCCGAAACGCCGAACGCATTGACGATCCCCTTGCCATCCCCATACTCCAGGTCGCCCCGCGCGATGCAGAACCGCTCCAGAACGCCACCACCGGTACTCTCACCGTTGACGCCATTCGCGCTCCTGGTCCCGCCACTAATGTGGTTGCTGCGATCGCAGGCAGTGACCCGCATGCTGCCCCTATCGTCCTTATGACTCCAAAGTCCGGTTGGTTTTCCTGTGCCGCCGAGCGGGGGGGCGGCCAGGCTGTTTGGCTTGCGTCGGCGGCCGCCATTATGAACCATTCTGCTCGGCGTCCGCTCTGGCTCGTTTGCTCCGGGGGGCACGAACTTCACCATTATGGTCTCGACGCCTACCTAGACTCTTTGCCCCTATCCCCTCCCGAGGTCCACTCCTGGATCCATCTGGGCGCCTCCATCGGTGCCAAAGAGCCCCGCCCCGCCCTTGCTGCCACTGATGTGGAAGTCCAGCAAGTTATGGTCGACGCACTTTCCCAAGCCGGTGCGGGTGAGCGCATACTCATGCCACTCGGCATGCCTGGTGGCGGCGAAGCCCGTAACGTCGCACAGCGTGGCGGTCGTTTCGTCTCCATCCTCGGCGGTCACCGCTTCTTCCATAGTCCCAATGACACCGTTCACCTAGCCGTTGACAGCGATAGCGTCGCCCGCCACGCTCGGGCGGTCACTCAAGTCCTTTGTAGCCTCCTCAACGATTGACGATCTTCCGTTCCGGAGTGTCCCCGATGCCGCTCAGTCTTGTGCGTCCCGAACACGTCATTGTCGACATCGCCCTCTGACCAGTTTCAACAATGAGCAACGCTACTGTTCGGTCCCGATCCCTCCGCCGACCGTGCACGCGTTCGACTGTCGTAGAGAGCGACAAGGAACGACGGTGGCTGCGGGTCGCTCCGCTCATCACGTCTTCGGCGACGTCCTTGCAGCCAATATCGTTTCAGTCGACGATGGCATGTGTGCATCGAATGTCGCCGGGCTCACTCAGTTTTTCTGATCGTCATGCTTCTAGTTACTAGAGCATCAACCCCCAGCGGGTCGATATGAGCCAACGCACCCTTTCCGCCCTCTGCACGGAGGATGCGTAACGCTGCATAGCGCGATTGGCGGCGTCGGCACCCGCGAACGTGCCGTATCGTGCCTAGTCCGTCGCGATGCCCCTCATCTCCGTCGGCAGGGGCGAGTCCAGATTGTGCAGGCGCGCTAACACCTCCCGTGCGAAGAGTTGCATGCTGCGCTCCGCCGTCACGGCTGGCATTCCGCCCTGGCGGAAATTCATGATCAACTCGTTTGCGCCCGTTTTCCGCTGCACGCTCTTCAGCTTTTCGAAGACCTGATCGGGCGTGCCCCAGGCCTGCGGTCGTGCACTGAACTCGCCCAGCTCGCGCGGCGTCTTTTTATCCAGTGCCTTGCGGAAATTCTCGTAGAACTTGTAACCCTCTGTCTTGGCGAAGCGCTCACTCTCGGAGAAGCGATAGTGCCGCTCCACGCTTTGCCGCGCCTCGGTCGTGTGCTTCGCGATCGTCTCCCAGGCCTCCGCCTCCGTGTCGAAGCAGGCCACGTCCGTCACCACTGTGGGCTGTAGCGGCTCCCAGTCGTGCTCTGCCCGAATCGCGTTGAAGCCGCGCACGTCTTCTCCGTACTCGTCCCACGATTTCTGGTTTGTCATTAGCATGCCCAAGCCCGCGTTGGCGGCGATGGGCAATGTGTCGGGCGAGACCCAAGCAACCTTCATTGAGTCGATCAGCCTTTGCGCGTTGCGCGGCCGTGGCCGGATCGTCGTTTCCGGGATCGTGTAGAAGTCGCCCTCGTGGCTGAACCATTCATTGCGCAGCGCCTTGCGCAGGATTTCCAGGCACTCTAGGAAACGTCCCCGCGACTCGCCCATGGGGCTGCGATAGGCGTCGAACTCACGCTTCGCCGCGCCACGGCCTAGGCCCAGCGTCAACCTGCGCCCCTGCAGCATGTTATCCAGCACGCTGACGTGCTCTGCGATCATGACTGGGTCGTACCAGGGCAGCACGATTACCATCGTGCCGAAGTCGATTCGCTCCGTTTTGCCCGCGAAGTAGGTCAGGTGTTGCAGTGCCCCGCCTGTCATCACGTAAGGAGAGAAGTGGTGGTCGATCGCCCAGTACGAATCGAATCCCAGCGGCTCAATCTGGCTTCCCAGTGCCAGCTCCTCCTCATAGAGCTGCTGGTCTGAGATGGTCGGCTTACCCTCGCCCTTTGCCTCGAAGCGATCCCAGTCCGTGTAGTTCTGATAGTTGAAGTGCACGCCGATCTTCATCAGCTTATTGCTCCAATGCTCTCATCGCGGTCCCGAGCCGCGCCAATATGTTGCTACCGAGCGAGACGGCTATAGTCCGGGTCGCGTTTCTCGATGAAGGCCTTGACCGCCTCATCATGTTCCGGCCACTTGCGTGCGATGCGGTCTCGCACCTGCTCGCGCTCCATTACTGCATCGATGTCCGCTTCCAACGAATTCTTATCCAGCAGCTCCTTGATTAGCAGTACTACCGCTGTCGGATTCGCTGCCAGTTCGTTGGCCTTTTCCACAGCAGAATCGAGCAATTGTTCGGCTGGGATGACCTTCGTCACTAGCCCCATCGCGAGTGCCTCCTTCGCCTCCACGAAGCGACCGGTCAGGCACATGTCCGTCGCATGGCCCAATCCCACCAGCTGGGACAGAATTCGCGTCGAGCCCAGCTCTGGCACCAGCCCCACCTTGATGAAGCGAAACGAAAGGCGCGCTCCCTCGGCGGCGAAGCGTACGTCGGCAGGCAGTGCCATTGTCAGTCCCACGCCGATCGCGTAGCCGTTGAATGCCACCACCGTCGGCTTCGACTTGCGTAGCAGCTTTGTCCAGTGTGCTGTGAAACGCATCTCTTCTGTACGGTCCGGAGTCTCCGTCAGCCGCTCGTTGAAGCCGCCTAGGTCTGCCCCGGCGCAGAATGCTCGACCTTCGCCGATCAGCACGATTGCACCGATCGTCGGGTCGTCGTTCCAGGTCTCGACCTGCTCAGTCAGCTCGTGGTTCATCGTGTCGGTCCATGCGTTCAGCTTCTCCGGCCGGTTAAGCCGAATGATGCCCACGCGCCCCCGCACCTCGCTCAGGATCTGCTCTGCCATGGCGGTCCTCCCCCGGTGTTGCGCTCAACAGGGTAGCCGCCTCGCTCTAACCAGGCGCCGCTCGTGCGGTCGAGGCTGCGCTACGTCAGCAGTTGGTCGGCCAGATCCGTGAAATCCGTTGCGTTGATGTCGAAGTCCGGCCGCGGCGAGAGGTTGCCGTCGTTGCCCTCGCCCCACTCGCCCGGTCGTGGGACATAGGCGGAGCGTAGGCCGGCCGCCATGGCGGGCCGCAGGTCGCCGGGGTGCGCCGCACACATGATTGCCTCGCCCGGATCTACCCCCAGCAGCTTTAGCGCACCCTGGTACGATTCCGCCTCCGGCTTATAGTGGCCCAGGAACTCACACGAGATGATCGCGTCCCACGCCACTCCGTTGTGCTTCGAGGAGTTGACCGCGATCGCCATGCTCATCACCGTGAGCACCACCACCGTGTATCGCTCCCGCAAGCGGTGCAGCGCCTGCGGCGCGTCGGGCCAGACGTGGAGTCGGTGCCAAACCTGATTCAAGTCATCGAGATCAGCAGCGCTGTATTCCAACGCGGGATATTGCTCGGCGAGTTCGTCCAACACCATGCGATGCAAGGCGTCGGCGTTCATGCGGGGCAGGTCGCCCGTACGCACGCGCTGCAACTCCTCGAACATCCGTCGACGCCAAGTGTTGGCAAAGGCTGCCAAGTCCACAGTTGCTCCATGTACCTCGGCCCGCTTGGCTACCTCCTCCTTAATACTGTGATGCCAGTCGAAGACCGTGCCACCGATATCCCAAGTCAATGTGCGGATCTTGGTCAGATCGATCGGATCGGGCATGGTGTCTCCTCAGCGTGGGTTTCTGCCGTCAACGAGGTCAGGGGTTAGCCTAACCCGCATGGAACTGCTTAATGCCGATAACGGGATGTCGCCCGCCTGGTCGCCGGATGGTACTCGCGTGGCCTTCCTCTCCAACCGTCTTGAAGGATGGGACCTCTACGCCATGGCGCTGGACGGTTCTGGCGTGCGCCAACTTACAACTGGTCGCTCCCCTGAACGCCCGGCCTGGTCACCCGATGGCTCCTCGATCGTTTTCGAACGCGACCGGTCGATCGACATTGTTCCCGCGGTCGGCGGCGAGGCTCGTACGCTCCTGTCCGGCGCCGGCTGGGGCAGTGCCCCTGCTTGGTCACCGGACCTCTCGGAGCTCGTCTTCGTCCACGAGGGTAGTTTGCACCTGCTCAATCCCCGAGGCTTGAGCTCCCTCAACGACGTTATCCCGCTCACGTCCGGCGGTGCCGATGCTACGCCTTCCTGGTCGCCGGACGGTGGTGCGATCGTCTTCTCACGCGCCGGCGCGCTCTGGATCGTGGAGCGGTCCGGCGGAACCGAGCGGCGCCTAACTGAAGGCAGTGAGGACTTCGAGCCTGCGTGGTCGCCCGATGGGTCCCACGTCGCGTTCGTCCGCGCTGCGGAGCTCTGGCTTGTTGATCCGGAAGAACGCGTGCCTCGCCCGCTCGGCGGTCTGCCCCGGCCGGCCGGCTCTCCCTCCTGGTCCCCGGACGCTGGTCGACTGCTCTTCCACGCCCACGTCGACGGAAACTGGGAGATCTTCACGGTGACGTTTGATGGGTCTCACTGTACTCAGGTCACGAAAGCAACCTGGATCTCTGGGCGCGTTGATTGACGCTGCCTAAGGCTGTCTAGGCGTTGAGCGGTTTCTCATCAACTGCGCCGCCGCTGCCTGCGAGTGGCCGGTCGTGCGGCGCCGATGCGTAGGCTCCCCGGAAGTCGCGGAATGGCGCATCGCGCCATTCCAGCGCCGCCTTCAGCCCCTGCTCGCGCGAGATGCGACCGAACTCCCCTGCCGCCGGGCGGTGCTTACTCATTGCCTCTACGTCCGTGCCCGACATCAAGCCGGTGTGGATGCCCATGACCTCGTACTGTCGGTTGACTGCCCTCTTGTTGTACGCGAGTTGGTCATTGTCGATGTTAGCCAGGCGCCGCGCGAACGTGTCGGTGAAGTCGTCGATCTCGTCCGCCGTCACGGCATACGTCGCCCAGCCCATCCACTCCATGTCCTTGCCTGAGAAAGCGTCGCCCGTATAGGCGAATAGCCGCGCCTTGGCCGGAGGTAGGAACCAGGGCGCCCACATCATATCCATCGTGCCCATCGCCCGTACGGGCGGGTATCCCACCTGGCAGTCCTCTGTGATGATGCGGAAGTCGCAGACCGAGGCGAGTTCCGTTCCGCCCGCCAGACAGTAGCCGTGCAGTTGTGCGATGACCGTTTTCGACAGCTCCCAGATCGACCAGTTGGCCAGGATTGTGTGGCGCGACCAGTCGTAGTGGTTGGGATGGGTGGATCCGACATCGGGCAGACCGGAACGCGGGTGCACGTAGGGGTGGTCCGGTATTGGTGCGGGGTTGAGGTCGTAGCCAGCGCTGAAGGCGCGTCCAGCGCCCTTGATGATGATTACCCCCACCGCGGGGTCGGCCTCATGTTCCTTCAGCGCGTGGTATAGCTCCCCACGGAGCTCATGCGAGAGTGCGTTGAGTTTCTCGGGCCGATTCAGAGTGACGCGGCCGATTCGACCATCGGTCTCGCTGATGATGAAGTCATACTCGAACTGCCCGATCGCCATGTTGTGCTCCAGACGGGTGCTCGTGCTTGCCGTCGCGATAGCCTAGTACTTGCCCCGCCGCCCGAGCAGCTCAGCTATTCGCCAGCCTCGAAAGCCAGGACGCGGGCGGGATTGTCGACCAGGATCGCATCGATCTCGGACTGCGCAAACCCCTTACGTCTCATTAAGGGCACCACGTTGGTCAGAATATGGGCGTAGCCCTCCCCGCCGTAGGCGGCTAGCGATGTCTTGCGGCAGACGTCCTGCGCCATCAGCAGCTTTTCGCCGAAGCCCGCGTCGATCAGGTGGCGCAGGTGGTCGACGCGGGTGGCATCGTTGGGCATATCGATCGGCGACATTGGGTAATGGGACGACTCCTGTCCGAAGAGGTCGAACTCCAGGTAGCAACCGCTCTCCGCTAGCTGTACCAATTCCGCATCTTCGAAGATCGTGCGGTCGAGGTGCGACATGATCGTGCGGTCGGGATCGCCGTGGGCTTCGATCACGATCGACATGATCTCGGGCGGCGAGCGTGGATCACGACCAGGGTGGATCAGCAACGCGGCTCCGGTTTCGCGCTGTGCCCGCGCCGACGCCCGCAGTGAGCGACGCTCATTTTCGGTCAGTGGCCAGGAACACCCGATTTCCCCAATTACCCCGGCCCGGATCGACGTGCCGTCGCAGCCGTTGGTCACGTCGGCCGCAATCTCACCAGCGATGCGCTCCTCGTCGCGCTCGTCCATGTCGGGCGGATGGAATTCGGCGATGTAATGCCCTGCGCCCATTACGATGTGTAGCCCTACCGTTTGTGCGATACGCACCAGCGCCTCCGGCTGCCGGTGGAGATCAAGATTCGTCGCATCCACGATCGCCCGGCCTCCAGCCGCCCGGAAGGCGCGAGTCTCGGTGATTGCTAGGTCTTCGTCGTCGAGCAGCATGTTGGCCCGATGCATCGCCCAGTTGCGACGCACCCAACCCACCGTCTTCATGCTCAATGGTTCGGTTCCGCGGGGGTCGTCGGTCTCCAGCCGCAAGGTTGGTGTGTCGGCTTCGCCGCGTTCCGCTGCTTCGCGTTGCCAACGACCGAACTCGATCAGGAGATGCTCGTGGGTCAGTGTTATCCCCAGATCGCCAGGGTCGATGTCGCCCAGCACAGTTCGCACGATCGCTGTCAAGGCCGCCTCCCATCCGCAAGGAACCCAGGGAACAGTACTGTATCCGACGGGCCGGACTCCGCTCCATCGCCAATTTCTGTCAGCAATCTCAGTATGGTGAGGCTCATGTCCGGGTTTCTGATCGTCATCTTGGTCTGTTGCACCGCGCTCTCCGGAGTAGGGATTCTCATCGGTCACGATGCCGCGCATGCCTGCACGCTTGATCGGACTGCTTCTCCGGCCGGACTGGTTGCCGACCAAGTGGCTGCTGCGGAACTGATTGTCGTCGGCGTGGTGACTGAGGAGGCGATCGTCGGCGAGCATGGTTCCAATCCCTCCACGCCGACCTACGCCTCGACGGTCGATGTGCGGGCGGTCCTGGCCGGCCCCTTCGACGGTCCAATGCTTCGCATCACACCGCTGGGGTGGCTTAACGCATCTTGTCGCGGCGGTCCGCGCTTGCTTCCCGGCGAGCGAGTCTTGCTCTTCCTGGAAACTGGCCCCCGCCCGGGAATCGAGGAGGGGGGGGTGGGTTTTGGGGGGCGGCGCGGGACCATGGTGGCGCCGGTAGCGTCTGCCGGGGCCGGGGCGGGCGCGGGGGCCGGCGGCCCGGCGGGGTTGAACGGAGGCGGAGCGGGCGCCGCGGGGGC
>CAZZMQ010000022.1:14080-18546 GCA_964655365.1 uncultured Dehalococcoidia bacterium | reverse complement strand
GATTACTCCTTCTTGGCGCGGGGGTCCGCGCTTGCTTCCCGGCGAGCGTGTCTTGCACTTCCTGTAAACTGCCCCCCCCCCGGCAATCAAGAAGAGGGGATTGAGTTTTCTGAGTGGCAGGGCGTAATGCAAGGCGCGAAGTACTTCTTTGAGGATGACGAGGCGTTCTTGGAGCAGCAGTTCAACTTTGAGGGCGGGCGCGCGCCGGCCGTGGCTGGCGATACGATCGCCCTGATCGGCGCAGTGGGGGCGGCAGCGCAGAGCGATGGGGATGAACTCGCACGCGCTGTTCTGTTCATGCTTGGTACGGATGACGATGAGGGACGCAACGTGCTCTGGCCTGTGCTGGGCACGATCCTAGCAGTGACGGCCGCTGTGGCCGGGGTTCTACTGTTTAACTGGCGACGCGCCCGTCCCCGCGGCGTAAGCGGCTCCTAGCAGCCCTTGAAGACCGGGCGGCGTTTTTCCATGAAGGCACTGCGGCCCTCGCGATAGTCGTCGCTTGCGAAGCAGTCTGCGACCAGTTGGTCGATTAGGGCCGTGTCCCGCCGCGACTCGTCCTGCAGCGTCGCGTCGACCGACTGGCGGATGGCTCTGATCGTCATTGGTGCGTTGTCCGCGATCGTTACTGCCAGTTCGTTGACCGTGTTTTCCAACTCGTCAACCGTTACAACGCGGTTGATTAGACCCCAGCGCATCGCGTCCGCGGCCGGGAAACGCTTCCCGGGCAGCAGGATCTCGCGGGTCTGTGACGGTCCGATCAGGCCGACCAGCGCCTTGACCGCCGCGTAGCCGTAGCCCAGGCCGAGCCGCGCCGCTGGCACGCCGAACTGCGAGTTGTCTGAGGCGATGCGCAGGTCGGCACGCATTGCGGTTAGCAGCCCGCCGCCCATGCAGAAGCCCTGAATCATGGCAATCAGCGGTTTCCCCAACGTCGTGTAGGCGCGGTTGGCGTTGGCCGCGATCTGGTCATATTCGGCGATCGCCTCCGGTGACGAACGCCGCTGCTCGAACTCGGAGATATCGGCGCCGGAGACAAAAGCCTTCCCGCCGGCGCCGGTCATTACCACGACGCGGATCTCGTCGTCGACAGCGAACTCGCTTAGGATCTGAGGGATCGCCCGCTGCATCTCCAGCCCCAGCGCGTTGAGACGCTCGGGGTTGTTGAAGATCATCCAACCGACACCGCCGTCCTTGTGCATTTTCATCTTTTCGGTAGTAAGCGACACGGGGGTGTCCTTCCCGGTTGTAGTGCCTCTAGAGGCGACTAGTCAGAAGTTAGCTTCGTTTTCATTTCGGTACATGGTTTTAGATGGCGCCCTGCTCGCGCAGCTTGGTGATTGACTCGGCGTCGTAGCCGAGCTCGCTCAACAGTTCGTCATTGTGTTCGCCCAACTCGGGGGTTGGTAGGCGCATGCGCTTGGGTTGAGGGGTGCGACTGAGGTTAACTGGTTGGCCGACGACGCTTAACTCGCCTCGCGTGTGGTGAGGCATTGGCTGCGCAATGCCGAGGTGTTGTACTTGTTCATCGGCGAAGGTCTTGTCGATTGTGTTGATCGGCCCGCATGGTACTCCCGCTTCGTTGAGCCGGTCGATCCAGAAATCGCTCGAGTCCTGCTTGGTCTTCCGCCCGATCGCGGCGTTGAGTGCGACCCGGTTCTGAGAGCGCAGTGCGCCATGCTTGTAATCGGGGTGGTCGATCAGCTCGGGTGCGCCTATCGCCTCACACATGCGCCGGTAGAGCCGTCCGCCCGCGGCGGCGATGTTGATGTGTCCGTCGGAGGTGGGGAAGACTCCTGTTGGGATGCCGGTGGGATGGTCATTCCCGGCCTGTGGCGGTACCTCTTGGTCGATCAGCCACCGCGCGGCTTGGAAGTCCAACATCGCGATCTGTGCTTCGAGTAGCGAGGTGTGAACCCATTGGCCTTCGCCCGATCGCTCGCGCTCTATCAATGCCAGGAGGATGCCTTGGGCAAGGAAGCCACCAGCGGTCAGGTCGGCGATCGGGATACCGACTCGAACCGGTCCCTGCCCAGGCAGCCCGGTGATCGACATCAGTCCGCCTAACCCCTGGGCGATTTGGTCCACTCCGGCCCGGTCGCCGTAGGGTCCGTCCTGACCGAAGCCGGAGATACTGCCATAGATGATGCGCGGATTGACGGCGCGACATGATTCGTAGTCGATCCCCAAGCGGTGCTTGACGCCGGGCCGGTAGTTTTCCACTACGACGTCGGCCTTGGCTGCCAGCTTGAGGAAGATTTTGTGGGCCTCACGGTTCTTGAGATTCAGCGTGAGCCCGCGCTTGTTGCGATGCAGGTTCTGGAAGTCGGGTCCTGATCGGGCGCCGGTGATTCCGTCGGCGCTCTTAGGGTCGACGGGCTCCTCGATTTTGATTACGTCGGCGCCCCAGTCGGCGAGCTGCCGCGCGGCGGTGGGACCGGCGCGCGCGCGCGTAAGGTCGAGCACGAAGGTACCGTCGAGCGGGAGTCGAACCACCCTGGCCTCCTACTGAGACTGTCTGACATGACCGTCTGTTGCCGACAGAGGATAGCCTGGCGCGCGATTTATCTACCGCCGATTTCCGGCGACGAGACGTGGCGTGCTCGGCTATCTGTCGCGCCGGACGATATCGCCGCCCCGGTCGTGTTTCTCGCTGCGGACGATACGTGTCATGTGTCTGGCTGGTGGTTTCTGTGTCCGATGATCGGTGGATGCCGCGAGCGACACGACTTTAAGCGCAGGTTACAGGTGAGACTCGTGCCGTTAGCATGTTTGCGAACGGAGATTATGAGCATGACAACCATGGCTAACGACCCCGCGATGATCCAGGACTATGTCGATCGTGGTCTGAAGCATCTTTGGATGCAGACCCAGCAGGTCAACGACTTGCGTAAAGACGATGGCGTGCTTGTGATCGAAGAGGGCGAGGGGATCTACCTGTCCGACGTTAAGGGTCAGAAGTATATCGATGCGATGTCGGGGTTGTGGGTTGTCGCTGTGGGGCACGGGCGGACGGAGTTGGCCGACGTCGCACGTGAGCAGATGGCAAAGCTGGGGTATGCCAACACGCTTGCGTACCATAATAGGCCGGCCGTCGACCTGGCATCCAAGGTGGCTTCGGTGGCGCCGCCATCCATCAATAAGGCACTTTTCGTCAATTCCGGTGCGGAAGCTGTGGAAACCGCGATCCGGATGGCAAAGCAGTACCACTACAACAATGGGGACAAGGGTAAGTACAAGGTTATCTCGCGCGTGGGGTCGTACCACGGCGTGACGATGGGAGCGCTCTCTGTTAATGGCTCCAACTACGTGAACCGTGCTCCGTTCGAACCGCTCTATCCCGGTAACGTGGCCGTTCCCAACATCAACTGCGCGCGCTGCCCGTACGAGAAGACCTACCCCGAGTGCGACGTCTTCTGCGCCCGTACGATCGAAGAGACCATCCAGTTCCACCGGCCGGAGACGATTGCCGCGTTCATTGGAGAGCCGATCTCGACCGCGAACGGCTGCTGGGTGCCGGACAAAAAATACTGGCAGACGATCCGCGAGCTGTGCGATAAATACAACATCGTGCTAATTGCCGACGAGGTGATCAACGGATTCGGCCGCACTGGCAAGTGGTTTGCGTCGGAGCATCTTGGCTTCGAGCCGGATGTGATGACCGTGGCTAAGCAGATCTCGTCTGGCTATGCCCCGATCGCGGGCGCTCTGGCTTCCGACAAGCTAGCGGCCGCGTTCGAGGGCGATCAGGAAAAAGCCTTGGTAGGTGGCAGCACTTTCGGTACGCACCCAGTCTCGTGCGCGGTGGCGCTGGCCAATGTGGAGATCATCGAGCGTGAGAACCTGGTCGGAAACGCTGAGAAGGTAGGTGTCTATCTGCAGTCGCAACTCGAGGAGCTGCAGTCGCGGCACCCGACAGTGGCCGACACGCGTGGCATTGGTCTGATGCACGTGGTGGAGTTGAAGCGGAACCCGGAGATAGGCGAGGACTTTAGGGACGAAGACGCCGTGGGCCAGCGGATGCCGACTCTGCTACGCGAAGAGGGCATCTTGGCGCGAGCCGGTGCATCGATTGCGGTCGCGCCGCCCCTAGTGATCAACGGCGAGGAGGTCGACGAGTTAGTGGATTCGCTGGACCGCGCGATTGGGCGTCTGGAGTCGGAGTTGAGTTTGGTCTGACCCGGATTACTCTTCCGACGCCAGGCTCAGTATGAACAGGAATACTGATCGGTCACCAGAGTTCCCTCTCCTACGAGTCGAGATCGCGGATCATGAACTGACGAACATATGTGGGAGGCCGGGGTAGCTCCGACCACGAACACGACGAATCCGGGGTCCGGGGCCGTTCGCTCGAGCGCATGCTCGCTTTGATCGACGGGCGGCGTGGGCTGCGCGGTGTCGTTACGGCTCGCACGGACGGCGTTGGGAATACGCAGGGTTCGGGTGCAACCCCTCGCGAGATCTAC
>CAZZMQ010000022.1:10511-14070 GCA_964655365.1 uncultured Dehalococcoidia bacterium | reverse complement strand
GTTCCTAAATTCCCTCGTGTGTGCGGAGGACAACCCATGTGTTGGGGGAGTCGGACGTTTCGCCGACACAATCCGATAGATCCGGAGGCGACCCATTCTAGATATAGGATCGGTACCTGTGACTAACGGCGATCGGGGCGTTCGCCAAGAACTGAACGGCTTTTTCGAAGTCCAAGGCGTGGTTCGGTGAAGGTCCCTGGTTGAGTCCGTTGACGACGAAGCGCTGATTGCAGTTCTCGGCCTAGATGAATCGCTGTAGGGGGAGCTCGCGATGGCGGACGCCAGGTTGGTCGAAGACGGCGTTAGTGATGGCGGGGGCGATGGGGACGATAGCTGGCTCTCCGGCACCGGTGGATTCGACTTCGGGGTCACCGACGATGGAGACGTCGATGCGGGGGCTATTGTTGCTGCGGGGCACGCGGTAGCGGGCGAAGTTGCCGTTGAGCAGGCGGCCAGCCTCGAAGTCGGCTCCTTCGTAGAGTGTGGTGCCGAGCCCCATCACAATCGAGCCTTCGACCTGGCTGCGCACGCCATCGGGGTTGACGGTGAGTCCACAGTCAAGTGAGGCGCAGACGCGGCGGACGGTGACTTCCTTACCCTGCACGTTGAGCTCGACGGCGGTGGCGGGGTAGCTACCGACGTCGAGGCCGATCGCGATGCCAACGCCGCGTTCCGGATTCTGGGTGGGTTGGGCCATCGCTTGCCAGCCGAAGTCGGCGGCGGCAGCCTCCAGCACACGGCGGAAGCGGGGGTGGCTGAGGTTGCGCCGTCGTAGCTCTACCGGGTCGAGACCGGTCTGGGCGGCAATTTCGTCCATGTGAACCTCGCGGGCGAAGTGGTTGAGCGCTCCGCCGAGCGAGCGGTAGGAGCCTGGCGGCAGTGGGCTGGTACCGCCCGCGACGACGCAGCGCACGTCGGCGACGTCGTAAGGGGTGGGCGAGCCACGTTGGCCGATCATCGGTCGATCGGCGGTGGTGTGGGTGGCGTGGAAGTCCCAGCCCTGGAGGACACCGTCGTCATCGAAGCCGCTGTGAATCGTGATTAGGGCGGCGGGACGGAAGCTAGCCCAGATCATCTCTTCTTCGCGGGTGTGAGCCACGCGTACGGGTCGACGAATGATACGCGCCAGCCGTGCCGCCTCGTGGGCGGGGTGATAGATACTCTTGCCGCCGAAACCGCCGCCGATCTCGGGAGCAATCACGCGCACGCGAGACTCGTTGATCTCGAAGCGCTGCGCCAACTCGGCCCGAATGCCGAAGGGTCGTTGCGTGCCAGCCCAGACGATTAGCTCATCGCTCGACTCATCGTCGCCCGACCATTCAGCGACGGCAGCTCGTGGCTCCATCGGCGCATTTGAGACGTAGGGCGCGAAGTAGGTCGATTCGATCGTGTGGTCCGCCGCGGCTAGCGCGGCAGCAGCATCCCCCTTTTCCTGGGTTGTAACGGGGTCGGTGGCCGACTCGGCCATCAGCGTGGGCAGATCCCAGCGTCCGACGTGGTCGTTTTGCTCGTCCCAGCTAGTTTGGACCATCGTCGCCGCGAACGCGGCCTGCTCGTCAGTCGTGGCCAGAACCGCGACGAGGGAGCCGTCGCGCAACACCTCGACGACGCCGGGAAGCTGCGCGGCGACCGACCAGTCCGCGTCGCGCAGCTGTGCGCCGTACGACGGCGGACGTAGCACCGTGGCGAAGAGCATGCCCGGCCGTTGGATGTCCTGGGAATAGAGCGCCGCGCCTGTGACGCGCGCGACGGCGTCGATTCGAGCTGTCTCGCTGCCCATGACGGTGAAATCTGCTTCGGTGGTTAGGTCGATCGCATCGTCGATTTCGACGAGGTGGTGCTGGTCGGCGATTAAGTCGCCGTAGGAGACTGAGTGTGCGGCATCGGTCTTGGATTCGACGCGTCCGTCGCGGCAGACGAGTTCGGAAGCGGGTAGGTCGAGTCGTGTCGTAGCGAGGTCGAGCAGCGCTCGGCGAGCCCTGGCCGCGGCTTTGCGCAATTGCAGCCCGGTCCGCAGCGTCGATTGGCTGCCGAAGGTGCCCATATCCCAGGGCGTTCGATCGGTGTCGCCGAGCACGATTTCGATCGCGTCGAGCGGTAGGCGTAGTTCGTCGGCGGCCTCGACGGCGAGGCCCCAGCGGATCCCCTGGCCGTACTCGACCTTGCCGGCGAAGGCCGTGGCTCGCCCGTTTGGGTGGACGACCAGCCAGAGATGAGGACCGTAGTCAGGTGTGACGTTGCCGTACGCGCCGCGGGCGTAGCCGCTGCGAGGAGGAGGGAACCCGAGTGCGCTGACTCCCTGGACCCAGAGCCCACTGGGTTGCGTGTCGAGTTGTTCCGCGTCGATCGGGTCGGAATCGCGGTCCGTCGACGGAGTCATGATGTGGCGTTGCGTTCGACGGTGAGGGCGACGGCGTCTTCTATGCGCTGGTAGGTGCCGCAGCGGCACATGTTCTCGGAGAGCGCCTCTCGGATCTGTGCACGGGACGGGTGTGGCTCGCGTTCTAGTAGCGCCACCGAGGTCATGATGAATCCGGGGATGCAATAGCCGCACTGCATCGCGTTGCAGTCGACAAAGGCCTCTTGGACCGGGTGCAGCATCGCGTCTGTTCCTAGACCTTCGATGGTGCGTAGATCGCCACCGGCGACGGCAGCGGTCGTTGCCATGCAAGCACGCAGCACCTGTCCGTCGACGAGGACGGTGCAGGCGCCGCAGAGGCCCTCGCCACAGCCGTACTTCGAGCCCGTCAGGCCCAGCTCGAAACGAAGGTAGCTGAGCAGGTTTTGGCGTTCGTTCCCCAGTTCGTAGGTGGTGCCGTTGACGTGGATCTGCATAGTCGCCTTCCGGTGTTGCTGCCAGATGCTAAACGGTCATTGTGGTGTGCGCTGGAGCCAGTCGTTTGGCGGAATAGCGGAATCGGGAACGGGATATGACCATTTCCTGCATACACGGTTAGGAGGTTTCCTAGCTGGTGAGGCCGCGCGTGGGTTCATCTCATGGCACAGCGGCCGTTTGCCTATTCCAGGTCAACCTACTGACAGCCCAACCACATAGATGCGGAGGACATAACACTAATTTCGAGATTGTCTTCGCCGTTGGAGGCCATTTGTGGTTTTCGTGGCCGTCATTTTGGCTGTGCAGAGGGCGAAGTTGTCCTAAACGAGCGCTTCGATCAGGTGGGGTCCTGATTCAGATAGGGCCTGCGCGAGAGCGGCATTGAGTTCGTCGGCGCTGGTGGCCTGACTGGCGGGTACACCAAAGCCCTGGGCGATTGCTCCCCTGTCTATACGAGTACCACTGAGCGCGGTCAAGCCGCGCGCCGCTGGTCCGGGCTCGTCGATGCCAGCCCGTCCGAGTTCGGCTTGGAGGATGCGATAAGCGTCGTTGGCGGCGATCACGACGGTTACGTCGCGCGCTTCGCGCGCCATGGTCCAGAGCGACTGGACCGTGTACATGCCGCTGCCGTCGGCCTCGAAGCAGAGAACCGGGCGTTCGGGGGCCGCTACGGCGGCGGCGCCCCCGGGAGGGCGACCCAGGCCGCAATAGGCCCCCGGAAGC
>CAZZMQ010000022.1:0-10501 GCA_964655365.1 uncultured Dehalococcoidia bacterium | reverse complement strand
CGCGACGTTGCGACGCTCACTGGAGCAGGTAATCGCCACCGGGCAGCCCCAGCGTCGTGTGGGGGTTGGCGGCGCCGCTGAGCGCTGCAAAGGTGGCTGCTGATGTGGCGGCTTCGCTGACGACGATGGCGTTGTCCGGAATCTGGGATGCCAGTGATTGGCCTAGCGAGCTGACTTTCAGTTCGCCACTGGCGGGTTCGAGCACGGGTCTTTGGCTGAGCGTGACGTCTGTGGGTGCCGCGAGCGTGTCAGCCAGCGCTTCGAGCGCCGCGAAGCAGTCGTGTTGGGGCTCACAGAGTGTGACGACGGCGGCTGATTCGGGGGCGAGGCGGCTGGGGATGTTGGGGTAACCGAAGAAGGCGACCGGATCGAGCGCGCCGGCGAGGATCAGGGTGTCGATGCCGTCTAGTGCCTCGATCGCAGGTTCGGGGAAATAGGGTAAGCGGGGGAAGTCGGGCAGGTGGCGTCCCGCGTCGCGGGTGGCACCAAACGTCTCTATGAAAATGCGACAGCTGTCGCCAACCACACTTGCAATTCGTTGGGCGGCGTACAAGGCCGAGGCGCGAAGGGCTGTTCCGCCGAGCATTATCGCGACCGACTCTGAGTTGCGCAGGGCACGTGCTGCGGCTTCGATGGAGGCGGCAGGGACGGTCGCTGTAGTCGCTGACTCTGGCGTGGGTGCCGGACCAGTGGACTCGGACCACTGGGCGTCCTGGGGCACGATCAGGGTGGCGACTTGGCCTGGGGGTGATAATGCTGCGGCCAGGGCGGCGGCGCCGTCGGCGGGGAGGTTGTCGGCATCTTTTGCGGAGCGCACCCAGCCTGACATGGGTAAAGCGAGGCCAGCGATGTCGGAGTTGAGAGGCGCGTCGGCGGCAAGGTGCCAGGAGGCATGGTCGCCAACTAGGTTGATGATCGGGCTGCGGGCGCGCCGCGCATTGTGCAGGTTGGCCAGTCCGTTGGCGAAGCCAGGACCGAGGTGAACTAAGGTCAGGGCGGGGCGGCCTGTGATGCGGCCGTAACCGTCGGCAGCGCCGGTGCAGACACCTTCGAAAAGCGAGAGCACGGGACGGATCTGGCTGACTTCGTCGAGCGCGGCGACGAGCTGGATCTCGGTTGTGCCGGGGTTGGCGAAGCAGGTGTCAATGCCGGCATGGGCGAAGGTACGAAGGAGAGCTTCAGCACCGTTCATTTTTGTCCATTTCGGAAGGGTGATGGTAGCTACTCGAAGATGATTACTCCGCGGCCGTCTTCGCCGCGACCGAGAGCGTCGAATCCTTCGTTGATCTCGTCGAGCTTGTACCGACGCTCGATCAGCGAATCGATCTCGATGCGACCTTCGAGGTAGAGGCTGACGAGGGTCTTGAACATTTCATGCGGGCTGCCGGATCCGTAGTAGGAGCCGATCAGAGTCTTTTGGTTCCGGACCATGTCGACGAGGTCGATAGGCGCGCGGTCCTCGAGCGGGGCCAGCCCGATAATTACAGCACGGCCGTTCTTTCGCAGAGCCTCGACGGCCTGTCGTGAGGTCTCCGCGCTACCAAAGGTGTCGAAGGCGAAGTCGACGCCGCCAGCACTGATCTCTTTGATGGCGGCGACGGGGTCAGTCTGGTTGGCGTTGATGAGATCAGTAGCCCCGAACTTCTTGCTGAATTCGAGTTTGTGATCGTGGACGTCGACAACGATGATCTGGGCGGCGTTGAGCAGTCGTGCAGCTTGAATGGTATTGAGACCGACTCCGCCGCAGCCGATCACGGCGACGCTGGATCCAGGCCCAAGGCCGGGTTGCTGGAAGGCGCCGCCGGCACCGGTCGTGACGCAGCATCCGATCAGGGCCGCGACATCCATGGGCAGGGCGTCGGGCACAGGAAAACAGGCTTGTTCGGGAGCGACGAGCTGTTCGGCAAAGACGCCGAGCTTGGCCATTTGGAAGACTTCGTTGCCGCTGGCATCGTGCAGGCGGACGGTGCCGTCGTACTGGCGAGCGCCAGTCTGGCCATTGGTATCGCAGAGCTGGGGGTGGCCGCTGCGGCATTGGCGGCAGTGCCCGCAGTTGCTGATGAAAGAGAGAATGCAGCGGTCGCCAGGCGTGACGGAGGTGACGCCTTGGCCGACGGCTTCGACGGTTCCCGCGCCCTCATGGCCCAATACGGCGGGGAGAGGCAGCGCGGCGGTGCCGTGGATGACGTGGTAGTCGCTGGCGCAGACGCCGGCCGCGCCCATGCGCACGAGTACCTCGCCCGGATGGGGTTCGCTTTGTTCCAGTTGCGTGATCTGGAGCGGGGAGTTGGCCTGGTAGAGAACGGCGGCTCGGGTCATTACTTTTATACCTTTGGTGTTTGGATGTTTAGATGGGTCTTGGATGGATCGTCGATCCTCGGGGATGTTTTCTTCGGGGTATGGTAGCCGGAGCGGGCGGGTGGATTCACAGAAGAGGGGTATTGAGTGGCTTGCTGGTCGGGTATGGGAGCCGAAGCTGGGGGCCGTCAGGTGGGTGGGCCGCGTTGGATGAGTTGGTCCAGGGTCTCGAAATCGAATGCGGTTTCGACCCACCAGTCCAGGCCGGCGGCGGCGTAGGGAGCGATGGTTGCGGCGGCGGTGGCGAGGTCTTGGCCGACGGTGTTGCCGGCCACCACGAGGTCGAAAGGGGCGTCGCTGGTAGCTTGGGCCGCGCGCTGTTCATCGAGGTACGCGTTGATCTCGTGTAGGGCGTGGGGGCTGAGGGGGCGAGCATCGGCGTCCAGGGGGACGGCACCTTGGAAGCGAGCGGCGCGCCGCATGGGCCCGTGATTGGGCCAGAGGCCGGCGATCCAGATAGGGATTTCGGCCTGGAACGGTCGTGGCAGGAAGTGGGCTTTGTTAATCCGGTAATGCTCTCCATAGAAGGAGAAGGGCTCGCCGCTCCACAGGCCGCGCAGGATGGCCAGTCCTTCGTCGAGTTTGCCGGCGCGCTGTCTAAGACCGGGGTCTTCGCCGAAACGGGCGAACTCCTCTTCGGCGGGGTGGCCGAGACCCATGCCGAGCGTGAGGCGGCCGCGGGAGAGATGATCGATGGTGGCGGCTTGGCGCGCGACGATCCAGGGGCGGCGACGCGGGAGAGGAGTGACGAGTGGTCCGAGGCGGACGGTGGTTGTTTGGTCGGCGATCAGGGCGAGCGCGATCCAGGGGTCGAAGACTTCGGGTGTTTGGGGAGTGTGACCGGGTGTTTGGACATGGTCCCAAACGAAGAAGCCGTGCCAGCCATTCTCCTCCGCACGCCGGGCATGTTCGGCAAGCCGCGGCAGGTCGTCAAAGGGAGAGAAGCAGGGAACGTTGATGGCGTAGTACATGGGCGTGAGCGTAGTACTGCAAGAGCGCTTCCCCAAGGTGACAGGGTGGGCTGTGTGACGCGCTTCGTGCAGGGTGTTTCGCAGCGGGCGCGAGCGAAATGGATGTGTGGCGTCTCTATTGGCGGATCTTATGCGGTTTTGGTGGTGACATGGGCGGGGGAGCTATTCGATGGTGGCAAGGAAGTCGGTGAGAACCTGAGCGCCTTGCTCGGGGTCCTGGCACATCCACCAATGGCCGAGGTCTTGCAGGACGGCGACCTGAGCGCCGGCCTTCTCGGCGCTGCGACGGGCCATAGCTTCGCCGCCGGTAAAGCCGTCGGCGGTGGGGATGATGACGAGGCCGGGATTGGTTTTGGCATCGTGGAGGTTGGTGCCTAGCCGGGCCATGGCGGGTTGGGCGGCGGAGCGGTAGAGCGGTAGGATGCAATCCCCCATGGTCTGATCGTTGGCGGCGGCGACGCGTTGGGCGATGGCCTCGGTCATGCCGAGGCTGACGAATTGTTCGACGCGCTCTGCGAGGGGGTGGTTGACCATTCGTGCGATGGCTTCTTCACCAGCGTTGGGAGTTTGCCAGACCTGTGCGAGATCGTGCCAGATGTAGTTGGGGTCGAAGCAGCCAGCGATATCCATGGTCCAGGATCGGATCAAGTGGGAGCGCTCCATAGCGATGCGCATGACATGGCCGCCCCCCCAGTCATGGCCGACTAGGTGGATGGGGCCGTCGATCTTCTCGAGTTCGATAGCGAGCCAGGCGAGGTAGTCGTCGCTAGTGGCGCGGAAGCCTGTGGGGATAGGTGCGCCGAAGCCGGGGGGTGAGAGGGCAATGATGTCGGGGCGGTTGAGGTAGGTGCGAAGGTCATCCCAGATGGCGTCGGTTTCGGGGTTACCGTGGACGAGGACGATCGGCATGGCGTTTTCCTTGGGGCTAGTCGTCCCTGGGGAGCGAGGATAGAGAGTGGGACACTGTCTTGCGGTAGGCTGCGTCGCGTTGGCGATACCGACGGTCTTGGCCATCTGGGTGAGGCTGGTTGAAGCGGTCGAGGAAGGACTAGGGATCCGAGATGCGCAGTGTAATGCTTTGCGCATACAAACCACTGACGGTGTGCACCAGCCGTTGTTGTGGCCTGGAGGGCTAGTAGGGGCTGGTCGGTTCGAGGAGGATGCGGGGATTTTCGATCAGCATCTGGTTAATTTGGTCCTGGCTGACGCCCCGGTCGAGTAGAGCGGGAACGACGTCGAGGCTGACGTGATTCATACGCCAGTTGTCGCCGATCGAGGCAACGACATTATAGAAGTCTGGTAGCCAATCGAGGAGGCAGCAGCGGTCATGGGAGAGGACGAGACGGTCGGCGTAGCCCTCCTTGCAGAGTTGGGCGACGGTGGCGACGCGTTTTTCGAAGGAGAGCATCCTGTCGCCGCCGAAGCGGTCCATACCTAGGAAGCTGCCATTGTCGGCGAGGGTCTTCAGGAAGGCCACGTCGTCGGTGTCACCGACGTGACCGATGACGACGTTACCGCGCATCTCGATGCCTTCGTCGACGAAGATACGCTGCTGTTCGGCGCCCATGCTAGGCGGGCCGTTGTGGGTAATGATGGGGATGCCGGTGTGGCGGTGGGCGCGGGCGACGGCGCGCAAGGCCTTTTCGTTGACCTCGGTGACCCCTTCTTCATCCGTGGCGGCTTTTATGGCACCCGGCTTGATGCCGGTGTCGGCGATACCTTGTTTGATTTCTCGGATGAAGGCGTTTGCTAGGTCGTCGACCTCGCGGCCCCACCAGTAGCGTGGCACGATCCAGTAAACACCGGTGACGCAGACGATCTGCATGCCGGTTTCGCGTGCAACCTCCGTCATCAGTCCGACATCCCGGCCGAGGTCGGCCGGGGCAGGGTCGACGATGGTGCGGATGCCGGCATCGTAGGCTAGGCGGACCTGTTCGAGAGCGGCAGCTTTATGAGCGTCACGGTCGTAGGTTTCAGGCCAAGCTTCGGCGATGCCGGGACTGCGCACACCAATGTGTTCGTGGGGCAGGGTGGGACCGAGGGATCCGGCGTCGATGGGGCCGAGGACTGTGTTGACGGGCATGAGTGTGGGCTTTCGTGGTTGATTGGGATGGGAGTGTAGGCCGAGGGAGTGCAAGGTGCTTGCTACCAACCCTGTGCTTTGCTGATACTCGCGTGAGTCGGGTGGGTCCCAATCGGGCATTGCGGGCACGGTAAGGCTGTGGAGGATCAGCATTGTGCCCGGTACATCGCTATCATCGAAGGGTTAGCAGAACGTACTCGTATCGTTCGCGTGCACATGCGGGTGTCGATGACCGTCTATGTACTGGGTCTGTTCATCTCTTCAGTGGCGCGGTCGAGGTTGGCGAGGGCGATGAGTTCTTCATGCAACTCGAACCAGCTGGTGTGATAGCTGTCTTTGAGTGGGGAGGCGATCATCGAGTCATCGCCGTTACGGATGGCGCCCAAGGCGTTTTCGAAGTGGTCGGCGAACGAACGGAGACGGGGAAGTTGGTCAGCGACTTCGCCAATCAGCGGGATCAGGTTCGCGTGGATAGCGGTGATGGTATTGACCAAGGTTGGTCGAGCGGCTTCGGGATCGGGGGACGTTTGCCATCCGCTAATGCCGTCCTTGAAGATGCCGTTGAGTTCATCGAAGCGCCGGTAGAGGGCAAGCACAGCGCCAGCATCGACTCCGGCGCGCTCCTGCTCCATCTGTTCCAGGAGCCAGGCTCGACCAGCTGGGGCGACCATCAAGCCACGGTCGGTGTCATTGAAGAGGTTGGGGTTAGCTTCGATTAGGGTGTCGAGGGTGTCAGGGGGCGCATTCAGCCCGTGGGAGGCGCGCTCGACTCGGCAGAGCCCCTTGAGCTGAACGAAGCGTACAAGTTGCAGCAGGCTGATGTCGGCTGCGATCGTGCGCCGGTGCCGTTCTTGCAGGGACTGACCAGGTTCAAGGCCTAACTCGACGCCCCATTCGCGAATTAGGCGTGCTTCGGGGACGTCGATTGCAGTAGCTTCGCGCTGATTGCCGAGGTAGATGGTGCCGGTGCCGCCGTCGACGGTGATGGTTTCTCCTTCCGCGATCTGGGTGTCGCCGACTTGGAGAGCCCCGTCGACTACCTTGGCGCCTTCCAGGCTGGTGACGGTGGGAATGGCCCAGCTGCGCGCGACGACGGCTGCGTGGCTGGCGACGCCGCCGTGGGTGGTCACGAGCGCAGCGGCGCCGACGATTCCGTGAACGTCGGCGGGCGAGGTTTCGTTGCGGGCGAGCACGACAGCGTGGTCCTGAGTATTGAGTTCAGCGGCGCGATCGGGGTTGGTGCAGAGGATGCCGACGCCGATGCCGGGCGAGGCCGCTAGGCCGGTGGCGAGTACTTGTGCGCCAGGGTTGACGCGTCCAGCGGTTGCGAGTTTGTGAAGTTCGTCCTGCCCGATGCGAGCTACAGCTTCGGCACGGGTAAGTGGGAATTCGGTGTGCTCAGCCATGGCAACAGCGATGCGCACGGCGGCGAGTGGGCTGCGGCGACCAATGCGCGTTTGTAGGAGGAAAAGCTGAGCGTCGCTGATGGTGAATTCGACTTCGCACATGTCGCGATAATGGGTCTCCAGTTGGGCCAGTGCTCTGAGCAGATGAGTGTGGACGGCGGGCAACTGATCTCGCAGCGCGTCAAGGCTGTGTACGGCGTGTGTGCCGGCGACGACGTCCTCGCCCTGGGCGCGGGCGAGGTAGTCCCCGAAGGGACGGGCTTCGCCGGTGGTGGGGTCGCGGGTGAAGATGACGCCGGAGCCGGAGCGGTCGCCGAGGTTACCGAAGACCATGGATTGGACGGTGACGGCGGTGGCGAGGTCGTTGGGGATTCCCTCGTGGTCACGGAAGATCTTGGCACGGGGTGAGTTCCAGGAGCGGAAAATGGTTTCGATGGCGCCGTGTAGCTGCTCGGAGACGGTTTGTGGGATGGGTTTTCCTTGTTTGTCGGCGTGACTGATCAGGCAGTCGGCGGCGGCGAGGAGCCCGCCCGGGCTGCCGTCCGACTGGGTCAAGGCGTTCACGGTTCTGGCGTCGAATTCGAGCACTGTCGTGGCATACGTACGGCAGAAGCGCAGCCAGGTGTCGGCAGCAAAGCGTTGGTCGCCGCTCTGCGCAGCGAGCGTTTCGCGTGCTGCCGGGGTGAGGCCAATGTTGAGTAGGGTGTCCATCATGCCGGGCATGGAGATGGGCGCGCCAGAGCGGACGGAGACGATCAATGGCGCGGAAGGGTCGCCCCATCCGAGTTGGAGACGGTTGGCGAGCAGAGCGAGCTGATACTCGATTTCGGCATCGAGTTCAGATGGCCAGCCGGTGTTTAGGTATTGGCGGCAGACATTGGTGGTAATTACGAAGCCTGGGGGAACGGGAAGCCCGAGCTGGGTCATGGTGATGAGCCCCGCCCCCTTGCCTCCAAGCAAGGCGTGTCGATCGACTTCGTCCGGCAACGGGTCATCGAAGCCGACGATCCTTATTCGATCGTCCCCTTCCGTCATCGTCTAGCTCCGCTCGTTCTGCCGACTAAGCTTCAGATAGACCAAGGCTAGAACAAGGTCAAGGGAGGGCGAGGATAGTGACCTTACCCGTGTCACCATTGATCTCGACCGTGGTCCCGTCCGGGATGCGGCGGGTGGCGTTGGTGACCGATGGGACACAAGGAATGCCCAGTTCTCGGCTAACGATCATTGCATGACTCTGTGTCGCCCCGACGTCAACAATGACGCCGCCGGCCGAAACAAAAAGCGGTGTCCAGGACGGATCAGTAATGGGGGCGATGAGAATCTCGCCGGGGCCGAGTGCGGTCGGGTCAATGGGGTTCATGATGCCACGAGCGGTACCGGTGACGGTACCCGGGCAGCCCGGGAAGCCAGGGAGAACATCTCCGACGGCGACTTTGTCTACTTGAACATCCGCACGCGCTGTCCAAGTGGTGACATCGGGCTGGATGCCGTAGAAGACGAAGGGCTCCTGCAAGGCAGCGTACTTAGCGAAGAGTGCGCGGCGGTGGGCCATAGTGCCTTTGAAGGGAACTGGATCGACGATCCAGTCTTCGATTTCGGTATCGAGGAGCAGTCCAAAGTCGCCGCTTTCATCGCAATGGCCGTCGGCGACGACACGCTGGCCGATGGTGTGCATGGCGACACGGACCTCGTGAACGAGCTTGATGCAATTCGTCTTCGTACGCTCTCGTCCAGCATTGAACAGGGCAGATGCGTTCGCCGCGGCCAGGAAGGTACCTCGAGATTCAGGGTCATTAGGGAGCAATGCGGCTATTTCTTCGATTATGCGGGACCGCTCGGTGGCGATAGCGGCGTGGTTTTGCTCAGGCGCAGCCTTTTCGTCGCTGAGACGCATACGATCGATGGCGGCGAGCGCGAGGATGGGGCGAGTCTCCCAGGTATGGTTGCTCATCTCCCACTCGTTTGGGCCGCGGCAGCCATATTCGTCCAGGAACTTATCGAATTCGGCGAGAAACGCGTTGGCCACTGGTCCCGCCTCGTGCAGGCGCTTGAGTAAGCCTTCGAGCCCGGCGTCGAAAGCGGCCATCAAGGCTGGTTCGGCCGCGACTCGTCGACCAAGGTGCCACATCGCCATGGCGGGAGCTGCCGATTCGACGTCCCCGACCCCGGAGATGATCTTCATGGTGTCGGCAGGTCGGCCGACGGCGTCGCAGATCTGCGTCAGCGCACCGACAGGGACGGGGCTTAAAAGGGTGACGTAGATGTGCTCCATGAAGAGTTGGCGGAACTTGGAGAGCATGAGGTCCTCGGCGTACGCCCAGAGCTCAGTGTTGGTCATGGTGTCGAAGTTTGGCCGTTGCCGATGAATCTCGTTCATGCGAGTGGCGCTGGTCAGCGCGAAGTCGATTTTCGACGTCGACATGACCCACTGGAAGGTGGCGCCGATATTGGCGGTGCGTTCCTCATTGTGATCGCCATCATCGGCGACGTATGGCGGGATTCCTGGTTGCGCTCCGAAAAAGAGGTTGTCCATGTCCTGGGCGGTCATGCCCGGACTACGCTCCCCGAGGATGCGAGTGAGCGAGGCGTTGAGGTAGGCGTAGCCGCCGAAGACACCGAGGGTTTCCATGGCGTCATTGGCGAACTCGTCATGGGTGAACGCGCCCACCCTGACGAGTGCGTCGCGCCAGGCATACTCGACCTCTTGACGCATCATCAAGCTGAAGGAAAGTGGTGCTACAGGGTCAGGAAAAACCTCGCCAACGTTGGCTCGCGTCCAGAGTGGGTAGCGTTTGCTGGGTTCGCTGCCGATGATCCAGTCTTCCATATCGAAGTGCTCCTTCAGATCGCGTGGGCGCGTCGCGCATGCTGAGGTAGCTCGGGGTCCAGGGTTAGATGCCCAACAGCGCGAAGAGGCTACACGAGATTCGGGGCAGGACGTGGTGGGCTGGGACACCACAAGCCGCCTTGTGAGGGAACCGGCCGCACTGTCGTTCGTCTAGCTCTGCAATGTGGTGACCTGCAATCACATGGGGGTACTGTGCAAGATGGGCTGAGGCACAGGTGCGTAATAGGCTCCAAGCACAGATTGGAGTCTGGACGATCCGAGTAGGCACCTACATTTTTAGTGTTCTATTGGTGCTCGGGCTGCTTGTCAGCGCGTGCAGCAACGGCGACGACGATAGGCGGGCAGCGCGTACGGAGACTAACCCGAGAGTGCCGGTCGACGATGTCGCTACGGATAACGTGGCCGAGGCCGACGACGGACCACCGGCTGAGGATGATGGTGGCGACGGCAGTGTGCAGGACAGTGCCCCCGTGGCTACGGCTACACCGGCGGCAGAGACCGCCGAGCCGGCGGATGTGGAGTCGGAGGAGGAGGAGACGGAGAGCGATGGTGACCCTGGCAGCGCGGCGGAACAGGTTGCGGAGGAAGAAGGGGTAGAGACGCGCGATCGGGCGAACCTTCTGTTGCAGGCGAGCGAGTTTCAGCAGACGATGCTGGTATCGGAAACCTTGACAATCGCCTTGTTATGGTTGTAAATCCAGAAAGCTGGGGAGGAAACATGGCCGCATGGTACGAAGAACACTATCCAGGTGTATTGTATCTTCCAGTATCTGTTACGCGACCTCAGGACTTGACCAAATATCTTAATAATAGTGCGCCGAATGCTGTGCAAGAG